>CAZRZB010000187.1:0-4358 GCA_964604435.1 uncultured Aestuariivirga sp. | reverse complement strand
TCCGATTCATGCAGCCGACGAAAAATCCACCGGTTCCCCTTTCGGGTAACACCGGCGTCTCAGCCAGCTGCATCTTGAATTCACGTAGGAACATCGGCAGTTGTTTGCAACGCCGCGTCCCTCAGTGGCCGCTTTATAGGAGCCCTCATGCGGAAGTGTCAAGCGTTTGTTGGAAAATTTTTGCAATTGCGAAGAAGCCCATATTTATAAGGCTTTTTGGGCAGTGGGCGAGCTGCAAAAGACATCCGTTCCGCGCCGGCACGGCGCTGTTCTTGACCACCGGGCCGTAATTGTTGGGGATGCCTATAGTCTCTGGCGCTTCCGCGGTATTTTCTGGCCGCGGCGCCCCAATCTCGCCATCATTGGGCGGGATGTCCATAGTTAACCAAACCTTAATGGTCTGGTGGCAATGATTCTGGGGTTCGGGATATGGGACAGTCCGGACCTGGCACTCTGTGGGGGGACAAGGGATTTTCCTTGGGCTTGCAGCGGGGCGTCTAAAGATTGACAGAACATATACATTTGGACCAAAAACCTCGTAAGAGGTGGGGCGGCCCAGTAAAAAATAAGCGTTAGTATCTGGTTTGAGGGGACATCAAGATTGCAGGGCAACGGTAAAACACCTGATTACCGGAAGATTGAGCCTGTTCGCGTTCAGCGCGAAGCGATCTCCCTTGATGAGTTGGAAGCCGAGCTTGACGATCCGTTCCACGACGAGCCCATCCATCACCGTTGGCTGCTGACCACCTGCATAGCGGGTATTATTGGAACGCTGGTTGTCGGCGGCGCGGCGCTTGGGCTGTTTGGCGAGAACGCCGCCCCGGGCGATGCCTTTGCCTCCATCGACAGGTCCGCCGGCGGGGAATCCAAATCCATTGGCGCAAGGCTTGCCAGCCTGGCCTCCTTTTCGCCGCAGGACAATGAAGTCATCCCCGAGCGCGGTCTCTCCGGCGACAACAACTACCCTGAAATCACCGCCGATGAACTTCCCTATGGCGACGGCAAGACGGTTGTCCTGGATGCCGAGATTGCGGCTTCCGAAACCGAATCCGCCAACATTACCATCATTAGCAAAACCCCGCCGGCCGAACCGGTTGACGAAACCTTCACGATTGCCAAGGGCAGCACGCTGATTGACGAACTCACCAATCGTGGCGTGACCAAGGAGGCTGCCCAGGCCCTGGCTGCCGCCATTGAGCCGGTGTTTCCGGCCCGCATGATCAAGGCCGGTACCGAGTTTGACCTGACTCTCGACCGGCAGCAGGACTTCTATGGCCGCGACGCCACCTTCCCCGTCCAGCTTTCGTTCAAGCCGGGCCCCAAAGAAACCATCACCGTTGAGGCCGACGAAGACGGCCGCTTCGTTGCAAGTGTTGACGGCAGGGAAAAGGGGACCGCGTCCCAATACGCCCAGATTTTCCAGTTCCGCACCAAGGCCAATGTGGGTTCAGGCCTCTATGCGACGGCCAAGGACAATGGCGTTCCGGACTACATCACCGCCGAGCTGACCCGCGTATTCTCCTATGACGTGGACTTCCAGCGCCAGATCAAGCCGAACGACACATTCGAGGTTTTCTATGGCAATCCGCTGACCGGCTCGTCGACAAAGCGCAAGGTTCTGCACTATGCCCAGCTTACCCTGGGTGGCGTGACCAAGACCTATTACCGCTATGTGAACGCCGATGGCCAGGTGGACTACCTTGATGAGAATGGCAAGAGTGCCTCCAAGGCCCTTTTGAAAACTCCGGTCGCCGGTTCAAAACTCACCTCCGGCTTCGGCATGCGCAAGCATCCCCTTCTCGGCTACACCAAAATGCACACCGGCGTGGATTTCGGCGTGCCCTACGGTACGCCAATCCGGGCCGCCGGTGCCGGTGTGATTGAAATTGCGGGCCGCCACGGCGCCTATGGCGTGACGGTTGAAATCAAGCACAACAACAAGTTTGAAACGCTCTATGCCCACATGAGCAAATTGGCTGACGGCATTCGCACCGGAAAGAAGGTCAATCAGGGGCAGATCATCGGCTATGTCGGCGCCACGGGCCGGGCCACCGGGCCCCATCTGCATTACGAGGTTCGCGTCGCCGGCCGCCCCATGAACCCGCTTAAGGTGAAAGCCGCCGGCGGCAAGCAGTTGGCCGGCAAGGAACTGCAGAAATACAAGCTCTACAAGACCCGCGTGCTGGCCCTGATGCAGAACGCGCCCTCCGCAACCCAGGTTGCCCAGGCAAGCCAGTAATTCTCTGAATTCGCCGGGACGGCCAACGGAGTGATTGTGCCGCGCCGCCGGAATGCCCCCTCGCCTACGGCACGAACACCAGCTTCAACCCGGCGATTGTAAGAACCGCGCCAAGTGCCTTGAGGATCATCGGGCTGGGCAGGCGCTTGACGCCGAGCGTGGTGCCCGCGGCGGCGCCCAACACGGTGGCTGCGGCATAGTAAGGAAGTTCTGGCGGCAGCGACCCGACAGCCGAAAGATTGCCCAGCAGCCCGGCGGTTGAATTGCAAAGAATGAACACTGCGGCAACCCCGGAAACCGTTCGCGTCTCCGCCCAGCTCATGAAGAGAATGAGCGGTGAAAGAAAAATTCCGCCACCCGTTCCCGTCAGTCCGGAAAGAAATCCAATGGCCCCGCCGCCAAGCATTGCCGGAACAACCGGGGGATCAGCGGTTTCCCTGAGATGCAGTCTTGTCGGCAGCAAGAGCCTGGCGGCGGCAATCAGCAACACCAGGCCAACGATCGGCCTGTAGATACTGCCCGGCAGGTGAATACTTCCGCCAAAGAACGCCAATGGCACCGCCCCGATGAGAAATGGCCACAGCACCCGCCAGCGGAACAGCCCCGCCAGCGCAAACCGCGCCGAAACAACCGATGCCACCAGGATGTTCAGGACAAGCGCTGTCGGCCGCATGACTGCCGGGGCCAGGTTGAACAGCGCCATGAGCGCCAGATAAGCGGAAGCGCCCGCATGCCCGACCGACGAATAGAGCATTGCAGCCAGGAACATGCCGCCTAGCAGGAGCAGGTTATTTGCGTCGAAAATCACGAATGAAGAAGCCTGACGGGTTAAGTTGTGAGCCGCAACATGGCAAAAAAAGCGCGCCGCCGCCACGGAATTCCGTCACCCCAAGTCAGGCCTCAGGCTTCGCGGCGCACGCTACGCCAGATCAGTGCAGGGTCACCACATTACTGATCACCGGCTTGTCGCCCATCACCAGGCCATTGAAGGTGAACTTGCCGTTGGCAACGCCGACTTCCACCCTGTCGCCATCCTTGACCCGGCCCGCCAGGAGCTCCTCGGCAAGCGGATCCTGAATGGACTTCTGGATCACCCGCTTCAGGGGCCGTGCCCCGTAGGCCGGATCATAGCCCTTGTCGGACAACAGGCTGCGTGCCGCATCGGTGAGCACCACGTCGATCTTCCGCTCGGCCAGCAGCTTCTTGAGCCGCAGCATCTGGATATCGACAATGGCTCCCATGTGGGCCCGCTTGAGGCGATGGAACAGGATGATCTCGTCCAGCCGGTTCAGGAATTCCGGGCGGAAGGCGCCGCGCACCACGCCCATCACCTGTTCGCGCACTTCATCGACATCCTGGTTTTCGCCCAGGGCCACGAGATATTCCGAGCCAAGGTTCGAGGTCATGATGATCAGCGTGTTCTTGAAATCAACGGTGCGGCCCTGGCCATCGGTCAGGCGGCCGTCGTCAAGCACCTGAAGGAGCACGTTGAAAACATCCGGGTGGGCCTTTTCCACCTCGTCGAACAGGACAACCTGGTAGGGCCTGCGCCGCACCGCCTCGGTCAGGGCCCCGCCTTCATCATAGCCGACATATCCCGGAGGAGCGCCGATGAGGCGCGAGACCGAGTGCTTTTCCATGAACTCCGACATGTCGATGCGCACCATCGCGTGTTCGTCATCAAAGAGATAACTCGCCAGCGCCTTGGTCAATTCGGTCTTGCCGACGCCCGTGGGGCCGAGGAACATGAAAGAGCCGATCGGCCGGTTGGGATCCTGCAAGCCCGCCCTGGCGCGGCGCACCGCCGTTGCCACCGCTTCCACCGCCTCTTCCTGCCCGACCACCCGTTTTCCCAGCTCCACTTCCATCTGCAGGAGCTTTTCCCGCTCGCCTTCCAGCATCCGGTCAACCGGAATGCCGGTCCAGCGCGAAACCACCTGGGCCACATGCGATTCGGTCACCGCCTCTTCCAGCATCGAGGTTGAACCCGCTTCTTCCGCCGCCTTCATCTTCTTTTCAAGCGCCGGGATGGTGGAATAGGCAAGCTCACCCGCCTTGGCAAAGTCGCCGCGCTGCTGGGCCTGGTCAAGCTGCAGCCGGGCCTTCTCCAGCTCTTCCT
>CAZRZB010000186.1:0-4392 GCA_964604435.1 uncultured Aestuariivirga sp. | reverse complement strand
CGAAGAACTGCTTTACGACTTCGATCACCTTCGGCATGCGGGTCATGCCGCCGACGAGGACCACTTCCTTGATCTGTCCGGCGGTGACGCCGGCATCCTTCAGGGCCTGGCGGCAGGGCTCAACCGTCTTCTGGATCAAATCATCCACAAGGGCTTCGAGCTTGGAGCGCGTCAGCTTCAGGGTGAGGTGCTTCGGACCGGAGGCATCCGCGGTGATGAAGGGCAGGTTGATTTCGGTCTGGGTCGCCGAGGACAGTTCGATCTTGGCCTTTTCAGCCGCTTCGCGCAGGCGCTGAAGGGCCAGCTTGTCCTTGCGCAGGTCGATGGCGTTCTCCTTCTTGAATTCATCGGCGAGATAATCGACGATGCGCATGTCGAAGTCTTCACCGCCGAGGAAGGTGTCGCCGTTGGTGGATTTCACTTCAAACACGCCGTCGCCGATTTCGAGCACGGAAACGTCGAAGGTGCCGCCGCCCAAATCGTAAACCGCAATGAGACCGGCCTCGGCCTTGTCGAGGCCATAGGCAAGGGCCGCAGCGGTGGGCTCGTTGATGATGCGCAGCACCTCAAGGCCGGCGATCCGCCCGGCATCCTTGGTGGCCTGGCGCTGGCTGTCGTTGAAGTAGGCCGGAACGGTGATCACGGCCTGGGTGACGGGCTCGCCCAAATAGCGCTCGGCCGTCTCTTTCATTTTGGTCAGGGTAAAGGCGGAGATCTGCGAGGGGGCATATTTGGTGCCGCGCGATTCGACCCAGGCATCGCCGTTGTCGGCCTTGACGATATTGTAGGGCACAAGCTTCTTGTCCTTGGCTACCATGGGGTCTTCCATGCGGCGGCCGATGAGGCGCTTGATTGCAAAGAATGTGTTTTCCGGGTTGGTCACGCCCTGCCGCTTGGCGGGCTGGCCGACCAGGGTTTCGCCTTCGGCGTTGAAGGCAACGATGGACGGGGTGGTGCGGGCCCCTTCCGCGTTCTCGATCACTTTCGGATTCTTGCCTTCCATGACGGCCACGCAAGAATTTGTCGTTCCAAGGTCGATACCAATAACTTTAGCCATGTTTTTCTCCTCTAGGCCGGCAGCGCGCGAAAAGCCCCATCAGGCGCTTTAATTCCCGCTGCCTCCTCTATTCACCGCATATGGTTTGTCTTTCCCTGATTCCAAGGGAAAAATCGTTCGGGCGGTATATAGGGGGATGTTTCTTTGGCAGCAAGGGAATAGGCAGGTAGAATCACCCCATGCGATACCTTCCGGAATTTCTTGACCGCAGCGCCCAGGAGCTGATTCTGGGGGCTCTGCGCGCGGCCGTTTTGCAGGCCCCGCTGTTTATTCCGGTGATGCCCAGGACGGCCAAACCCTTTTCGGTGCGGATGACCAATATGGGGTCTTTGGGCTGGGTTTCCGACCGGGCGGGCTACCGCTATCAGGCCAGCCATCCGGAGACGGGCAGCCCCTGGCCCGCGATTCTGCCGTCCATCCTGGCTGTCTGGCAGGCGGTTTCCAACTATCCCCATCCGCCGGAAGCCTGCCTCGTCAATTTCTATGGGGAGGGTGCCAAAATGGGCCTGCACCAGGACCGGGATGAGGAGGATTTTACCGCCCCGGTGGTTTCCATTTCGCTGGGCGACACGGCCCTGTTCCGCATTGGCGGCACGGCACGCGGCGGCAAGACCCAGTCCTTGAAACTGGCCTCGGGCGATGTGCTGGTTCTGGAAGGCCCATCACGCCTCGCCTTCCACGGCATCGACCGGATCATCGGCGGAAGCTCGACCCTCCTCAAGGACGGCGGCCGCATCAATCTCACATTGCGGCGGGTGACGCAGCCTTAGCCATCAGCCTTGGAAACACCGACAAGCGACGGCCTCAAGCAGCGTTCGCCCACGGCGTAGCCTGACTGGAGTTCCTGCATCACGATGCCCGGCGGCTTTTCGTTTGTCGGCACTTCGAACATGGCCTGGTGGAAATTGGGGTCGAATTTCGCCCCCACGGCTTCAATGCGGCGGATGCCGTGGCGTTGGAAGACATTCAGCAATTCGCGCTCGGTGACTTCCACCCCGGCGATCAGGTTCTTTTCAACTTCACCGGCCCGCTCGCGTTCCTCTTCCGGCAGGGCCTGCAGGGCGCGGCCCAGATTGTCGGCCACGCTGAGCAAGTCACGGGCGAAATTCGTGGCGGCATAGAGGGTGGCCTCGGCCTTCTCGCGCTCGGTGCGTTTCCTCAGGTTTTCCATCTCGGCGGCCAGGCGCAGAAGGCGGTCCTTGAGGCCAGCGGCCTCCTCCTTCAGAACGGCAATTTCCGCGTCACGCTCGTCAACCGGGGCCGGCTCCATCGGCGATTCGATTTCAACGCCATTCAGATTGGGGTCGGGCAGTGGTGTTTCGTCGTTCATTGCACACTCAATTGATGTCCGGGATCAGTGGCATATCGGCTTGAACGGGCAAAAAATCAAGTGAGGAGACGGCTCACCACCTTGGCGGTGTAGTCCACCATGGGAATAATCCGGGCATAGTTCATCCGGGTCGGCCCGATAATGCCCAGAACACCGACAATTTTCTCTTCGCTGTTCTTGTAGGGCGCCACGATCAGGGAGGAGCCGGACATGGAGAACAGCTTGTTTTCCGAGCCGATGAAGATGCGGACTCCCTCCGCGGCCTCGGCGAGGCCCAGGAGTTGGACCAATTCCCTTTTGTTTTCAATATCTTCAAAGAGCTTCCGGATCTTCTCCAGTTCCTCGACGGCCTTGGCATTGTCGAGGAGATTGGCTTGGCCCCGGACGATCAGAGTCTTCGAATCAGCGTCGCTCTCGCCGGACCAGACGGCGATTCCGGTCTGCACGATCTTGGCCGAGACCGCGTCGAGTTCGCGGCGCAGCGTATCCATTTCCAGCTTCATGAAGCGCTGGACCTCGGCAATGGTCTTGCCCTGGAAGCGGGTGGACAGGTAGTTCGAGGCGCGGGTGAAGGTGGCGGGCGGCAGACCGGGCGGCACTTCGATGATGCGGTTTTCAACGCCGCCGTCTTCGCCCACCACAATGACCAGAGCGCGGCCCGGGGCCAGGTTCACGAATTCAATGTGCTTGAGCCTGGCGTTCATCTTGGGCGACACGACCACCCCGGCATAGTGCGACAGGCCGGAGAGAAGGGTCGAGGCCTCGCCCAGGACATCCTCGATGCGGCGCGGCCGGTTCGAGGCGGCGATCTCCGCATCGATGCGGGCCCGCTCATCGGGGGTGACAGCCCCCACTTCCATCAGGGCATCGACAAAAAACCTGAGGCCCGCTTCGGTGGGAACCCGGCCGGCGCTGGTATGGGGCGAATAAATGAGGCCCGCATCCTCCAGATCCATCATCACATTGCGCACCGAAGCCGAGGACAGGCCCGCCGGCAGGATGCGCGAAATGGTGCGCGAGCCCACGGGCTCACCGGTTTCCAGATAGGTATCGACCAGCTGCCTGAAGATATTGCGCGAGCGCTGGTCAAGATCAGCCAGGCTCGAGGGCTTGTCCTCAAACAGGGGGCGCGGCGGAATGATGCTCATAGGGTTAATGTAGGGGGAGATTGGGCGGTTGTCATCGCTGGAATTGGGGTGGGTCTGGTCGAGTTTCCGCTTTTGACCCGAAGCAGACATCGGACTGCAGATAGACTAGGGTCAAGACCAAGCCGTCCGGATTGATGGGCGGGAGTGAGACATATGACATGAAGAAAATCATTCTCTGTTTTCTCTTGGTTCTTGCGATTATCTTTGTCGTGCCATTTGTTGTGTATGCGGCTTTTTCAGCCGTAACCGGGTTGCAGCCCCCCGGCGATTCACCTTTGATGTTCTTGCTAGGCGTCCTCGTTTCAAAAATGGGAACGGCCAGTGCATTTGTGCTGATATTCTATTTTGCCCGTGGTTCACTGAGTGGGCATTGGTTTCTTTATGCCGCAATTTGGTGGCTGATGTTTGCCATTGGTGAAATCGGCCAGGCAATTGGACCAAATTATCCGTGGGAAGATGCAATCGCTGGTATTATTTCCGAAACGATATACCTGCCACTTTCGGCCTATTTGACGGATCGTCTGATCAAAGTCTGAAGTCGGATGCAACCGGATTGGAATAGAATCCGAAAGCTTCTGTAAAAGGCGTGGGCCAGCCTCATCGCCCAATCGCAAATAGATCAATAGTACACGACTTAGCGTCGAAAAGAGACTGGTACGGGTGACGCCGTCGCAACGGCACATGGCCATCGGCGGCTTCTGGCCCAAAGCTGAGATTCAAGCCTGTTCATTCCATGAATTTATTGCCATTTCCATTTACGCCCATGGCGCGCTAGAAGACCCAAAATCACAAAAGGAAACATCCATGCGCTCCTCAGGCCGTAAGCCCGACCAACTCCGTGCCGTCAGTTTTGAGCG
>CAZRZB010000185.1:0-4434 GCA_964604435.1 uncultured Aestuariivirga sp. | reverse complement strand
ACTAAGGCCCGGGCCCGAAACCGGCATGCCTGGGCATTCCGCGTGGCAAGCGAATGGGGCGGCAAATTTCCCGACACGGTTGAAGCGCTGCGCCGCCTTCCGGGAATTGGCCCCTATACCGCGTCCGCCATTGCCGCCATTGCCTTCGACCGTCCCCACGCTGCCGTCGATGGCAATGTCGAGCGCGTCATGGCACGGCTCTATGCCATCGAAACGCCGCTTCCCGAAGCAAAGCGTGTGATCGGCGAGAGGGCCCAGGCGCTCGTTCCCGAAAGGCGCGCCGGGGATTTTGCCCAGGCCCTGATGGATCTGGGCGCCACCATCTGCACGCCGCGTATTGCCAACTGCGGTATCTGTCCGTGGGCTGATGAATGCGAGGGCCGCAAGTCAGGCCTTGCCGAAAGCCTGCCGCGAAAATTGCCGAAGGCCAAGGTCCCGTCGCGCGTCGGCATTGCCTTTTGGGTTGAAGGCGGTGACGGCCGCATTCTCTTGCGCCGCAGGCCGCAGAAGGGCCTGCTCGGCGGCATGGTGGAAGTTCCTTCAACCCCTTGGGAAGCAAAGCTGCCGCGCAAAGTGGCAGCCCCCCTCACGGCAAAATGGTCCCGGCTGAAGACGCCGGTGGAACACACCTTCACCCATTTTCATTTGCAGCTCGCCGTGTGGAAAACCAGGCTCACGGAAACTCCCGATCTGCCCGCCGATGGCGGCTACCGCTGGGTCCACAAGCATGACCTGGCCCAGGAAGCCCTGCCATCCCTCATGCGAAAGGTCGTTGCTCTCGCGCTGCCTTAGCTCCGTGGCTGCAGAACGCCGTGGGCTTCCAGCGCCGCCTTGAGCTTGGGCCGCGCCCTGACCGCCTGGACCAGCTTGGCGATCGCCGAGAACTTGCCATGGACATAGGATTCGGTGGGCTTGCCCCAGCAGCACAGCATCATGGCGTAGATGTCGAGCGCCGAAAAAGTCGCCCCCATCAGCCACGGCCCCTGGGTTTCGAGGCGCCTGGCCAGGATGGCCCAGAACTGGTCGCATCTTTCGATTGACCGGCCGACGAGGTGCTTCATCTCCGCATCATTGCGCGCGTAGAAACTGTCATGGTCGCCCATGCTGATGGCCGGATAGAGATTGGTGCTCATGAAGTGGAGCCAGGAAAGGAACTCGCCGAATTCGTTGGATCCGGGCTTCGGCGCCATCCCCGTTTCGGGATGGGCGGTCACCAGGAACGCGACGATGGCCGCGGATTCAAACAGGGCTCGCCCGTCGGAAAGCCCGAGTGCGGGGATGTAGCCAAGCGGGCTGATCGCGCGGAATTCCGGTGCCGCGACCTGCTCCGGCGTCATCCAGATATTGGTGTAGGGAACCTCCATTTCCTCCAGCAGGAAATGCACGCACATGGAACCCCAGGCCTTCACATTATAGAGCTTGTACATCCTGTCCTCCTCCGCAATCACGGCCGTATGGGGCTTGCGTAGGGCAATCTATGACGCTTGCCTAGCGCCGTCCACCGACTTCATCGATGTGGGCCAGCATGTCGGCCGGGTCTTCGAACACCCGGTAGGCGCCGGAACGCTCCAGTTCGTCGGTGCCATAGCCGCCCGAGAGAAAGCCGATGCCCAGGGCCCGCGCCCGCTGTGCCGCCAGCATGTCCCAGATGCTGTCACCCACCACGCAGGCCGTTTCGATTTCAATGCCAAGTTTTTCCGCCGCGGCCAGGAACAGGTCCGGATCGGGCTTGGCATAGGCCACCAGGTCGCGCGTGATCACCGGCACCTTGTCCGGATCAACGCCGAGGACCTTGAGTACCGACCCCGCCGTCAGCATCCGCCCCGAGGTGGCGATGGCCCAGGGGATGGCGTTGTCGGTCAGGTATTTCAGCAGTTCGCGCGCCCCGGGCAGGGCCCGCGTGTTGGCGGAATGGCGGCTGTAGTGGCTGGCGTGCAGGGCCCGCAGCCGGGCCAGCTGGTCGGCGTCGAATTCCATCCCGGTTTCCCGGGCCAGGGCCTTGGTGAACAGTCCGCCCGACATGCCGATGCGCCGGTGGATGCGCCACACCGAAACCTCAATGCCTTCTTCCTGCAAGGCGGCATTCCACGCCAGGACATGGTCATAGACGCTGTCGACCAGCGTGCCGTCGAGATCGAACAGGAATGAGGTGGGTTGGCGGGCTTTCATGCTTTCCAGGCTCCGGTTGCCAACCGGACCTACTGCCTCAAAACGCCCGAGGCAAGGCAAAATCCTGCAAAGCTGTCATGCCGCCGAGCCCAGTTCGGCGCGCACCTGCTGGCGCAGCACGTCGATGGGCACCAGGTTCGGCCCCCGGCGCACATGCCAGAAGGTCCAGCCGTTGCAGGCTTCCGCCCCTTGCACATAGGCGCCGATCTTGTGGATCGAGCCGCTGTTGTCCTTGCAGGCGATGGAGCCGTCGGCGCGCACCCGTGCCGCCACCCGGGCGGTCGGGTCATGCAGCGTATCGCCGGCTTTCACCAGCCCGCGCTCCAGAAGCGAACCAAACGGAATGCGGGGTTCCGCCCGTTTGGCCGTAGTCGTCTTGAGGGCCTCCTCAGACAACTGATCGGTAGCCTTGATGCGCTCCAGAGCCGAGCGCGCGTAATTTTCCTCACGTTCGATGCCGATGAACACCCGGCCCAGTTGTTTGGCGACAGCACCCGTGGTTCCGGTGCCAAAGAAAGGATCAAGCACGACATCTCCTGGATTGGTGGACGAAAGCATGACGCGGTGCAGAAGCGCCTCGGGTTTTTGCGTCGGGTGAAGCTTGTCGCCGTCGCTGTTCTTCAGCCGCTCGCCGCCGGTGCACAGGGGCAGGGTCCAGTCCGAGCGCATCTGCGAATCGTCGTTGAAGATTTTCATCGCTTCGTAGTGGAAGGTGTATTTCGATTCCGCGCTCTTGCTCGCCCAGATCATCGTCTCATGGGCGTTGGTGAAGCGGCGGCCGCGGAAGTTCGGCATCGGATTGGTCTTGCGCCAGATCACGTCGTTGAGAATCCAGTAGCCCAGATCCTGCAGGATGGAACCGACGCGGAAGATGTTGTGGTAGGAGCCGATCACCCACAAGGCGCCGTTGGGCTTCAGGGCGCGGCGGCATTCCGCGAGCCAGGCCCGGGTGAATTCATCATAGCTGGCGAAACTCGCGAACTTGTCCCAATGGTCGTCAACCGCATCGACCTTGCTTTGGTCGGGCCGCGTCAGGTCGCCGGCCAGTTGCAGGTTATAGGGCGGGTCGGCGAAAACCAGATCGACCGAGCCCGCCGGGATCTTCTTCAATTCGGCAAGGCAATCGCCCACCAACACACGGTTGTGAAGCGGCCTGATATCCGGCTTAGTTTCGAAACCCATCGATGAACTCTGTATCCAACGCAACTGACTTGATGCTGAAAGGCCATCATGAATCTTTGCGGACTCGGCGTGAATCGAATTCAGGATTTGTGGTTAACGCGCCAGCAGTTTTGCCACCGGCGCAAAGCTTTTGCGGTGGCGGCTGCACGGCCCGAGCTGGCGCAAAGCTGCCTGGTGGAGCGCCGTGCCATAGCCCTTGTGGCGGGCAAAGCCATAGCCCGGAAATGTCCGCTCCAGCTCCATCATGATTCGGTCGCGCGTGACCTTCGCGATGATCGAGGCGGCGGCGATGGAAAGCGAACGCGCATCGCCCGAAACAATGGTCTGGACCGGACAGGCAAGCTTCGGCGCCCGGTTGCCGTCGACCAAGGCGAAATCAGGGGTGGCATCGAGATTGCGCACGGCTTCCGCCATGGCCCATAAGGTTGCGGCGAGAATGTTGTCGCGGTCGATGCGCGCCTCGTCGCCGATGCCGACACATACTCTTGCCGACGCCATGATCGCGGCAAAGAGTTTCTCGCGCCGCTCTTCCGTGAGTTTTTTCGAATCATTCAGGCCGGAAGGAATATTCTTGGGATCAAGAATGACCGCGGCGGCGACCACCGGCCCGGCCCAGGGCCCCCGTCCCGCCTCGTCAATGCCGCAGACAAGCAAAAACCCTTGGGCCTGAGCGGCGCGTTCAAAGCTGAAATCCGGTGCGCTGGAATCATTCCGTGCCATGGTGCTTTATTGGAACACATATCCAATTTTGTCATCCCGGCGAAAGCCGCTATCGGTTTCACACATCTTTGATGCGGTCTGTGAATTGCAGGTTTCCTGCAATTCACTGATTTCAAAAAACGTCTGTCACCCCGACGGACGTCGGGGCCCAGACTTTCAACATGTGCAATCCCTAAAAGTCTGGGTCCCGGCTTTCGCCGGGATGACAGATTAAGGAGCAGTTGCCGCTCTCTAAATCAGCGTCAACTGCTCGCCGGGTTGCGGCGGCCGCTGAAACAACTCCGTGGCAAGTTTCGTGCGCTTGCGGTTGATGCCAAGGCGTTCGGCCGCCAGTTGAAAGCGCCGTCCGATGGTCCAGGCATA
>CAZRZB010000184.1:0-4448 GCA_964604435.1 uncultured Aestuariivirga sp. | reverse complement strand
TCCGCCTCGGCGCCTTTGACGTGCTGATCGGCATCAACCTGCTGCGCGAAGGCCTCGATATTCCGGAATGCGCCCTTGTGGCCATTCTCGATGCCGACAAGGAAGGCTTCCTGCGCTCAGAAACCTCGTTGGTGCAAACCATCGGCCGCGCCGCGCGCAATGTCGATGGAAGGGTTATTCTGTATGCCGACAAGATCACCGGCAGCATGGAGCGCGCCATCAAGGAAACCGACCGCCGGCGCGAAAAGCAGGTGGCCTACAACACCGAAAACGGCATCACCCCGCAATCCATCAAGCGCAACATCTCGGACATCATGCACAGCATGTATGAGCGCGACCATGTCACGGTGGACGCGGGCGACACCGGCCCCCTCATCGGCCACAACCTGCAAAAGGTCCTGGCCGACATGGAAAAGCGCATGCGCGAAGCCGCCGCCAACCTGGAATTCGAAGAAGCCGCCAGACTGCGCGACGAAGTCAAGCGCCTGAAGGCGGTGGAACTCGCCGTGATGGACGATCCCCTGGCCAGACAATCCAAAATCGAAGACGCCACCGCCAGCTGGCCCGCTGGCAAGCCAAGGCCACGGGCTAGTTCAAAGGGCGGGAAGGCGGGGAGCCGGACGTTCAGGGGCAAGACCCGCTAATTCGGCGCTTGCATTTTATACATTTATATGTATAATTAGATAATGACGGATGTTCTGCCAAAGCCGTTGTTCTGGATCGCGTCAAGCCGGAAGGACATGCGGGAATTGCCAGCTTCCGTGCGCCGCCGTTTCGGCGTCTCGCTTTATGCGGCCCAGAGTGGCAAATCGCCGTCATCCGCCAAACCCCTCAAGGGTTTTGGCGGTTCGGGCGTCATTGAATTGATTGAGGATGACAGCGGCGGCACCTACCGCGCCGTTTATACTGTGCGCTTCCGCGAGGCGGTATATGTGCTGCATGTTTTCCAGAAGAAATCGACGCGCGGCATCGCCACGCCGGAGCGCGAAATAGACTTGATCCGCGAAAGATTGAAGCGCGCCGGGGAATACAGCGCCGCCTACAGAAAGGAACACCTATTATGAAGATGAAAGTTGAAAGAAGCAGCGGCAATGTCTTCGCCGACCTGGGATTGCCGAACCCCGATCAGGAACTTTTGAAGGCCAAGCTCACATTGCAGATACACAAGCTGCTCAAAGCCCGCAAACTCACGCAGGCCGACGCCGCAGCCCTCCTCCGCACCACGCAGCCCCAAATCTCCGCCCTCATGCGCCTGCGCCCGGTGTCAGTGTCGGTGGGGCGGCTGATGGAGTTCCTGACGGTGCTGGGACAGGACGTCGAAGTGAAGGTGAAACCGGCTGGACGGAAGAAACTTGGCACAATGACAGTGCATATCTGAAAGCGACCGGCCGCAACCAAAGAGTCCTCATCCAGCCTTCGGCCACCTTGAGAAGGCCTCAATCACAATCGCCTTCTCCCGTCCTGCGTAGCGCAGCGGAGCAGGATGGGAGAAGGTGGCCGACAGGCCGGATGAGGGCCCCTTACCAGGGGGAATCAGCGGGCAAGACGCGATAGATTTTTTCCCTTTTTGTGCTATAATCTCCCGCATGACCAAGCTCGAACAAATAGAAAAAGCCATCGCCGCCCTGCCCCATGACGACATCGTCGCCCTGGCGGACTGGTTTGCGGAATTCCATGCCAACCTGTGGGACAAGCAGATTGAAGCAGACGCAAAAGCAGGCAAGCTCGATAAATTTGCCGCAAAGGCAAGAGCGGAAATTGCGGCGGGCAAAGTCCGCCCCCTGTGAAGCATCAGGCGACCGCCACTTTTTGGAAGCTCTATCGAAAACTGAAGCCGGAAATTCAGGCCCTCGCCGACAAAAACTTTGGCTTGCTTAAGAAGGACCCCAAGCATCCATCCCTGCGTTTCAAATGCATCCGTGATGATCTATGGTCCGCCCGGATAGGCCTGCACTACAGGGCCTTGGCAATTGACGGAAAAGACGGTTTTTCATGGGTCTGGATAGGCACACACGATGAATACGACAGAATTATCGGGTAAGAGTTTGAGGCGGCGCTGCGTTACCTCTCGACTATGCGAAATGACATTATTGTTTTCGACGAAGTCCCCATATTCCAGCACCTTTGCCGTAAGGCATGTAAAACAAATCTGGCCCGCCTTTGAAGCTGTCAGAGTCGGACGAATGTGACTCAAGGCGCTCGCGCACCACAGCTTCAAATGTAGGTGGAACTGATCGCCGATTGGTTATACGTACCTTCCGCGTTTCGTCATATATTTTGTTGAGCGAAGCTTGGCTTCCACCAATTTGCTCAAGCGCTGTCACAATGTCTTCTGCCCAAGTCTTGTGTTCTGTAACAAGGTTAACTTCAACAGGCATGTTCTCAGTCTCCTCTGTCGTGGCGCTCGTCGTAGAATCGGTGCGTACGCTGATTGTTGTTCCATCGCGCAATTCCGACACTTTACGTTGAGTGCCGTTGCTATCCACGTAGTTCCAGTTTACCCAAGCGTTCTCAGTCTTTGCACCAATTGCTCTGCTAAGCTCATTCAGACTCCCATATCGCCTGCCATTGTTTTGAAGTTGCCACTGCCCTCCAGTCGCAGTGGCGCGATATTCTGTTCGAAGGTACCTGCGGGATATCTCAAATCCTTCTTCGAAATGAACATTGTATCGGGCATCAGAGACTCCAATCCCCTTGGCACTTTTGCTCTCGTGAGAACGAGTGCTCGTGCAGCCGAGCACACGATGTAGGATTGCGTCCTCGCTTTCTTCGTTCTCTTTGCGAAGCGACCAAATTTTCGCGTATACGGCAGTCGAAACGGAAATATCTCGCATCATCTACCTCCAGATAAGAAATCTAGAGGTAGATATATAATGTTTGTCCTCTTGTCAACGCCCTCTTGTTCGGCGATGGCTGGGAATCGCTCTGCACCTGTCTCCGCTTTGCCGTGCCAGCCAGCCCGACCACAGCCACAACACCGCGAGTAACCTTCAAGAAAACCATGTTCACGCCGCCCGCGATAGGCTCTCCCCTTCATCACCCCGTCATAAATATTTAGCACCTCTGAGGTCATTCTCAGCAGGACGCAAATGATCTGATGCTTGAAGCCCTCGACTCCGCCGGCCACCTCCACGAAGCGCCCGCCCCGCCGGTCCATTTCAGTTATTCGCGCAAAGGCCAGGCAGCATGCCGTGCCGAAGCCCCAAAAGAGTTTGACTCTCCCACATATGTCGATTATTCCCGACACATGGACTTAGACTCTTCGGTTGCCGCCCTTTCGGCCCTCGCCCAGCCCACCCGGCTGGCGGTGTTCCGCCTGCTTGTCCGCAGCGAGCCCGGCGGCCTGCCGGCGGGCGAAATAGCCCGGAAGCTCGCGGTTCCGCACAACACCATGTCCACCCACTTGAGCATTCTCAGCCACGCCGGGCTCGTCTCGGCGGAGCGGCACAGCCGCACCATCCAATACCGCGTGGAACTGGAGGCGGTCCGCAGCCTTGTTGTCTATCTGCTCAAGGATTGCTGCGGCGGGCGGCCCGAACTCTGCCAGCCCCTGCTTGACGATCTCACCCCTTGTTGCCAGCCTGCCAGGGATGCCCATGCCTGACAGGATCTACAATGTCCTCTTTCTCTGCACCGGCAATTCCGCCCGTTCCATCCTCGCCGAGGCAATCCTCCAGCGCGAGGGGCAAGGCCGGTTCAAGGCCTGCAGCGCGGGAAGCCAGCCCCGGGGCGAGGTCCATCCCTATGCCCTTGACCTGCTGAAGCAGCTCAATCACCCGACAGAGGGCTTGCGCTCCAAGAGCTGGGACGAGTTCGCCGTTGCCGGCGCGCCAAAACTCGATTTCGTTTTCACGGTTTGCGACAATGCCGCCAATGAGGTTTGCCCCATCTGGCCGGGCCAGCCGATGACCGCCCATTGGGGCGTTCCCGATCCGGCCGAAGCCGCGGGCAGCGAGGCGGAAAGGCGCTTCGCCTTTGCCGATACCTACCGGATGATGAAAAACCGCATTTCGATCTTCGTCAATCTGCCGCTGTCCTCGCTCGACAGGCTCACGCTCCAGAACCGGCTCTCCGGCATCGGCCACTCATAAACGGAAACCCTCATGTCCACCTTCGAACGCTATCTCACCGTCTGGGTTGCCCTGTGCATCGTCGCGGGCATCGCCCTCGGGCAATGGATGCCGGCGGCGTTTGCCGCCATCAGCGCGCTGGAGATCGCCAGGGTCAATCTGCCCGTCGCCGTCCTGATCTGGCTGATGATCGTTCCGATGCTGGTGAAGATCGACTTCGCCGCCCTTTCGCAGGTGGCGCGGCACTGGCGCGGCATCGGCGTGACGCTTTTCATCAACTGGGCCGTGAAGCCTTTTTCCATGGCTCTGCTCGGCTGGCTCTTCGTGGGCTGGCTGTTCCGCTCTTGGCTTCCCGCCGGGCAGATTGACAGCTACATC
>CAZRZB010000183.1:0-4470 GCA_964604435.1 uncultured Aestuariivirga sp. | reverse complement strand
GCGGTGAGAACGGCGGAAGCCCCCGGAACGGCGGTCACCGCAATGGCATGGGCCAGGCACTCCGCCACCAGCCGGTAGCCGGGATCCGAGACCAGCGGCATGCCCGCATCGCTCACCAGCGCCATGGTCTGGCCTTCGCCAAGGGCACGCAGGATCGCGGGCCGCACCTTTGCCGCGTTGTGCTCGTGATAGGCCATGAGCTTGGTGCGGATGCCGTAGCGCTCCAGCAGCTTGGCGGTGGTGCGCGTATCCTCGCACAGCAGGACGTCAACCGCCGCCATGGTGGCGAGCGCCCGCAGCGTGACATCGCCCAAGTGCCCGATCGGGGTCGCCGTCAGATAAAGCCCTGCCGGCAATTTTTCGGCCTCGAATTGGCTCGCACCTATGCTATAGCGTCGGGAGGTGGATATGGTCTGTGGCGTCATTGATTACCGTTGGGGTGGCGATGTGAAGAAGTTGAGTGTAGCCCAAGCATTTGTGGGGCGGGAGTGGAGAAATCTGCTGGCCGTTGTTGCTGTCCTGCTGCTCGCCGGCTGCGGGGGCATGTCGCGCATGGGCAACCTGTTCGGCGACGATCCGGTTCCCCAGCAGCCCGAACCCGTCAAGAACACCAGCATCGCCCTGCTTCTGCCGCTCTCGGCGCCCGGGGATACCCAGAACATTGCCCGCGCCCTGCAGCAGGCCGCGCAGCTGGCGCTCACCGACGTGGGCGGCGCGAACCTGATCATCAAGGATACGGGCGGCAATCCCGACACGGCCCGCGCCGCAGCGCAGGCCGCCCTTGACGAGGGGGCCGGCATCATTCTCGGACCGCTCCTCTCCACCGAGGTGCAGGCCGTCTCGCCCGTGGCGCGGGCCCGCAATGTGAATGTCATCGCCTTTTCATCGGTCAGCTCGGTGGCCACGCAAGGCACCTTCCTGATGAGCTTCCTGCCCGATGAGGAAGTCTCCAATGTGGTGCGCTATGCCGCCGCCAAGGGCTACCGCAACATCGCCTTGCTCTATCCCGCCTCGCAATACGGCACCGTCATCGAGCAAGCCCTCAGCCGTTCCGCGCTGAGCGAAGGCAGCACCATTCTGGACGCGCAAAGCTATGTGCGCGAAGCCAATGGCGTGACCGAACCGGCAGCGAAGATCGCGGCCTCCCTTCAGGGCCAGGGCAATGCCCTGTTGCTGCCCGAGGGCGGCAAGATGCTGCGCAGCGTCGGCGATGCCCTGGCCGGCAATGGCGTGAGCCCCCGCACCGTAAAGATTTTGGGTACCGGCCTGTGGGATGATGGGCTGACGCGCGCCACTCCGATCGCCCAGGGCGGCTGGTACGCGGGCGTGGCCCCGCAGCTCGTCCAGGCTTTCGAAGATAAATATCTGGCAAGCTATGGAACGAAGCCGCCGCGCATCGCCAGCCTTGCCTATGATGCCGTGGCCTTTGCCGTCAACCTGCAGAAGACCGGCGATGTGTCGGAAGTGGGCATTGCCAATCTCACCGGCTTCCAGGGTGCCAACGGGCTGTTCCGCTTCCGTGAGAATGGCCTGATCGAGCGTGGCCTTGCCATCCTGCAGATGGGCCCCGGCGGTCCCGACGTGATTCAGCAGGCGCCAACCAGTTTCACTGCGCCAGTTCAGTGATCAGCGCGTTGAGCAGGCGCCGCCCCTGCATCGTCGCCATCAGGCGGGAGCCTTCGCGCTTGACCAGGCCCAGTGCTTTCAGCCCGGCAATCTTGTTTGCGTCCATGGCCTGGCCCTTGAGGGCTTCATAGCGCGCAAGATCAATGCCCTCGCTCACCCTGAGCCCCATGATCAGGTATTCGGAAGCCTGGTCGGCAGGCGGCACGAGCGTGTCTTCGACAATGCCGTGGCCTTTTTCATGCACCAGCTTGCGCCAGGTCTCCGGATGCTTTTCCATCACAATGGCGCGGCGGTTTTCACCTTCCGCAACGCGGCCATGCGCCCCGGGACCGACGCCCACATATTCGCCGTAACGCCAATAGAGCAGGTTGTGCCGCGACTCCTGGCCTTCGCTGGCATGATTTGAAACCTCATAGGCCGAAAGGCCATGCTTCTCGGTGAGCGTTTGCGTGAGCTCGAACAGGTCCGTGGCCCGGTCTTCATCGGGAACCATGAGCGCGCCCCTGGCGTGGAGATCGAAATAGGCCGTGCCGGGCTCGATGGTAAGCTGGTAGAGCGACATGTGGCCTTCCTGCTCGCCAAGGGCCCGCGTCAGTTCTTCCTTCCACTGCTCCGTCGTCTGTTGCGGCCGCGCATAGATCATGTCGAAGGACACCCGCGGGAAAACCTTTGCCGCGAGACGGAAGGCCTTGAGGGCTTCGTCAGGCGTATGCTGGCGCCCCAGCGCCTTGAGATCAGCTTCATTCAACGCCTGCACGCCGACGGAAACCCGGTTCACCCCCGCCGTGCGGTAGCCACGGAAATTTTCGGCCTCAACGCTGGTGGGATTCGCTTCAAGGGTGATTTCAACCGTCTCGGACACAGACCACAAATTCACGATCTGGTCGATGACTTCGGCCACGGCCGCGGGCGGCATCAACGAAGGCGTCCCACCGCCGAAGAAAATGCTGCTCACCTTGCGCCCCGGCGTGATGCCGGCAAACCATTTCAATTCCGCCGTGAGCGCTTTCGCAAACGACATTGCATTCACGTCATGGTGGCGCACATGGGAATTGAAGTCGCAATAGGGGCACTTGGCCTTGCAGAAGGGCCAATGCACATAGATGCCAAAGTCTTCCTTAGAGGAGGGCATCAACCAGCTTTCCGAAAGCGCGGCCGCGGTGCGACATCAGGGTTTTCCGGACCGGATCCATTTCGCCAAAGGTTTCCGTTTCGCCGTCGGGAATGAACATGGGGTCATAGCCGAAGCCGCGTGTTCCCCGCGGCGGCCAGGCCAGGGTTCCCGGAACCCGGCCTTCAAAGAACTGAACTTCGCCATGGGGCCAGGCCACACACAAAGTGCAATTGAAATGGGCCCGGCGTTTTTCCGGCGTCGTCGCGCCAATCGCCTGGAGTTTTTCCTCGACCAGCCGCATGGCCATGGCCCAGTCGCGGTCTGGCCCCGCCCAATTGGCCGTATAAACGCCGGGATCGCCGTTCAGCGCATCAACGCAGAGACCGGAATCATCAGCCAGTGCCACAAGGCCCGACCGCGTCGCGGCATAAACCGCTTTCAGTTTCGCGTTTCCGGTGAAGGTGGTCTCGGTTTCCTCCGGCTCATCAAAGCCAAGGGAGCCTGCGGACACGGCGGTCACCCCATGGGGCGACAGCAGCTCATTGATCTCGCGCAGCTTGCCCGCGTTATGGGTGGCCACCACGAGCTTTTCGCCTTTCAAGGTCTTCAGTTCCGGCAAATCCCAGATGCGGCTTTCGGCAAACTCCACGGAGTTTCCGGCGGGATCGCGGACATAGATGGACCGCCCGCCGTCGGGCCACTCCATGTCCCGTTCAATGGTAACATTATTTTTGGCAAAATGCTGCCGCCACGCGTCCAGCTCGCCACGGGTACTGCGAAAGCAGACATGGCCGGCGCCAGTTGTCCCATGGGGGGGCGGGCCCTTCTCAGAACTCTGGCTGGCTGAGAGCTTCGGATTGAACAGCAGAAGCATCTGGCCCGCGCAACGGAAGAAGGTCAGGCGTCCGTCGATCTCCTGGTACACCGGAATCCCCAGCACATCGCCGTAGAAACGCCGTGCCGCGGCCAAGTCATCAGCATACAGAACAGTTTCAAGGATATGCCGGGCCTTCATCAAGCGATTGCCGCCTTCTGCATGGCCACCAGCTCGTCAATGCCCTTGCGGGCCAGGCCCATCAGTTCAAGAAAGCGGGCTTCGGAAAACGGCTCGCCCTCCGCCGTGCCCTGAACTTCAACAATGCCGCCGGAACCCGTCATCACGAAATTTGAATCCGTGCCCGCCGATGAATCTTCCTCGTAGTCAAGGTCAAGCAAAACGGCACCGCCATGAATGCCGCAGGACACCGCCGCCACATGGTCCTTCATCGGCCAGGTCTTGAACATGGCGCGCGCCTCCATCCACTTCAGGCAGTCGTGCAGGGCAATCCAGCTGCCGGTGATGGCGGCGGTGCGCGTGCCGCCATCGGCCTGGATCACATCGCAATCCAGGGTGATCTGCTTTTCGCCCAAGGCCACGAGATCGACCACGGCGCGCAGGCTGCGCCCGACGAGGCGCTGGATTTCCTGGGTACGGCCCGATTGCTTGCCGGCCGAGGCTTCGCGCCGCATCCGCTCTCCGGTGGAACGCGGCAGCATGCCGTATTCAGCCGTGATCCAGCCCTTGCCAAGCCCCTTCATCCAGGGCGGCACCCGCTCTTCAAGGCTGGCCGTGCACAGCACATGGGTATCGCCAAACCGCACCAGGCAGGAGCCTTCCGCATGTTTGATATAGTTCCGCTCAAAACTGACGGCACGGAGTTGGTCGGGCTTACGGCCTGAGGAGCGCATGG
>CAZRZB010000182.1:0-4539 GCA_964604435.1 uncultured Aestuariivirga sp. | reverse complement strand
TAGATGCAGGAGACGGAGGCCACGACGATCACGTCGTCGCGCTCGAGCAGGGCCCGGGTGGCCGAGTGGCGCATGCGGTCGATCTGCTCGTTGATCGAGCTTTCCTTCTCGATGAAGGTGTCGGTGCGGGCGACATAGGCCTCGGGCGTGTAGTAATCGTAATAGGAGACGAAATATTCCACGGCGTTTTCCGGGAAGAAGGAGCTGAATTCGCCATAGAGCTGGGCGGCCAGCGTCTTGTTGGGCGCCAGCACCAGGGCGGGGCGCTGGGTGGCCTCGATGATCTTGGCCACGGTGAAGGTCTTGCCCGAGCCGGTGACGCCGAGCAGCACCTGGTCGCGCTCGTGGGCGTTGATGCCTTTCACCAGCTCGGCGATGGCGGTGGGCTGGTCGCCCCTGGGCTCGAAGGGCGAGACGAGCTTGAAGGGGCGGCCGCCTTCGGATTTCGGCGGCTTGGGCGGCTTGAAGGGGACGAAATCGGCTTGCGGGGTGAATTCCGGACGGATCAGCCCCGGGGTTGCCACGGGGATGCCGGGATAGCCCTCAATCGGCTTGAGGGGCGCCTCGGCGAATCCGCCGTCCTGTCGTGAATGGCCCATGGGGCAGATATAGGGGCTGGCAGGCGGATCGCCAAGGCGAACTGCTGACAGCATGCTGTCAGGAGGCGTGCATGGCCACGGCGATGGGCGGGGGCTGGCGCAGGGTCTGGTAGACCACGCAATAGCGTTCGGTGAGCTTGAGCAGGGTGGCGCGCTGCTCCTCGCTGATCTTTCCTTCGAGATCGAAGGCCAGGCGGATGGCGCGGAAGCCCACGGGGGCCTCGCGGTCCACTCCCAGGGTGCCGCGGAAATCGAGATCGCCTTCGGCCCGCACCGTGGCCCCGGTCAAGGGAATTTCCAGGGCGGTGGCCACGGCATTCAGGGTGACGCCGGCGCAGGCGACGAGAGCCTGGAGCAGCATGTCGCCGGAGCAGGCGTGAAAGCCGGTGCCGCCGGTGGCGGGATGGAGGCCCGCCTCGACCATGGCCCTGGCGGTGGCCACCGAACAGGTCACCCCCTCGCCGATGCAGCCTTCGGCCTTGAGGGTGAGCACCGCCGCCTGCGGCGCCTCGCGGTAACGGGCCTTGAGCGGGGCCTGGAGGGATTTGAGTTCGTCGCTGTCCATGGGATAGACTCCTGTTTGGGGTGAAGCATTGGAAGGAACAGGTTTGATTGCCAGGACAAATCAGGTTTTCAAAATACGTGGCCTGCGCGGTCCCGCCTGTTCCAGCTTCATTTGCAATTCGCTGAATATTTCTCCCGTTTCAGGTGCCGTTCCTTCGCGTAGCGAAGTTACAAGGTCATCCAATTGCGTGCCCGCAATTTCGGGATCGTCCATCCTGTATCGATTGCCGTGAAGCCGGATTGGATATTTCAGCCAGATGATTTCGCTGTTTGTGTGAGTGGTGGTCTTAAAGGCCGGCAAGGATTTGAAAAACTGCGTATCTACAACCACAAAAAATCTCTTTCCCCAGCGTCTGAACACTGGAACTTTCAACTGCAGTTGCGGCATCAACCTTTTCTGCGCGGATGAACGGAAATCGGGGCGGCGAACGGAAATTGCGTCGTCAAGTGCACCATGCCTAAGAAAATGGTCCATGGCCGGCCGGATAGCTTTTCCAGAAAAATACGAAGCCTGGACTTCGAGTGCGGCAAAATCCTTGATGCGCCCGGCTTCGACTTGTCCCAAAAGGAAATCCACCTTGCCGATTTTTGTGTCACGCTTCCCTGATCCGCTTGGTATCCGGAGGATGCGAATTTCAGAAAACACCGCAAACTCACAACCTGGGCCAAACGCAATTTTTGCGGCATCACGGAATACGCGGTCATCTTCAAGAAAACGCACTGGACAAATTGCAGCTGCTTCTATGCCATCGGACAATGAACATATTCCAATGGGATTCTTCTTGCTTGATTTAGTGCAAATGGAGTCGCGGAACGGACAGTGCTTTGACTCTCGAATTTTTAACGCTGCTTGCGAGGTGTCGAGGATGCTTCTTCCGAATATTTCAGAAATCAGCATTCATGATTTCCTTGGCACGCTTGCTCTTTACGAAAGTCAGTTTTTCCAATGTCCCCGCACCCAAGATCGCTTGCGCAATAGACTTGCCCAACAGGGGTGGCACCGCATTGCCGATTTGCACGTATTGGTCGGTCATCGAACCTTCGAATTGAAACCAGTCCGGAAATGATTGGATACGCGCTGCTTCGCGGACGCTGATAGCGCGGTCTTGGGAAGGGTGGATATAAGCTCCCCAATGAACGTCGCATTTTGTCAGAATGGTGCAAGCGAGTCCATCCCACTTCATGCGTCCATAACGTTTTGTGTGATCACAACGGCGGGCGCGTTTCATGCCTTCCGGGAGGAGATCAACTGGAATGTCGCGCCAACTGCCGCCGGGCGGTATATGTTTCATGCGTTCAATATTGATGGCAGCGAGACGCGGCGCAGAATGATTGTGTATTAATTTCGAATGCCCACGTAACCCGCGTTGGTACTCGCTAGTTGCAGATTTCGCATATGCAGATGCACCAATGAACCCGCCGTTTTTTAGCGGCGGCAGATCGCCAATTGCATCTTTGATGGTCACAAATCTGCGTTTGCCTTCGCCGTGAGTTGGCATCGGGAAGCTAATAGATGCATCTTCGCGAGTGCCGATAAACACGACTCGGCGGCGCTCCTGCGGAATGCCAAACTCCTCGGTTTTCAGCGTTTTCATTTCCACACGATAGCCAAGAGTTTCCAATCCGGCACTGATCTGCCGAACGGCTTCACCTCCACCGGCCGAAAGGATTCCGGTGACATTTTCCATGACGATCCATTTAGGGGAAAGACCTTCAACCAAACGCAGATACTCGCGAAAGAGCTGGCTGCGGTCATCATGCATGCCACGCTGATGATTGTAGACGCTAAACGCCTGACAGGGAGGGCCGCCGATCAAGCAGTCAAGTTCGCTGCGCGCCAAGCCTGTTTCTTTGAGCAGGCGTCTTGCAGTTATATCCTGAATAGGGCCGGGGAGAAAAACTGCATCTAAATGGGTTGCCGCATAGGTCTGCCCAGCGACATCATCAAAATCATTTCCGGCGAGCACCCGAAACCCGGCCTGGCGGAAACCTTCGGAAAGGCCGCCCGCTCCACAGAAGAGGTCAATTGCTGTCGGCTGGTACATGATGTTTTACAATACAGGTTCTTATTTTGTTCCGCAAGCGATTTATGCTTTTGTGCACCGATTCTAGATCGCCGCAAAGTCATTGCGCGACAATGGCCGCCTTGAGCTTGGGCCAGCTTGGCGTTGGTCATTGGGTGGCGTAGAAGACTAAGGTGGTTGATACCGTTGCGAAATCAGTCCGATCGCGGATAATGGCGGCGATCAGATCGAAGGATACTTCGCCTGAATTACTTGTCCGCTCGCTTGTGCATAGGATTGGATACCGCTTCCGGCTTCATGCGAAGGAGTTGCCCGGCCATCCCGATCTGGTTTTCCGGCCCCGGAAAAAGGCGGTCTTTGTCCACGGATGTTTTTGGCACCAGCATGGCGCCGCGAAATGCCCGGACGGGCGGATGCCAAAATCGAACAAGCCGTATTGGGCGGCAAAGCTCCGGAAAAATGTGGAGCGCGACAAGCGCAATCTGGCGGCGCTCAGGAAGTTGCGCTGGAAGGTGCTGGTCATCTGGGAATGCGAGACGCAAAACCATGAGCGGCTGGCGCGGGTCCTGACGAAGTTCCTAGGAAACCCGCAGTGAGCGCCAGTGGGTGAACCATGCCAGGATGCTGGCCACGGCCATGAACCAGAAGACGGCGAAGGGCCAGGCGGTTTGCAGGGAGCCCACCAGCTGCGAGGCGGCGGCGCCGAAGGCCATCTGGGTGAAGCCGGACCAGCCGGCGGCGGCTCCGGTCATGCGCGGGTCCACCGAGATGGCGCCGGCCGTGCCGTTGGGAATGGTGAGGCCATTGCCGAAGGCGGCGAACGCCATGGGCACGAAGAGCGTGGCGGGCGAGAGCAGGCCGGTGATGGCGGCGGCGAGGCAGAGGAAGCCGCCCAAGATGGTGACGATGCAGCCCGCCATGATCATCCGGTCGATGCCGACCTTCTGGGTGTAATGGCCGGAGAGGAAATTGCCCGCCATGTAGGCCGCCGAGATGGAGGAAAACCACAGGCCGTATTCCAGCGGCGTGCGTTTCAGCACGTCGACCATGATGTGGGGCGCGCCGCCGAGGAAGGCAAAGAAGACGGTGGAGGTGAAGGCCAGGGTGAAGGCATAGCCGCGAAATTTGGGAAGGGCGAAGAGCCTGCCGGCATTGCGGAAAAAATTCTGGCTGCCTCCGGCGCGGTCGGTGTGGGTTTCGGGCAGGGTGATCCATGCGGCGCTGAGCACGCTGGCGCCGATGGCGGCGAGCAGCCAGAAGCCGGTGCGCCAGCCGGCATATTGCTCGAGCAGGCCGCCGAGCACCGGGGCAATCATCGGGGCCACGACAAAGGCCATGGTGATGTAGGAAAT
>CAZRZB010000181.1:0-4539 GCA_964604435.1 uncultured Aestuariivirga sp. | reverse complement strand
AGCTTCTGGGGCGAGCTGATGGTGTTCATCGCCGCCTTCCGCGTCTACCCGGTCGGCGGGGTCCTCGCGGTGGCGGCGCTCGTGATCAGCGCGCTCTTCGTCCTGCGGGTCGTGCAGCGGGCCTTCTACGGGCCGGCCAACGAGAAGTTCGCGCACCTGAAGGACATGCCCTTCCGGCTGGGCACCCCGCGCATGATCCTCGCGGCCGTGATCGTGCTGTTCGGGCTCTTTCCCGCGATCCTCTTCGACGTCATCAGCACGGCCTCGGTGCCGTTCATCCGGGGGTTGCCATGAACGCCTGGACGGCCTTTCTGCCCGAGCTGGCCGCCTTCGGAGCGGCCATGGTGTTCCTGGCGCTCTCGCTCGCCGAGCGGCCGAACCCGCGGCGGCTGTTCGCGGTCGCGGTCGCGGCGGGCCTCTGCGTGATCCTGGCCGGCCTGGTCGCGGCCCGCATGGAAGGCTCGCTCTTCGCCCAGGCCTACCGCGTGGACCTCTTTTCCCAGGTGGTCAAGGTTCTGCTCGCCATGGGGCTCTTTCTGATCGTCTGCCTCTGCGGCGAGCTGAACGGGATCCCCGAAGGCCGGCACGCCGAGTTCTACATGCTGCTCTTCATCTGCACGCTCGCGATGATGCTGCTGTCGAGCGCCGTGCACCTCATCAGCATCTACGTCGCGCTCGAGCTGTCGAGCTACTCGCTCTATGTGCTGGTCGCGCTGCGGCGACCCCGGCCGGCCGCGGTCTCGGCCGCGCTCTCGTTCTTCATCGTCGGGATCGTGTCCTCGGCCGTGATGCTCTTCGGCCTCGCGCAGCTCTACGGGGCCACCGGTGCCGCCTACCTCAACGATCTCGCGCGCCTGCTGCCGGAAGCCGTCGACCAGCCGCTCGTGCAGGTGGGCCTGCTCTTCACCCTGTGCGGCTTTTTCTTCAAGCTCGCGGTCTTCCCGTTCCACGTCTGGGCGCCCGACACCTACCAGGGCGCGGCCCACCAGGTCACGGCCTACATCGCGACCGCCTCGAAGATCGCCGCCATCGCAATCCTGGTGCGCATGGCATCGGTCAGCGGGGGCACCCCCTACCTGTTCGACTGCCTGGTGGTCCTCTCGGTTCTCTCGATGACGGTCGGCAACCTCGCGGCCCTGGTCCAGAAGGACCTCAAACGCCTGTTCGCCTACTCGAGCATCGCCCAGGCGGGCTATGTCCTGATCGGCATTCTCAGCTTCTCCCCGGACGGCTACGCCGCCTCCGTCTTCTACGCGCTCGCGCTGCTCGCGATGAAGTACACCTGCTTCCTCGTCCTGGTGCTGGTCGCCGCCGACGGGGCCGACATCGACGTCTCGCAGCTGGCCGGGCTGCACCGCCGCTCCCCGATCCTCGCCATGGCGCTCATGATGTCGGTCTTCTCGCTGGCCGGCATCCCGCCGACCATCGGCTTCACCGGCAAGTTCCTCATCTTCAACGCAGCCATCCGCGAGGGCCAGCTCGTGCTGGTGCTGATCGCCATGGCCAACGTGGTCGTGTCGCTCTACTACTACCTCATGATCGTCCGCGCGGCCTACCTGCTCGAGCCCGCCGCGGAGCTGCCCCCGCTGCGACTCGCGCCCGGCATGCGCCTGCTCGCCGGCGCGCTCGTCGCCTTCATGGTCGTCGCCGGCATCTACCCGGTGTGGTTCCTCGAGATCTCCCAAGAAGCGGTCGCCGTGCTGATGCCTTAAAAACCCGGTGTTTGGTGTTCAGTGTTTGGTGTTTAGCGGAGCACGATGCTCGGCCTCACGTTATCAACCAGTATGTTTTGCTTTTTGTGGGAGAGGCTTTCAGCCTCGATCGTCGCGGCTGGAAAGCCGCTCCCACAGGAGACATCCACCTTATTTGCAACTGGTTAACGGGCGCATAGTCTCAGCGCTTGGCAGATTCAACCCATCGGTTTCAGGATTCAAATTTTGGCTTTTTGCATTTTGTTTCGGATTTCGATATTCGGATTTCGAATTTTCTTTTTTACCTGATCGGAGGTCTTTATGAACACCCTCTTCGAACCTGCCCGCATCGGCACGCTGACCCTTCGCAACCGCTTCGTGCGCTCGGCCACCTGGGAGGCCATGGCCACCCCGGCCGGGGAGGTCACCCCCAAGCTCGTCGACACCATCGCCGCGCTCGCCCGCGGCGGGGTGGGCCTCATCATCAGCAGCCACGCCTACGTGAGTCCCGAAGGCCAGGCCGGGCCCGGCCAGATCGGGGTGCACACGGACGCGATGGTTCCCGGGCTGAAGCGCATGGCGGCCGCCGCCCACGAACACGGCGCCACGATGGTGCTGCAGCTTGCGCACTCCGGCTACCTCGCAATCGAGTCGCTGACCGGGCGCAAGCCGCTCGCGGTCTCGGCCGCGGTGCGCCTGGACGAGGCCGAGCGCAAGGAGCTCGACGAGGTCGGCATCCAGCGGATCGTTCAGGCCTATGCGGATGCCGCCGCCCGCGCCATGGAGGCCGGCTACGACGGCGTCCAGATCCATGCGGCCCACGGCTACCTCTTCAGCCAGTTCCTGTCGCCGCTCTTCAACCGGCGCGCGGACGACTACGGCGGGTCGGTCGCCAACCGGGCGCGCGTGATCGTGGAGACGCTGCTATCCGTGCGGCAGGTGGTCGGGGAACAGACTCTGGTCCTGGCCAAGGTCAACGGACGGGACTGCGCGGAGGGGGGGATAGAGGCGGCCGACGCGGTCGCGGCGGCGGTTCTGATGGAGGGTGCGGGGCTGGATGCGATCGAGATCAGCAGCGGCATGTCCAAGTTCGCGAAATCAGGCTCGGCGCGCCTGGCCATCACCAGCGCCGAAAAAGAAGCCTACAACCGCGAAGACGCCGCCCTGTTCAAGCGGCGCCTGAAGATCCCGGTCATGCTGGTGGGCGGCATCCGCTCGCTCGAGGTGGCCGAGCGTCTGGTAGCCGATGGGGCCTGCGACTTCATCTCGCTGAGCCGGCCGTTCATCCGCGAGCCGGACCTCGTCAACCGCTGGCAGTCCGGCGACCGCCGCAAGGCCGCCTGCACCTCGGACAACCTCTGCTACGGCCCGGCCCGCAGCGGCGAGGGCATTTACTGCGTCACGGCGCTGAAGGAAAGAAAGACTGCCTCCAAAAAAGAAGGCTGAGGTTCACATTCCAGGGACAAGGGATGTTGCGATTCGCCTAAGAACACCATTAAAGCCGGAGCAAAGCTGACAGTTTCGGTTCCACGCCGTATACGTAATTTATTGAAACTTTCGAATTCCAATTATCGGCGGTGGACCCCAAAAACCGGACAGTGTGTTAAGCTCTGATTCAGACCCCGCATGGAGGATCAGAGATGAGCAAGAAACGCAAAAAGCACAGTGCCCAATTCAAGGCTAAGGTCGCCCTGGCCGCCCTGGCGAACGAAGAAACCACCGCGCAGCTGGCCAGCCGCTTCGAGGTTCACCCCACGATGATTTCCACCTGGAAGCGGCAATTGCTCGACAGTGCCGCAGAACTCTTCGACAAGAATAACAAGTCTCGCAAGCAGATCGAAGGCCAGGTCGATGAGCTCTATCGCCAGATTGGCCAGCTAAAGGTCGAAAACGATTTTTTATCGCGAAAGCTCGGCTCATGAGCCAAAAGCAGCGCAAGCAGTTGATCGAACCCGAACTGCGCGAGCCGAGCATCTCCCGCCAATGTCAGTTATTCAGTCTGGGCCGGTCCTCGTTTTATTATGCGCCGGTTCCGCTCAGCGCCGAGGATCTGGAGCTGATGCGTCTGATCGACGAGCAGTACCTGGAAACACCCACCTTCGGCAGTCGGTCAATGGTGCGGCATTTCTGGCGACAGGGCCGTAAGGTCAACCGTAAACGCATTCAGCGCCTGATGCGACTCATGGGCATCGAGGCCGTCTATCCCAAACCGCACACTAGTCGGCCGCATCCCGAGCACCGGATCTACCCCTACCTGCTCAGAAACCTGACCATCGATCATGCCAATCAGGTGTGGGCGGCCGACATAACGTACGTTCCCATGGCCCGTGGGTTTATGTACCTTGTGGCCGTCATGGACTGGCACAGCCGCAAGATCCTCTCCTGGCGCGTCTCCAACACCCTGGACTCGGATTTCTGCAATCAAGCCCTCAGAGAGGCTCTGGAACGCTACGGCAAGCCTGAAATCTTCAACACGGATCAAGGCGCCCAGTTTACCAGCAACGGGTTCACCCAGATTCTCAAAGACCACGAAATCGCTATCAGCATGGACGGCCGCGGCCGATGCCAGGACAACATCTTCGTTGAACGGCTGTGGTGGACCATCAAACACAATTACCTTTACTTGTATTCCTTCGGCGGCGGCTCCGAGTTGCGCCACGGCTTGGAGAAATGGATCCGCTTCTACAACCACGAGCGCGGCCACTCCTCGCTTGACGACCGGACACCGGATGAGGTCTACTACGGTCTGCCTCACCCGTTCGCGGAGGCTGCCTGATGCTTCTCAATAACCCAACGACTCAGAGCTTAACGCACCCATCAGGCTGTCCAAACAACGGGGTCCACCGCC
>CAZRZB010000180.1:0-4663 GCA_964604435.1 uncultured Aestuariivirga sp. | reverse complement strand
GGTCATGCTGGCTTTCCTGGGCTGGAATTTCGAGGCTGGCTATAACTCTTATAGCACCGCAAAACAATTCCAGCAATAAGCATAAGGGTTATGCCAGCCGTTCCACCATCAATTTCTTGATCTCGGCAATGGCCTTTGCCGGGTTCAGCCCCTTGGGGCAGGCCTTGGCGCAATTCATGATGGTGTGGCAGCGGTAGAGCTTGAAGGGGTCTTCCAGGTTGTCGAGCCGGTCCTTCCGGGCCTCGTCGCGCGAGTCGATCAGCCAGCGGTAGGCCTGCAGCAGCACGGCGGGCCCGAGGTAGCGTTCGCCATTCCACCAGTAGGAAGGGCACGAGGTGGAACAGCAGGCACAGAGAATGCATTCATACAGGCCATCGAGCAGCGCCCGGTCGTCGTGCGATTGCTTCCATTCCTTCTCCGGTTCCGGCGATGTGGTCTTGAGCCAGGGTTCAATGGAGCGGTGCTGGGCATAGAAGCGCGTGAGGTCGGGCACCAGGTCCTTCACCACCGGCAGATGCGGCAGGGGATAGATCCGCACCGCCCCCTTCACCTCGTCGCAGGCCTTGAGGCAGGCCAGCGTGTTGGTGCCGTCGATATTCATGGCACAGGAGCCACAGATGCCTTCCCGGCACGAGCGCCGGAAGGTCAGCGTCGGATCCTGCTCATTCTTGATCTTGATAATGGCATCCAGCACCATCGGCCCGCACGAGTCCATGTCCACATGGTAGCTGTCGAGCCGCGGATTCTTCCCGTCATCCGGCGTCCAGCGGTAGATCTTGAACTCCTTGAGGTTCGCGCCGGCAGGCTTCGGCCAGGCCTTACCCGCCTCGACCCTGGAGTTCTTCGGAAGCGCAAATTCAACCATTATTCCCCGCCCCCATCAATACACCCGCGCCTTCGGCTTGATGTAACCGATATCCTTCGACAGCGTGTAGTCATGCACCGGGCGGTAGCCCAGCTTCACCTTGCGCGTCGGCGTATCGATCCAGCTCAAGGTGTGCTTCATCCAGTTCTTGTCGTCGCGCTTGGCGAAATCCTCGCGTGCGTGGGCCCCGCGGCTTTCCTTGCGCGCCAGCGCCCCTTCGACGGTCACCGCCGCCTGCACGATGAGATTGTCGTACTCCAGCGTTTCGATGAGGTCGCTGTTCCACACCAGCGAACGGTCGGTCACCCGCAGGTCATCGGAAGCCTTCCAGACGTCGCCGATCCGCTTCACGCCCTCGGTGAGAATCTCGCCGGTGCGGAACACCGCGCAATAATCCTGCATGGTGCGCTGCATGCGCCAGCGCAATTCCGCCGTTGGCGTGCCGCCCGAGGCATTCCGGAAATGGTCGAGCCTTGCAATCGCCGCCTCGCCCGCGTCCTTCTTCAGGTCCTTGTGGATTGAATTCGGCTTCACGTCGGCGACGCATTTCAGGCCCGCTGCCCGGCCGAACACCACCAAGTCGATCAGCGAATTGCTTCCCAGGCGGTTTGCTCCGTGTACGGAAACACAAGCCGCCTCGCCCACCGCCAGCAGGCCCGGCACGACCTTCTCGGGGTTCTTGGGATCGCCCGCCAGCGCCTCGCCATGATAATTCGTCGGGATGCCGCCCATGTTGTAATGCACCGTGGGCAGGATCGGAATGGGCTCGCGCGTCAGGTCGACGCCGGCAAAAATCCTGGCCGATTCCGATATGCCGGGCAGCCGCTCGTGCAGCACGGCGGGATCGAGATGCTCGAGGTGAAGATGAATGTGGTCCTTCAGCGGCCCGACGCCCCGGCCCTCCCTGATCTCGATGGTGCAGGAGCGCGAGACGACATCGCGCGAGGCCAGATCCTTGGCCGAAGGCGCATAGCGCTCCATGAAGCGCTCGCCTTCCGAATTGGTGAGATAGCCGCCCTCGCCGCGCGCCCCCTCGGTGATCAGGCAGCCCACGCCATAGATGCCGGTGGGGTGGAACTGCACGAATTCCATGTCTTGCAGCGGCAGGCCGGCCCGCAGCACCATGGCATTGCCGTCGCCGGTGCAGGTGTGCGCCGAGGTAGCCGAGAAATAGGCCCGGCCATAGCCGCCGGTGGCCAGGATGGTCTTGTGGGCGCGGAAGCGGTGGATCGAGCCATCTTCCATGCAAAGCGCCACCACGCCCCGGCACACGCCGTTTTCCATGATGAGATCAAGCGCGAAATACTCGATGAAAAATTCCGTCTCGTAGCGCAGCGACTGGCCGTAGAGCGTATGCAGCATGGCATGCCCGGTGCGGTCGGCGGCGGCACAGGTGCGCTGCGCCGGCGGCCCTTCGCCGAAGTTCTGCATCATGCCGCCGAAGGGCCGCTGGTAGATGCGCCCGTCCTCGGTGCGCGAGAACGGCATGCCGAAATGCTCCAGCTCATAGACGGCGGTGGGCGCATGGCGGCAAAGGTATTCGATGGCATCCTGGTCGCCCAGCCAGTCGGCCCCCTTCACCGTGTCATACATGTGCCAGCGCCAGTCATCGGGCCCCATGTTGGAAAGCGAGGCCGCGATGCCGCCCTGGGCCGCCACCGTGTGCGAACGCGTCGGAAAGACCTTCGAGATGCAGGCCGTTTTCAATCCGGCCTGGGCGGCGCCAAGGGTGGCGCGAAGCCCGGCCCCGCCTGCCCCCACGACAACCACATCGAATGTGTGGTCGGTTATTGGATAGGATGTTTTGACCGCCATCAGCTCGCGAAGCTCATTGTGTAAATTGCATAAAGCGCCGCTGCCCCCATGGCACCGGTGAAAAGTATGTTGAGCAGCAGGCCGGCACGCAGCAGGCCCGGCGCATGGACATAGTCCTCAAGCACCATCTCCATGCCCAGCCGCATGTGCCAGAGGATAGAAACGAAGGAAAGGATAAGCATGACCGTGTTGACTGGATGCTGAATGCTTGCCACCACGTCGGCCCGCGCCGCCCCCAGATGCGAAACGATGAACCACAGCAGGAACAGGACCAGCGGCACATTGGCCAAGGCCGTCAACCGCTGCTGCCAGAAATGGCGCGTGCCGGACGTATCGGGGCTCATGCCATGACCCCGTAGCCGATGCTCCACAGCCCCAGGGTAAGCCCGATGGAGCCCGCCAGATTGGCCCGCGCCAGCCATTCCACCAATCTGAGATCAAAGCCGTGGCCGGTGTCCCACAGGAAATGCCGCAATCCGCCCAGCGCATGGTGGATCAGCGCCCAGGACAGTCCGAGCAGCACCAGCCTGCCGAACCAGTGGCCGAAGATGCCTTGCACAAAGTCAAAGTAGCTGTCGGAAATGGAAGCAGCCGTCAGCCACCACACCAGCAGGACGATGCCCAGATACAGCCCCAAGCCGGTGATGCGGTGCATGATCGACATCATCATGGTGAACAGGGGGCGGTAGATTTGCAGGTGGGGCGAAAGCGGCCGTGGCGGGGACTTCTGTTCGATCATCAAGGGCTTCCCAAAGGATTCGCCAGTCTTGTACCGTGCGCGGCGTAATATCGCAAATGGGAAGAAAAGTGTATCCGGGCGGTCAGATCACGATGACCTTGGTGCCGATATGCACGCTCTCGTAGAGCTCTGACACTTCCTCGTTCAGCATGCGGATGCAGCCCGATGAGGCCGCCGTGCCGATGCTTTGCGGCTCGTTGGTGCCATGGATGCGGAACAGCGTATCGCGCGCGCCCTGAAAGAGATAGATCGCCCTGGCGCCCAGCGGGTTGTCCGGCCCGCCCGGCATGCCATGGCGCCATTTGGCCAGTTCCGGCCGCCGGGCAATCATCGCGGCCGGCGGCGTCCACCTGGGCCACTCCACCTTGCGCCCCACCTGGGCGATGCCTGCCCAGTCGAAGCCTTCCTTGCCCACGGCAACGCCATAACGGATGGCGGTTTCCCGCCCGATGATGTGGTAGAGGGCCTTTTCGTAGGCATTGACGATGACCGTGCCACGCTTCTCCGGCGTTTCGAATTCAACCACCTCGGCCCCGCGATAGGGAGTCTTCTTGCGTGTCGCGGCAAGACCGGCACTGGGCACCATCGCCATTGCGCCAAACATGAAGTTTCGCCGATTCATTGGAAATCCCTTTGCCGGATTTCTAGCGTCCAACTATGGGCAGGAATGTGGCAGGTCCAAAGCGGTGGAAAACGGCTTCAGTCATCCATCCGGGCGAAGTATGAATAAACACCCTTGACAAATATATTCCTATTGTGCCAGTTATATTCCTGTCCATCCCGGAAGGGGTCTCGGTCATGACGGTGATCAGTGATGGGGTGGATGTGGCGCCTGCGGGTTTGGTGAAACGTTCATCAAACGCTCGGGAGCCGGGGGTAGGACCCGTGGATACTACGGTCCACGCGCCTTAAATGGCTAAACAACCCTGGCGGCAAACATAGACACCGTGCGATCCAGGGCTCTGCAAGAGCTTACCCCTCGGCAAAAATCGCCGCAAAAGCGTGGGCGCAGGCAAGCGCCAAACCGCCGGACCACACGACCGGCATTTTTGCGAGTGTTTGCGCCCACGCAACCCTTCGCATTCTCTTCCACCGAAAACGGCATAACCGTTTTCATCCCCGGCGGAGCCGTGCCCTACGCTCATTGAAAATTGAATCTGAAATTGAAGCAGCATTGCTTGATAAGGGAAGCCCTCATCCGGCCTGTCGGCCACCTTCTCCCATTCTTCGAACGGGAGAAGGCA
>CAZRZB010000179.1:0-4717 GCA_964604435.1 uncultured Aestuariivirga sp. | reverse complement strand
AGGCCTTGATCCACCACATGGCATAGGTGGCGAGCCGGAAGCCCTTGTCGGGCTCAAATCGTTTCACCGCCTGCATGAGGCCCACGTTGCCTTCCGAGATCACTTCGCCGATCGGCAGGCCATAGCCACGGTAGCCCATGGCAATCTTGGCCACTAGGCGCAAATGGCTGGTGATCATGCGTTCGGCCGCCTTGCTGTCGCCATGCTCTTTCCAGCGCTTGGCCAGCATGAATTCTTCCTCGGGGGCGAGCATCGGAAACAGGCGGATCTCCTGCAAATAGCGGTTGAGGCCGCCTTCGCCTGAGGCAATTGCCGGCAATGCTGGGGAGCGCGCCATCTAATTCTGTCCTTCCTTGGTTCCCCGAGTCATCTGCTCGGGTAAGGCAACAATATAATATGGATTGCGTCTAAAAAAAGACACTAGGCAAGTTACTGTTTTAACATTTTTGTAATGAACGCGTGAACGCCGCCAGAAGCTGCTTCATATCAGGAGGCAAGGGGCTTTCAAAGCGCAGGGCCTTGCCGGTCCGCGGATGTTCAAAACCCAGCACGCAGGCATGAAGAGCTTGTCTATTCAATGTCTTAACGGCATCTCTTGCGGCTTCACTCAAAGTGCTGAGGGAGGCCTTGAAGCTGGCGCCATAGACCCGGTCACCCAAAAGCGGATGGCCGATATGTGTCATGTGCACGCGGATCTGGTGGGTCCGTCCGGTTTCCAGAACGCAGCGGAGCAGGCTGGCCACGGGCGGCTGCCCGAGACTTTCCAGAACCTCATAGTGGGTCACGGCCTCCCGCGCGGTGGCGGATTTCGAGATGGCCATCTTCTGCCGGTTGCTGTTGCTGCGTGCGATACTGGCGGAAACCGTGCCGCGGGGGCGCTCGGGGACGCCCCAGACGATGGCCTGGTAGGCCCGTTCCAGCCTGCCGTCGCGGCCATGGGCGGCGAACTGTTCCGAGAGACCCTGGTGGGCCTTGTCGTTCTTGGCGACCACCAGCAGGCCGCTGGTGTCCTTGTCGAGCCTGTGCACAATGCCGGGGCGCTTCACCCCGCCGATGCCCGACAGGCTGTTGCCGCAATGGGCGATGAGGGCGTTGACCAGGGTTCCGGTCTCGTTACCGGCGCCGGGGTGGACCACCAGTCCCGCGGGCTTTTCGATCACAATCAGGTCCTTGTCCTCGTAGACCACGCTGAGCGGAATGGTTTCGGCCTGGGGCTCAGGCGCCACGGCAGGAGGGATCAGCACGTCGACGCGCTGGCCCGGTTTCAGCTTGTGGCGGGTTTCGGTTGCGCAAACGCCCTCGACAGAGACTTGGCCTTCCGCGATAAGCCTCTGAAAGCGGGCGCGGCTGACCTCGGGAAAGCTCGCCGCCAGAAAGCGGTCGAGCCGGTCGGGAGTTTCGACCGTTGCGGTGAGGGTTTGGGAGGATTGCGGCGTCATGGATGATCAAAACTCAAATATGGGTGAGGCCCCGCCGGTCAACCGGTTTCTGGTGTTTGCCGTGTATTTCATGGGGGCGGTTCTTGTCCTGCTCTTCCTAGGCCTAATTGGCGGGATAATCTACAAGGTCAAGACCCGTGTGGCGCTGCCTGAAGGCACCGGGCTGGTGGAACTTGGCCTGCCGCCGGCAACCCAGGTGCGCGACGCCAACCTTACCGGCGACAGGCTCACCATCAATACGGGTACGGAGGTTTTCGTTGTCGAGGTCAGCACGCGGAAAGTGCTGCTGCGGGTGAAGGCAACTTCGCCCTGACGCTTGCACTGGTGCAATTGGCCCGATATAGGAAGGCCCTTGGTGTCAGGGTCCCTTCGTCTATCGGTTAGGACGACAGCCTCTCACGTTGTAAAGGCGGGTTCGATTCCCGCAGGGATCACCACCTTTTCACGAAGGCCTGTAAATCAATGGGTGCCGGAACGGTGAAACGGCTGGGCACGCACTTTGCGTCGAAATCCCGCGCACCGCCGCTTCCACTCCGCCCCGCCAGAAGGAGCAAGCCGTGTCCAACCCAGACAGAACGTGGTCCGCCTCGCCCTTGACCTGGGGTTCCGGTCCGCGCTTGCTCGAGGCCTTTCTGGAACCGACATGCCCGTTCTCGGCCCGGGCGTTTCCGAAACTTTTTGAGCTCGTGGAGCGGGCCGGCGAAGGCCGCATGACGCTCAAGATACGGCTTTTGTCGCAGCCCTGGCACCTGTTTTCAGGTATCGTGACGCGCGCCATCCTGGCCGCCTCGACCACCGAAGGCGGCCGCGATGCGGCGAGGGCCGTCATGGCGGCAATCTATGCCAGCCGCGACGAATTCGAATTCGAGGATCACTGCGCCGGACCGAATCTTGACGCAACACCCAACCAGATCATCGCGCGGATCGAGCGTTACAGCGGCGTTGCCATTGCAAAGGCGTTCGGCCTTCCCGACCTTGACCGGGAATTAAGGTGGCATACCAAATATGTCCGGCAAAACGGCGTGCATGTGTCACCGGCCTTCATGGTCGATGGCCTGATCGCCGCCGACATGAGCAGCGGGGATTCGGTCGAGGCATGGGCGAAGGCGATGGGGCTTGCCTGAGGCGCAGGCGCTGGCAACGGCGCAATGGCTTACGTCCGGCCTCCTGCACAGCTGCGGGCCATCCCCGCAACAAAGGCTGGAAATCCGCCAGCCCGGCCACCATATGTTCCCCAGCAGTCGGCGACGATTGCGGCCATGCCGGGTGCGCGCTCGACCATCTCCCCTCTGGTCTTGAGCCCCCCGGCGTGGCTTTTTCCTGCCCGCCCGCATGGCATGCCGAGGCTGCCAGCGGCGCCTTGAAGCCATGGGCGCACATTCCCATCTATATGGCGTCGGTCCTGCAATCGGGGCCAAAGAGAGGATATCATGGATAAGAAGAACATAGTTATCGGCGTTGTCGCCGTAATCATCCTGTTGGCGGTCATAGGTTGGTCGCGCGGATGGTTTGGCGGCATGGCCCCGCAGGAAGCCGTGGCGCCAGCCACCACGACGGAGCAGCCCGCCGCGCCCGCGCCGGCGACAACCACGGAACAGCCCGCTGCTCCGGCCCCGGCGACGACTCCTGAGCCGCCTGCCACCACTACAACGCAGTAACAGGCTGCCTTCCTTGGGAACCATGGGTTTATTCCGCCCGTGGTCCCCGGGGGTCTGCTCGTGATGTTGCCATGAGCCGCCCCGGTTTGGGCGGACTGTCTACTTCTTGGCGTCCGTGTGCAGGGCGCGGAGGCGCTGGGCCAGCGAGATCACGTTGGTGATGGCGCTCTTGGATTTTTCCTCTTCGACGGGAGCCGGGACTTCCGCCACGGGTTCAGGCGCTGCCTCAGGGGCTGCCGCCGACCAGGCCTGATCGAGGCGTTTGAGTTCTTCCTGCAGTTCCTCGGCAGCGCGTTCGGTTTCGCCGATTTTTTCCTCAAGTGCCTCGGAGTGGACCAGCAATTCAAGCGTGCTGCTGTCGGCGGGCTTCACGATGACTCCGGCTTCCGCCACCGCCACCGGCTGCTCCAGTTCCAGCGGCACGCCGGTTTGCTGCTTGGAAATCTGCTTTGACAGCGAAACAAGATCCCTGATCCGGTTCTTCAGCCGCTCCTGTACCGGCACCGTGGCTTCGGCGGCTGGCACTTCCTCGCTATCGTCGTCTTCGACTTCGACCACCGAGTCCTTCAGATCGGCGAGCTCTTTTTCCTTTTCCTCAAGCTTGCTTTCCAGATAGCTCACCTTGTCACGCAAGGTGACAATCTCGGCCTCGCGTTCGGCAAGCATCTCGTCGCGATTGGCCACATCCTGCTTGAGGGTTTCAAAACGGTTGCGGTGGCGGGAAACCTCGGCCGTCTGCTCGGCCATGCGCATTCTGATATCGCCCAGGCGCAGTTCGAGTTTTTTTGCCATCATGGCGTGCTCGGCCCGCAGGCGGTCGCGCTCGGTCTGCAACTCGATCATCGTCGAGGGCATGTTGCGCTGGTTGTGGCGCGCCCCCAGGCGGAAGGCGAGTTTCCAGGCGATCCTTCCGGCAATCAGCCCCAGGAACGTGGCGACGGAAAAGCCCAGAATGAACAGCATAAGGGTCTCGGATTGAGACATGGATATCCTCGAAGAGCGCAAAAACCAGTTTCACACGTGGTTTTAGTGCGGAACGAGGGCAGAGGCGAATGAAAAATTAGAAGGGATTCCAGGTGGGCTTTCTGGAATATTTCAGGTAGCCCACATTGGCGCCAAGCCGGGCGCCCACGCCGGTCCGGATTGGCGCCATGGTGATATTCTCGTACTTCTGCAGGTTCACGCCAAGCCCGCCGATGAGATAGGCGGAGCCCTCAACGCCGATGAAACGCTTGTAGAGTTCTTTCGGCGAGTCGGAATTATAGACGAGGACCATGGTGCGCGAACCGTTGCCGCCGAAATCAAACCCCACCGACGGGCCCTGCCAGTAGATCTTCTGGGTGATGCCGTCCTTGTAATAGATTGTCCCCTCACCATAGCGCAGGCCGCCGATCATGGCGCCGGAACCTTCCTCGCCGACGATATAGGCCGTGGGTTCGCCCTGGCTTTGAAAGAGGTATTCCACCGCTTCACCGATGCCGCGGCTGGCCTTGCCGAAGAACTGGTGGCCCGTAGTGACGATTTCCTCGGTGGTGAAGGTTGATTTTTTCTTGGAAACGCTGCCCGTGGTTTGGGCCGTGGCGACAAGGGAAGGGCTGGCCAGGCACAGGGCGAGAGCCA
>CAZRZB010000178.1:0-4827 GCA_964604435.1 uncultured Aestuariivirga sp. | reverse complement strand
CGATACTTTGACCGTCTATGAACGGCCCCATGTTCACCGGGATAGTCACTGATATTGGCGAAGTTGTCGGCGTTGAGAAGCGCGGCGATACACGTTTTGTCATCGCCACAGCCTACGCGCCAGCCAGCATTGCTGTGGGGGCCTCCATCGCCTGTTCGGGCTGCTGCCTTACGGCGATTGAAATGGGCAGGCTGCAGGATGGGCGTGGAACCTTTGCCGTGGAAGCCTCGGCCGAGACGCTTTCCAAGACCACCCTCAAAACATGGAAAGTGGGTACCCGGATCAATCTGGAGCGCGCCCTGAAGATGGGCGATGAACTGGGCGGACATATCGTGTCCGGCCATGTCGATGGCCTTGCCGAAATCGTTTCCATCACGCCGGAAGGAGACTCTAAACGTTTTCGCTTCAGGGTTCCAGACGACATTGCGCGGTTCATCGCCGTCAAGGGGTCTGTCACCCTTGATGGAACGTCGCTTACGGTTAACGAGGTTGAAGGAAACATTTTTGGTGTGAACATCATTCCCCACACCCAAGCGGTAACCACATGGGGGCATGCGTGCGCCGGCGGTGCCGTTAACATTGAAATAGATATGCTGGCGCGCTATGTGGCGCGTCTCGCAGAGTTCGGGAAATCATGAAAGTCGAAAAGAAAAACACCGCCTCCGGAAAACTGAGAGCCCGGCTTCTCATCCTTGAAGCGCGCTTTTACACCGGCCTGTGCGATGAACTTGTGAAAGGTGCAGTTGCCGCAATTGAGCGCGCTGGCGCAACCTGGGACCGCGTGGCCGTGCCCGGCGCCCTCGAACTTCCAGGTGCAATTGCAATGGCAGAAGCCTCAAGGCGCTATGACGGTTATGTGGCGCTGGGCTGCGTCTTGCGCGGGGAAACAACGCACTATGAGATCGTCTCCGGGGAAAGCGCCCGTGGCCTGATGGACCTGTCGCTCAAGGGTATTTGCATCGGCAACGGCATCCTGACCTGCGAGAACGAGGCGCAGGCCTGGGCGCGGGCAAAAGTCTCGGAGGCCGACAAGGGCGGTGGCGCGGCGGAAGCTGCCCTTGCCATGATCCGCCACAAGCGCGCCATGAAGAAGAAATCCGCCCGATGACCGGCAAGCGCGCAAAGCCGGTTGAGCGCACTGCGGCCCGCCTCGGCGCCGTGCAGGCACTCTATCAGATGGATTTGGCTGGCACCGACGTGGGAGAAACCCTTGCGCAGTTCTCCTCCCGCGCCTCGGGCGAAAACTTTGACGATGGCCAATGTGGCGAAGCCGATTACAAATTCCTGAAGGAAGTTGTTGATGGCACGGTGCGCGAGCAGGCAACCATTGATCCCGCCATCGATGCCATACTGGACAAGGCCTGGCCCATTCACCGGCTGGACGCGACGGTGCGCGCCATTCTGCGCGCCGCTGCCTATGAGATCATGTTCATGGAAAAAGTGCCAACCCGCGTTTCCATCAGCGAATATCTGGACGTGGCAGGCGCCTTCTTTGGTGAAGAAGAGCCGCGCTTCATCAACGGCGTGCTGAACACCCTGGCGCGCAACCGCCGCCCCGGTGAGTTTGCCGCGTGACCGACGTCGCCCTGGCCAAACGCAACATTCTGTTGCTGGCAATTTCCCAGGCCCTCTATTCCTGTTGCGTGATCACGGTCTTTGCCACGGCGGGACTGGTTGGCCTCATGCTGGCTCCTAGCCCCGGCTGGGCAACGACGCCCATCACCACATTCGTTTTAGGGTCCGCGCTTACCACGATCCCGGCATCTCTACTGATGCAGCGCTTTGGCCGCGTGCCCGTCTTCGTGTTCGGGGCCCTCGCCTGTGCGATGGGCGCGGCAACAGCGGTTTATGCGATTTATACGGCGAATTTTGTATTATTCTGCGTGGCCACCGCTATGCAGGGCATGTTCCAGGCCACCAGCGGCTATTACCGCTTTGCGGCTGTTGAAGGCGCCACCGCCGACCTGAAACCGATTGCCATCTCCTGGGTCCTGGCCGGAGGCGTTGTCGCTGCCGTTGCCGGGACCCTGATCTCAAGCAACACGGCTGACTTGTTTGCGCCCTTCACTTTTGCCGGATCTTATCTTGCTTCTGCGGTGCTCGCTCTCGCGGCAGTCCTTGTCTTGTTTCTGTTGAAACTGCCCAGGCCAACGGCCGAGGAAATCAGCGGCGAGCGCCGGCCCTGGAAGGAACTGCTTGGCCAGCCCCGGCTGATCGTGGCCATGGCCTCTGCGATCATTTCCTATGCCATGATGAATTTCATGATGACGGCGGCGCCGGTTGCCATGATCGGCTGCGGCTTCACCAAGTTTGATGCGTCGTGGGTTCTGCAATGGCATGTGCTGGCAATGTTCGTGCCAAGCTTTTTCACCGGTCACCTGATCAAGGCCTGGGGCCAGGAGCGGGTGATCGCCATCGGCATGGTTCTGCTGTTTGCCGCCGGCGTTGTCGCCATCTTCGACATCAAATTTGGGAATTTTGCAGTCGCACTCATTCTCCTTGGGCTGGGCTGGAATTTTGGTTTCATTGGCGGCACGACCATGCTGACGACGACTTACACGCCTGCCGAGCGTGGTAAAGTGCAGGCCGCCAATGATTTTGGCATCTCGGCGCTGATGGTCGTGGCTTCCTTCAGCTCCGGCAAGGTTCTTGACAGCCTGGGTTGGGGCGCCGTCAGTTTCGCCATGTTCCCGGCCGCGCTGCTGACCCTGGCAATGGTCGGGTGGCTCCTCATCAGGCGGGAAAAGACCGTCTAACATCAGATATGGTCTGGCCATCCCGCCCATCCCAATCCGAAACGTCCACCGGCAACGCCCTCAATTCCGCTCAATGACGCTCAAATTCTTCAGGAAAATAAGGCCCTTAAGCTATCATTCTCGTAACTGGGCCGCGTGCGATACTGGCCATTGCTTCTTTTGGCCTGATTTGGCATATCCCAGCCATCAATCCGGGGCAGGGGACGGACGCGGGGGATTCCCTCGTCTGCAGTGTTCCGGGGCAACACAAACAAAAGGGTTAATTCATGACCTCCACTCTCTGGCTGATTGTGCTCGCGGGCGCACTGTCCATCGTCTACGGCATTGTAACAACGCGCGGGCTTCTCGCCGCCGATGCGGGTTCGGCCCGCATGCAGGAAATTTCCGCTGCGGTGCGCGAAGGCGCTGCCGCCTATCTCAAGCGCCAGTACCAGACCATTGCCATGGTCGGCGCCGTCATTTTCGTGATTGCCTGGCTGTTGTTGGGCTCCTATTCGGCCATCGGCTTCCTGATCGGTGCAGTCCTTTCAGGTGCTGCCGGCTTCATTGGCATGAACGTGTCGGTGCGCGCCAATGTGCGCGTCGCCCAGGCTGCAACGAAGTCATTGGCTGGCGGTTTGGATCTCGCTTTCAAGTCAGGCGCGGTAACCGGCTTGCTCGTCGCTGGTCTTGGCCTTCTCGGCGTAACCCTTTATTTCGGTTTCCTGACCGGTTCCATGGGCTTTGAGCCCACCAGCCGCACGGTGATCGATTCACTGGTTGCCCTTTCCTTCGGCGCTTCGCTCATTTCGATCTTCGCCCGTCTTGGCGGCGGCATTTTCACCAAGGGTGCGGACGTCGGCGGCGACATGGTTGGCAAGGTGGAAGCCGGCATTCCGGAAGATGATCCGCGCAACCCCGCGACAATCGCCGATAACGTCGGCGATAACGTCGGCGATTGCGCCGGCATGGCCGCCGACCTGTTTGAAACCTATGTCGTGACCACCGTTGCCACTATGGTTCTTGCGGCCATCGTGCTTCCAGATGCCATGAAGTTGGCGGGCATGGTCCTGCCGCTCGCCATTGGTGGTGCTTGTGTGATCACTTCGATCATCGGCTCCTTCTTCGTGAAACTCGGCGCCAACGACAACATCATGGGCGCCCTCTACGAGGGTATCATCGCAACGGGAGTTCTTTCGCTCGCAGTTCTGTATCCCGTCATTTCTTACGTGTTTGGCGGCATGGATGTGGCCCTCGGCAATGCCGACAAGGCCTTCACGCCTTTGAGCCTGTTCTATTGTGGCATTGCTGGCCTTGTAATCACCGGCCTCATCATCTGGATCACCGAGTACTACACCGCAACCGGCAAGCGCCCGGTGAACTCCATCGCTGAAGCGTCAATCACCGGTCACGGCACCAACGTCATCCAGGGTCTGGCTGTTTCCATGGAGGCAACCGCCGTTCCGGCCATCATCATCATTGCGGGCATCATCGTCACCTTCAACCTCGCGGGCCTCTTCGGCATCGCCGTTGCGGTGACCACGATGCTGGCTCTCGCTGGCATGATCGTTGCTCTCGACGCCTTCGGTCCGGTTACCGACAATGCCGGCGGCATCGCCGAAATGGCGGGCCTGCCCAAGGAAGTGCGTCACAACACCGATGCGCTGGATGCCGTGGGCAACACCACCAAGGCCGTCACCAAGGGCTATGCCATTGGCTCGGCCGGTCTTGGCGCGCTGGTGCTGTTTGCCGCCTATACCCAGGATCTGAAGTTCTTCGCCGAACACGCAGGCACTGGCACTTTCTTTGAGGGCGTGAACGTCACCTTCGACCTTTCCAACCCCTATGTGGTTGTGGGCCTGATCTTCGGCGGCTTGCTGCCCTATCTCTTCGGCGGCATGTCGATGACCGCCGTGGGCCGCGCCGCGCAATCCGTGGTGGTGGAAGTACGCCGCCAGTTCAAGGAACACCCCGGCATCATGAAGGGCACCGAGAAGCCCGACTATGCCCGCGCCGTGGACCTGCTCACCAAGGCGGCCATCAAGGAAATGATCATTCCCTCGATGCTGCCGGTGTTCTCGCCCATCGTGGT
>CAZRZB010000177.1:0-4857 GCA_964604435.1 uncultured Aestuariivirga sp. | reverse complement strand
TCAACACCTTGCAGGAAAGGCTGGAGCCAAAAAAACTCGACCATGCCGTGGAGATCTTGAGCAAGGCCGAGACCATCTATCTCCTCGGCCTCCGCCGGTCATTTCCGATCTCGACCTACATGTCCTATGCCTTCGGAAAGCCCAGTGTGCGGAATGTCCTGATTGATGCCATCGGCGGGCTGGCCCAGGAGGAATTGGGCTTTGCCACCAGGCGCGATGCCGTGCTGGCCATCAGCTTCACCCCCTATGCCTCGGAAACCGTGGCGCTTGCCCAGGCCGCCGCGGCCCGCAATGTGCCCATCGTCGCCATCACCGACTCCGGCTTCTCGCCGCTTGCCTCCCTCGCCGAAACCTGGTTCGAGGTGGCCGAAGCAAATTTCGAAGGTTTCCGCTCCATGGCGGCAACCCTCGCGCTGGCGATGACCTTGACCGTGGCCGTGGCCGAAATGCGCGGCCGCCGGACTTAAACCGCCGGCGGCTCCGGAATGGAGTTGCCCGTGCCCGCAACCTGCTGGTCGAAATCGATGATGGCGCCGGTCATCATGCCCGACTCCTCGCTCGACAGGAATCCGCAGGCCCGCGCCACTTCATCGGGCTTCAGCAGGCGGCCAAAGGGCCGTGCCGCTTCGGCTTTCTTCAGCCAGCCGTCCTGCGCATCGTGATAGGTTTTCATGATGCGGTCTTCGCCCGGCGTGTCCATCCAGCCGATGGTGAGGCCGTTGACGCGGATCTGGTGCCGCATTACCGAATAGGCGGTGTTCTTGGTGAGCGTGATGAGCGCCCCTTTGGAGATGCAATAGGCCGAGATGAAATCCTGCCCGCCATGGCCCGACATGGAGATGATGTTGACGAAGGTGCCCTTGATCTTCTCGCGCTTCATCACATGCAGCGCGTCCTGGATGATGAAATAGGGGGCCCGAACATTGACATTCATCATCCTGTCGAAGAAATCCGGCTTGGTGTCCCAGATGGTGCCGCGGTCGGTGATGCCCGCGGCGTTCACCACCGCGTCGACACGGCCAAAATGCTTGTCTGCCGCGGCGATCACCTTGCGGGTGTCATCCATGCTGGCGAGATCGCCCTGCACGAAAACCGTTTTGACGCCCTTCTTTTCCAGGTCGGACTTGACCCGCGCCCCGTTCTTTTCATTGCGCCCGGTAATAACCAGGCCCTTGCAGCCGCGGTCGGCAAAGAGGTGGGCGATGGCTTCGCCCAGGCCTTGGGTGGAGCCGGTGACGACGCCGATCTTGCCGTCCATCGAGAGCTTGGAGAGGGAGTCCATATTCATCATTGCACCTTTACCGGCTTGCCGGTTTTCCACGATTCGGTTGCCGCGTCCGCCAGCTTCTGGGCCTGCAGGCCGTCATGGCCATTGGGCCGCGACGACACGCCCTTGGCAATGCCGTCGATGAAGCTGTTCACCTCATTGGCGTAGGCCGCGCCGTAGCGCTCGGTGAAGAAGTGCTGCACCGGATCGCCGGCAAAGCCCTGGGCATTGGCAAGTTCCACCGTCGTGTTGTGCACGTTGCCGGCCCGCAGCATGCCCTTGCTCCCGTGCACTTCCATGCGCTGGTCATAGCCATAGGTGGCGCGGCGCGAATTGGTGATGACGCAGATCTTGCCCGAGGCCGTCTGCATCTGCACTGCGGCGGTATCCACATCGCCCGCTTCGCCGATGGCCTTGTCGACCAGTGATGAACCGAGCGCGTGAACCACAACGAATTCCTCGCCGACGAGGAAGCGCGCCATGTCGAAGTCATGGATCATCATGTCACGGTAGAGGCCGCCGGAGCCCTTCACATAGTCGGCCGGCGGCGGCGCCGGATCGCGGCTGATGATGGTGGCAAGCTCCACGTTGCCGATGTCGCCGCGCGCGATGCGCTGCTGCAGGCTGGCGAAATTAGGGTCGAAGCGACGGTTGAAGCCGATCATCAGGTTGGACTTGTTCTTCTCGACCACCTTGAGGCAGGAAACTATTCTGTCCACGGACAATGACACCGGCTTCTCGCAGAGGATCGCCTTGCCGGCATTCGACGCCGCCTCGATCAGGTCCGCGTGGGTTCCGGTGGGCGTTGCGATGAGCACGGCATCGACCTCTTTCGAGGCGATGATCTCTTCAACGCTGGCGGTTTTGGCGCCGACCGTTGCCGCCAGATCGGCTGCCGCCTTCGCCAGCGCATCGGCGATGTAAACCACCTTCGCCACCTTCGAGGCGCCAATTGTCGCCGTGTGAACCTTGCCGATTCGGCCTGCGCCGAGTATCCCAAACCTGATCATTTCCCTCTCCAAAAGTGCTCAAAAACCGACCCAAACCTCCATGAAATTCGCATGAAAACGTGGTGAAAAACACGCGGCTTAGACGACATTTGCACGCAAAATCCGAGCAAAATCAGCCTGGAGATTATTCATACTAACATGTTAGCATGAATAATCGCCGTTTCCGGTGATTCCGGACGTGAGTTTTCCTTACATGAAGTCATGGCGAATCCAGAAACGGAACAAACATTCCAACTTGACATCATTTTGGAATTGTTGTTTCGTCTTGTCAAGAAGACAATAACGCGTGGAGGCAGAAATGACGTCTGGAAGCGGCAAGAAGGCCGAGCTCGACGTCATCACCGTGGGCCGCTGTTCGGTCGACCTCTACGGCCAGCAAATCGGCTCCCGACTCGAGGATGTCACCTCATTTGCTAAATCCGTGGGCGGCTGCCCCTCGAACATCGCCATCGGCACGGCGCGGCTCGGCCTCAAATCCGCGCTCATCACCCGCGTCGGCGACGAACAGATGGGACGCTATGTGCGCGAACAGATGGCCCGCGAAGGCGTGGCGACCGACGGCATCACCACCGATCCGCAAAGGCTGACCTCGCTGGTCCTGCTTTCGGTTGAAAACGACAAGACCTTTCCGCTGATCTTCTACCGCGACAACTGCGCCGACAGCGCCCTGTGCGAAGCCGACATCGACGAAAAATTTGTCGCCTCCTCGGCCGCCCTGCTGGTCACCGGCACCCATTTTGCCAGGCCGCAGAACGACGCGGCCCAGCGCAAGGCCATGAAGATCGCCAAGGCCCATGGCCGCAAGATCTGCTTCGACATCGACTACCGCCCCAATCTCTGGGGCCTGGCCGGCCATGGCGCCGGCGAGGAACGCTACATCAAGTCCGACAAGGTATCCGAACACATCAAGACGATTCTCCCTGACTGTGACCTGATCGTTGGCACGGAAGAAGAGGTCCACATTGCCGCCGGCAGTGAGGACACTTTGACCGCGCTGAAAACGATCAGGTCCCTTTCTTCGGCAACCATCGTGCTGAAGCGCGGCCCCATGGGCTGCGTGGTCTATCCCGGCGCCATCCCCAACCGCCTGGAAGACGGCATCGTCGGCAAGGGCTTTCCCATCGAAGTCTACAATGTGCTGGGCGCCGGTGATGCCTTCTTCTCCGGCTTCCTGCGTGGCTGGTTGAAGAATGAGCCGCTCGAGACCTGTGCCACCTACGCCAATGCCTGCGGGGCCTTTGCCGTCTCACGGCTCCTCTGTTCGCCGGAAATCCCCACCTGGGATGAGCTGCAATATTTCCTCAAGCACGGCAGCCCGCACAAGGCGCTGCGCCAGGATGAAGCCATCAACCACGTCCATTGGGCCACCACCAGGCGGGCCCAGCCGGCGAAACTTCTGGCGCTGGCCATCGACCACCGCATTCAGCTCGAAGCCATTGCCGACAAGGCGGGAGCCCCGCGCGAGCGCATTGCGCTATTCAAGCGCCTGGCCATTGCCGCCATCGGCCAGGTGTCCAAGGGCAAGCCGGGCTTTGGCACCTTGCTTGACGATACCTATGGCCGCGATGCCATGTTTGACGCAGCCAAGCTTGGCCTGTGGATCGGCCGTCCTCTCGAACAGCCGGGCTCTCGACCCCTGCGTTTTGAATTCACCCAGGATGTGGGCGCAAGGCTGGTGGAGTGGCCCGTCACCCATACCATCAAGTGCCTGGCCTTTTATCATCCCAATGACCCGGCCGAACTGAAGGCCGAGCAGGCGCAAAAACTCCGCACCCTTTATGAGGCGGCACGGAAAGTCGGCCGCGAGCTGCTGATCGAAATCATCGCCGGCAAGAATGGCGCCATGAAAGACGACACGGTGGCGCGCGTCCTGGCCGAACTCTATGGCCTCGGCATCAAGCCGGACTGGTGGAAACTGGAACCGCAGGCCACCTCCGCCGCCTGGGGCAATATCGAAAAGGCGATCAAGGCCAGCGACCCCTATTGCCGCGGCATCGTGCTTCTTGGCCTCGATGCGCCCGAGGAAGACCTTGCCCGCTCTTTCGAAACCACCGCCGGCCATGCCGCCGTCAAGGGCTTTGCCGTGGGCCGCACCATTTTCAGCAGCGTAGCGGAAAGCTGGCTGGCTGGAAAAACCGGCGATGCCGCCGCGACATCGGCCATGGCGGAGCGCTTTGCCAATCTGGTGAATGTCTGGAATAAATCGCATGACTGAAACGGATGAATTCCACCGAGAAGTATTCGCTCTCGCCTTCCCTGATGCTGAGATGCTTCCCCGGACTTGTCTCGACGATTTGATGTAGGTTGAGCGTGCCGGCCGGCGTCTTCACCGTGGCGGGGGACGGCTCCATTGACTATGTTTCGGTTTTCAAGGAGTTTGGGGCTATAGCGGCTGGATGGCAGTCGAGGCCAAGCACGATGCGAAAAAAGATCCGCCGGCCAGATACAGCAAACCGGACTGTGACAATCTCAGACGCTTCTTGAAAGAGGATGGCCTTACTTAAATGTCAAAACTTCTGCTGAAGCCGCGCCTGGGCGGCGGCCGTGTCCACCATGTGACGCCGAAGACAGCGGGCTGGA
>CAZRZB010000176.1:0-4894 GCA_964604435.1 uncultured Aestuariivirga sp. | reverse complement strand
TGTCGACATTGTCGGCCCAGTCGATGAGCCCAAAGGAATAGCGCAGGCACATGCCAAAGCTGGCAATCATGGCGATGGGATTGGCGAGCTCCTTGCCGGCGATATCGGGGGCCGAGCCGTGCACCGGCTCATAGAGTGCCTTGCGGCGCCCGGTCTTGGGATCGGCGGCACCGAGCGAGGCCGACGGCAGCATGCCGAGCGAGCCGGTGAGCATGGCGGCCACATCGGAGAAGATGTCGCCGAAGAGATTGTCGGTGACGATCACGTCGTACTGCTTGGGCCAGCGCACCAGCTGCATGGCGCAGTTGTCGGCCAGCACATGTTCCAGGGCCACATCGGGATAGCTTTCAGCCTGCACCCGGGTAACCACCTCATGCCACAGCACGCCGGTCTTCATCACATTGCGCTTTTCGGCCGAGGCCACGCGGTTCCTGCGGGTGCGGGCCAGCTCGAAGGCGACGCGGCTGATGCGCTCGATTTCATAGGTGTCATAGATTTGCGTGTCGATGGCGCGCTTCTGGCCGTTGCCCAGGTCGGTGATGGTCTTGGGCTCGCCGAAATAAACCCCGCCGGTCAGTTCGCGCACGATCAGGATATCAAGGCCGTCGACCAGTTCGCGCTTCAGGGATGAGGCATCGGCGAGCGCCGGATAGCAGATGGCGGGACGGAGGTTGGCAAAAAGGCCGAGATCCTTGCGCAGGCGCAGCAGGCCCGCCTCGGGCCTGTGAACATAGGCGACCTTGTCCCAGCGGGGACCGCCCACGGCGCCGAAGAGCACCGCATCGGCGCCTTGCGCCTTGGCCATGTCGGCTTCGGAAATCGCCTCGCCATGGGCGTCATAGGCGCAGCCGCCCACCAGGCCCCGGTCGGTGGTGAACTTGGCAATGCCTCTGGCACTCATCCAGGCAATGATGGCTTCGACCTCGGCCATGACTTCAGGGCCGATCCCGTCGCCGGGGAGGAGGAAGAGATTATGGGAGGTCATGGCGGGTCCGTCTCGCGAGGTTGATTTCGCGGCGATGGGTAGCCGTCCCGTGGCCTCAAGGCAAGGTTTAATGCGACATCAGCACCGGGCGGTCGAGGTGGTCGAGCATGTATTGGGTGGCGCCGCCGAAAATATACTCGCGCAGGCGCGAGTGGCCGTAGGCCCCCATGACGATGAGGTCGCAGCCATTGTCGTCGGCGCAGCGCAGCAGGGCATGGCCCGCATCGTCATTGGCGGTGGCAAGGCTGGTGGCCTCCGCCTTCACGCCATGGCGGGCCAGGGTTTCGGCAAGGTCGACGCCGGCCACGGCGCCCTTGAGGGAGGGGTCCTTCTGGGGGTCGGTGCGGACGATGCGGACCTTCTTGGCGGCCTTGAGGAACGGCAGGGCGTCAAAGGCGGCGCGGGCCGATTCGCGCTCGCCGTTCCAGCCCAGCACAACGTCGTTGAGGCCGAATTTCGTATCGCCCTTGAACGGCAGAACCAGGACAGGGCGGCCCGCCGCCATCACGGTCTGCTCGACGAAATCCGATTCGACGCCGGTGGTTTCGTCGGCACTGGTGGCGGAAACGATGATCAGGTCGGCGCTGCGGCCCTGGGCCACCACTTCATCGGCGATGCTGGCGGTTGCCCCCTGCACCACATGAAGATCGAATTTCAGGCCTTCCTTCTTCATGGTGTCCTCGAAGGTGGCGCGCACCTTCTCCTGGTTGTCCTTGAAGTAGATCTGGTTGCCGTCGAAGACCTGGGGCACGGCCTCGAAGCCCATGGAGGGATAGAGCTGCACCGCCGGGATGACATAGAGGCCGGAGATATGGGCGCCAAAACTCCGGGCGGCGGCGGTGGCCACGGCGAGCAGCTGCGGCAGGCGGCTCAATTCGTTGAGCGAAACGAGAATCGTCTTGTAGGACATGGCCATGCTCTCCATTGCGGCTGGGGGAACTATGCTGCCCTCAACTTACGTTGTCCTTGCGCCAGATCAAGGCCTATTCCGCCGCCTTCATGGCCATTGGATTGTTCGGGTGGGTGGTCCAGTTGGCGTAGTCCCGGTTGATCTTGCGGCCGGTTCTGGCATCGGTCCCGCTGGTCTGCTCGACCATGGTGATGCAATCCTGCACCGGGCAGACTTCGACGCAGAGGTTGCAGGCCACGCATTCATTGTCCATCACCTCGAAGTGGCGCTTGCCGTCCTTGGTCTGCATGATGGCCTGGTGCGAGGTGTCCTCGCAGGCGGCATAGCAGCGGCCGCATTTGATGCACAGGTCCTGGTTGATCTTCGCCTTGGCGATGTAGTTGAGGTTCAGGTATTGCCAGTCGGTGACATTGCCCACGGCGCGGCCGCGGAAATCCTCGATCGTCCTGTAGCCCTTCTCGTCCATCCAGCGCGACAGGCCGGTGGCCATTTCCTCCACGATCCTGAAGCCATAGGTCATGGCGGCGGTGCAGACCTGGACCGAGCCGCAGGAGAGTGCCAAGAATTCCGCCGCGTCGCGCCAGGTGGTGATGCCGCCGATGCCGGAAATGGGAAGCCCCGCGGTTTCCCTGTCGCGGGCAATTTCGGCCACCATGTTCAGCGCTATGGGTTTCACCGCCGGCCCGCAATAGCCGCCATGGCTGCCCTTGCCGCCAATCGAAGGCTGGGGCGAGAAGCTGTCGAGATCCACCGAGATGATCGAGCTGACGGTGTTGATCAGCGACACCGCATCGGCCCCGCCCTGCTTGGCGGCACGGGCGGGATAGCGGATGTCGGTGATGTTGGGGGTGAGCTTGACGATGACCGGCATGCGCGTGTGCTGTTTGCACCAGCGCGCCACCATCTCGATATATTCCGGAACCTGGCCGACGGAGGCGCCCATGCCGCGTTCCGACATGCCATGGGGGCAGCCGAAATTCAGCTCCACCGCATCGGCGCCAGTCTCCTCCACGGCGGCAAGGATCTTCTTCCAGGGCAGTTCCTCGCAGGGCACCATGAGCGAGACCACCATGGCGCGGTCGGGCCATTCGCGTTTCACCTTCTTGATTTCCTGCAGGTTGATCTGCAGGGGCCGGTCGGTGATGAGTTCGATATTGTTGAGGCCGAGCAGCCTCCGGTCGGCGCCGTGAATGGCGCCGTAGCGCGGCCCGTTGACGTTGACGATGGGCGGGCCCTCCTCGCCAAGGGTTTTCCAGACCACGCCGCCCCAGCCTGCCTTGAAGGCGCGCACTACATTGTATTCCTTGTCGGTGGGCGGCGCCGAGGCCAGCCAGAAGGGATTGGGAGATTTGATGCCAACGAAATTGGTGCGCAGGTCAGCCATGGTGTTTTCCCTCAGCTCAGCAGGAAGGCGTGGATGGATTCAGCGGCTCTCCGGCCGTCGTCGACGGCGGCCACGGTCAGGTCCTGGCCGCCGGCAATGCAGTCGCCGCCGGCCCAGATGCCTTTCACGCTGGTGCGTTTTTCGGCATCGACCTTGAGGCGCCCGGCGCTCAGGGCAAGGGCCCCGCCGGTGACATCGATGGCGCTCTGGCCGATGGCCTTGAAGATCATGTCGGCTTCGATCTCGAAGCTTTCGCCGGTGGGCTGCAGCTTGCCCCTGACCTCGTGCATGTAGTCGCAGGCAAGGCCCGTGGCCTGCTTGCCGCGGGTCAGGACTTTTTTGGGTTGCACCCAGTGCTTGATCTTCACGCCGCGGGTCTGGGCCAATTCCTGCTCGTAGGGGCTGGCCTTCATGTGTTCGGGCCCGCGGCGATAGAGGATGGTCACATCCTCGGCGCCGAGAAGCTTCGACTGGACGGCAATGTCGATGGCGGTCATGCCGCCGCCGATCACCAGCACCCGGCGGCCCACCGGCAGCTTTCCCAAGTCCTTTGCCTGGCGCAGTTCGGCGATATAGTTCACCGCGTCCTCGATGCCATCGGCATCTTCCTGCTTGAGGCCCAGCGCATTGACGCCCGGCAGGCCCAGGCCCAGGAACACCGCGTCGAAATCGCGCTGCAGGTCCTTGAGCTTGAGGCCCTTGCCCAGGGCCTTTCCGGTTTTCACCGAGATGCCGCCGACGGCGAGCACAAATTCCACTTCCCGGGCGGCGAAGTCATCCACCGCCTTGTAGGCGGCGATGCCGAATTCATTGAGGCCGCCGGCCTTCTTGCGGGCCTCGAAAATGGTGACGTCATGGCCGTGCATGGACAGCCTGTGGGCGCAGGCCAGCCCCGCCGGCCCGCCGCCCACCACGGCCACTTTCTTGCCCGTGGCCCTGGCGCGGCTGAAGGGGTGTTTCTTCTCCTGCATCAGCTCGTCGGTGGCGTAGCGCTGCAACCTGCCGATCTTCACCGGCTTGCCTTCCGCCGTCTGGCGCACGCAGGCTTCCTCGCACAATGTCTCGGTGGGGCAGACGCGGGCGCACATGCCGCCCAGGATGTTCTGCTCAAAAATCGTCTTGGCGGCGTTCTTTGCCTGGCCGGTCGAAATTTGGCGGATGAACAAGGGAATGTCGATCGAGGTGGGGCAGGCGGTCATGCAGGGGGCGTCATGGCAGAAATAGCAGCGGTCGGCCTCGACCAGCGCCTCATGGCCGGTGAGGCGCGGATGCAGGTCGGCAAAGTTCCTGGCGTATTGCGCCTTGTCCAGGCGCTTGCCGGCAATCCCTCGGGCTTTGGCCGCCATTGCACTTCCTCCTCAAGAAGCTATGTTTTGTCGTTTTGACAAGGATGGCAGAATTTGTTCAAATGGTCAAATTTCTGAAAATCCCTGCATGGCCCTCGACGCCGGAAGCGATCCGTTCTATTGTATGATAAATAATGAGCAAAATGAGAGGCGTCGAAATGTCCGGTCCCACGAAGAAACTGAAATTCCGCTCGCAGAACTGGTTTGACAACCCGGCCAACGCCGACATGACGGCGAAGCGGCTAATGACTGTGCGCGGCATCGGCCCG
>CAZRZB010000175.1:0-4908 GCA_964604435.1 uncultured Aestuariivirga sp. | reverse complement strand
ACCGCCACGGCCTCGATGCCCTGAAACGCCACTGTCGCAACCCGTGAAGTCATCGTCCCGCTCCCCGCCAGCAGAAACAGGACGCTAGACCGGATCATTTTCCGGCGCAAGAACATTTAGTGAACATTATTTTCGTTGGCGGGACGCCGGTCATCAATGCGCTGGCAAAGGGCGTGAAACATTGCATCAAGGTTCCATTTCTCTTCCCCGCTGAGTTTTCCAAGGCGGGCGGTGAACCTGTCCAGGTCAGTGAAGCCCGAGGTCATGAATTCCTCCCAGTCGCGGTGTGTTGCGAAGTGGCTTTTCAGGCAGGCATTTCCGGCAGCCAGCTTCCGGCAGGCCTTGTCGCCGCGGCCGCAGGAGGCATGCGGGCATGTGCCGAGGGGGGTCACGCGGGCGTAACTGTCTGTCATGGGGCAACTCCAAGAATTGGCGGGGGTTGGGAGAGGGAAGAAAATGGAGGGGAATGCCGGAGCCAGGCTCCACGCGATGGGGGTGGTGTGGTTGGCGCGGAGCTTTGGCTCGCGAACGCTGCGATTTTAACTTCCGGGTCGCGCTTCGGCCCTGTCCTGAGCGGACTGCCTAACTGCCTCGCGGCGCGCGGGTCATAGTGCCCGCCGGGCTTGCCGGAAACTCCCGGGACTTCTGGTGCGTTAGGCCATAAGCCGCGGGCGCTGCAAACCGTTCCGCAATCTCGAGACGCTGTCGACATCGTCCCCTCCTTTGGAACAGCCTGACAATGCTTATAATCCTAGAATAGGAATGAGTCAAGAGATATAGGAAAATAAATCCTGATCGGCTGTCAGGCGACTTGCACTAAGAAATGTGTTACACAACCGGCGCAAGGAAGAGTTCATGGCCAGTCTTATTTCGCGCATTACCACGAACCCTGATATCTGCGGCGGACGCCCCTGCATCCGCAACATGCGTATCCGTGTCTCCGATGTCTTGGACCTCCTGGCGGCAGGAGAGACCCGTGCCGCCATTCTTGCGGACTACCCCTATCTCGAGGATGAGGACATAACCGCGCCGCTTGAATATGCTTCTGCTGCTTCTTCCCGTCGCGTGATCGCGGCAGAATAGCCGTGCGGTTTTTGGTAGATGTCCAATTGCAGACTCAAGGAATAAAATGCAAGGTTACTTGAGCGCAGCGATAAAATTCTATCTTGCGGCGATTATGATGCTGGCGTTTGTGCAGGCTGCTGCAAGTCAAGGCAGTTCGGAAACCGAAAGAAAAGCCGTCCTTGAACTTTATTCCAAGGGCGCTTTCGCTGTTGACGCCAAACTGGTGAAACCACGGCTCGCGCCGACCATTGCATACATCTGTTCCAATTTATCGTGTCGAAAGACAATTGACGAACTGTACCGGATTGTTCCCCGTGAAATAGAACAAGCCACGGAACCCGTTTTGCGTTCAAGTAGGCTAATTGATGTATTTTTCCACGTAGATGATGCGGCCCGTGCGAACCACAATGTTCAGTATGATTTGAACTCAAAATGGAAGATTGCTGCATTAAAAGATTCCAAATGCGAGGTGGCCAGATTTACCGAGGGTTTTGAGGTAAAAAAGGTAGTCATTTCAGTTGTTGAAGATGCCGGACCACGCGACAACTTGAGCTGCATCTTAAACGAAATGCTGCGCGGCACTGGGTTTAGCATAAATCAAAGATACGCGGGCTACTCCCGGGAAGTTCACAAATTTTCCGATAAGAAATTTCAAGGGTACCTCGCAGGCGTATCCAACATAATGAAGATACACTGGTCAAACCTGACCGAACCAGGAATGACAAAGGAAGAAGCTCTTATCCATCTTGATGCAATGAAGTTTCAAAAACTGGATAACTAAAGTGGCACTTTGTTGAACCATGGCACCAGCAATACATCCCGGACGTCTTCTCCGCCGCGAAATGGAAGCACGAAAACTCAGCGCCAACCGGCTTGCGCTCGACCTCGGCGTGCCATCGGGGCGTGTCACCGATATCCTCAACAGCCGCCGGTCAATCACGGCGGATACTGCGCTTCGGCTGGCGCTCTACTTCGGCAACACCGCGCAATTCTGGCTCGATTTGCAAAGCCAATACGACATTGCCATCGTGGAACGCAAACATGGCGCGGCGATCAAGAAGCGCGTTCATCCGGCGGATGCGGCATGAGACAAAATGAGGGGGCCTACATCCACCCTTCGCCTTGCCGCCGCCTTTCCATTGCAGCGGACTTGATGTATTGAACCTCCGGGGAAAACATGTGAGCCAAGGGGCCTTCAATGAACCAGTTTCTGCTTTTTCTGCATCTTGTGGGCCTGATGGTTGGGGCCGCCGGCGGCTTTTCAAGCGCCGTGATCATGCGGCGCGCCTTGGCCATGCCCGCTGATGAGGCAAAGGTGGTGCGGGGCCTTGGGCCGCTGCTGGCGCGGGTGTCCGCCGTGGGCCTCGTGCTGCTCTGGATTACGGGGCTCATCCTGGTGTGGAGCAAGTACGAGGGCCTGGCCAGCCTGCCGCAACTGTTCTGGGTGAAGGCCGTGTTCATCCTGTCGCTCACGGCGGTCGTTGGCCTGATCCACATGACTTACGGTGAAATCCGCAAGGGCAATGCCGCCGCTGCTGCGCGTCTTCCCAAGCTGGGTCCGATGGCCGGCGTCTCGTCGCTGCTCGCCGTGCTCTTCGCGGTGTTAGCCTTCGGCTAGCCAACAACCGCTTGGGGCCAGGCAGTCATCAGAACCGCCAGTTCACCCCGAGGCGCACAAGGCTGGTTTCAAGACCAACATTGTCAAACCCATTAACGGCGACATCAAGATCTTCGTTGGCTAAATCCACATACAGGTATTCGGCCTTGACCGTCATCCTGTCGGCAACGGCCCATTCAATGCCCCCGCCAATTGTGTAGCCGAACGCCGTCTCGTCCAAGTCATACCCCGGACCAGATCCAAAAACCTCTGCATCAAGGCCGCCCATGGCCAAGCCGCCGGTTGCAAAGAACAGAAGATCATCATGGACAAAGCCAAGCCTGCCCCGCACCGTCGACAGCCAATCAAGGTCTGCGTTCACGCCTTCACCCACGGTGGTTGAAGTGGCAGTTCCATCAGCGCCACTCAGGGCAACATCCGCCTCCATGCCGACCAGGACCTGATCGAAAACATGATTATAGCCGCCGCCGACGCCGCCCGCGAAACCATCAAAATCGTCGCTTGCTATTGTGACGCCGTCCCCGACGGTCGGCTCGCCCCAGAGATACCCGGAATGGATACCGGCATAGAGGCCTTCCCATTGGGAATCAGCCTGCGCGGATGTTGCCAGGGCCGCCGCTGCAGCCAACCCAAAAGCTGCTGAAATAATAGGCTTTTCCACAAAACTCTCCATGCTGTCCAAGTAAGGATCGCCAAAATATCTTGGAATAAGTGTATATAGAAACGATGGGCGAGTCCACCGGCAAGATCGAAAAGGAACTGACACAAGGGTTTTATGCGACACTGCAGAAAACCCAGCTTCTCAGCCGTCAGGCAATCGAGGATTATCAGCGGAAGCTCCTTGAAAAACTGCTGCGCCATGCCCGCGCCCACGTCCCCTATTACCGCGACAACGGCCTGCTCGATATGATGTTCGCAGCCGACGGAACGATTGACTGGTCAGGATGGCATCTGGTGCCGCCGCTGACGCGCCATGCCGCGCGCGACAATGAGGCTCTGTTGAAGGCGGAAAAACTGCCGCGGGAAATGCTGCCGCTCGAGAACGATTTGACCTCCGGGTCAACCGGGGCACCATTGCGGATCGCCCGCACCATGCTGAGCCGCGTCGCGAGCCGCGCGCTTCTTGGCCGGGCCATCAACTGGCACGACCAGGGGCCAATCGGCCGCGTCGCCGTTTCGAAATATGTGAAGCCCGATCTTGTCCCGGCGGCTGGCGGGCAAACACTCACCCTCCCGGGGCATTTGCCGCCGCAAGAACAGATCGCGCTTCTGGCCAAGGAGCGGGTCACACACCTTGTCACCTATCCAAACCTGCTGGCGTCCCTGCTTGCGGCCGGAGGCCGTGCCGCGTTGAGGAACCTCCGGGTCGTGGTTTTGACGGGCGAGGCGCTTGCACCGGAATTGCGCCAGGCCATAGCGCGGCAGATGCCGGCCAGGATCATCGAATGCTATTCAGCAACCGAGACCGGTCCCATCGCCTACGAGGCCGCCAACAACGAACTCCGGATTTGCGAAGAAAACGTCTTTGTCGAGACTGGTCCCTCCGTCGTTGGCGCCGCCGCCGAAGTGTTTCTCACCCCGTTCTATGCCTACGCCACGCCGCTGATCCGCTATGCGCCGGGCGACTACATCAGTTTGTCCGCCAGCCCCCCGGAGTTCATGCCGGCCCTCCGCAAGATCGACAGGATTGCCGGCCGGGAGAGAAATCTCCTGCGCAATCCGGAAGGCAGCCTGTTCTATCCTTTCATCACCGCCAGGCAACTCACCGAAATTCTGGACTACCGCGAATGGCAGCTCGAGCAAGTCTCGAGGCGAGAAGCTGTCTTCAGGATTGTCTGTCCGGCAGCGCCGGCGGCGGAACAGATCAGCCGGCTCGAAGCGGAACTGGCGCGCCTCCTGCAGGGCCTGATTCCCACCGTGGTTCCGGTCGCCCAAATTCCCAGAACCGCCGGCAAGGCCTATGAAAGCATTTTGCGAAACCCTTCTGCGGATATTGGCTAGCCGCTGCCAGCTTCTCTGGCGCGGCGGCGTCCCTCAGCCTTACCCGATCAGCCGCGCCTCGATCGCATTCCAGATCAGCACGGCGATGTCTTCGCCGCCGAAACGCTTGACCTCGCGGATGCCGGTCGGCGAGGTCACGTTGATCTCGGTGAGCTGGTCGCCGATCACATCGATGCCGACGAAGATCAGCCCGCGCTTTTTCAGGTCCGGCCCCATGGCCTCGC
>CAZRZB010000174.1:0-4994 GCA_964604435.1 uncultured Aestuariivirga sp. | reverse complement strand
CATGCCCTTGCCGCCGCCGCCGGCGGAGGCCTTGATCATCACGGGATAGCCGATCGATTCGGCAATTTTCACCGCTTCGTCTTCAGTCTCGATGATGCCCATGTAACCCGGCACGGTGGAGACACCCGCCGCGGCGGCGGCTTTTTTGGATTCGATCTTGTCGCCCATGGCATCGATGGCCGCCGCGTTGGGCCCGATAAAAACAATCCCTGCTTCACTGAGCGCCTTCGGGAAGGCGGAACGCTCCGAGAGGAACCCGTAGCCCGGGTGCACGGCTTCGGCGCCGGTGGCCTTGCAGGCCGCGATGATCTTCTCGATCATCAAATAGGACTGGGCGGCCTGGGGCGGCCCGATATTCACCTTTTCATCGGCCATTTCCACATGCAGGGCACGGGCGTCGGCATCGGAATAGACAGCAACTGTCGCGATTCCCATCTTGCGGGCGGTCTTAATGACGCGGCAAGCGATCTCGCCACGGTTGGCAATCAGGATTTTCTTGAACATGTAGCCTCAAAATGAGTTATTACTGACTGTAACAAGGCGAGGCGACGGGGGCAATCATCCTTGTAACCATGTTATCCTGGAGCGCCCTGTGGCAAAGAAAGCCCGGAATTGAAAGAACAACGACAGGCGTGGACAGTTATTAGACAATGCAAATCCGTAGATACCTAGCCAGGTTTGGTCTCGTGTTATTTTTGTTTTCGGCGGGAATTCCAGCCACATCCGGCTGGAGCCGCGCAGATGCGGCGGAACCGAACGCCATCACGAAATTCCTGACCAATGTGAACCGGCGCGCCTGCTACTCCTACAAAATCAAAATAGCCTGCAAGGCGCTGCCCAAACCCGCCGCCGCGAAAGGCGGGGTGCCGGTGCCGCGGGCAAAGCCGGAAGCCATACAACAGCTGGCCGCAACGGCCCCACAGGCCGGTCAAGGCAATCCACTGGCCAGCAATGCCGATGCGACATGCCTTCAGCGGCTGCGTTCGGCGGGGGCGGAATTCACCGAGCCGACGGCCAGTGCCGCCGGCATTCAATGCCAGATGCGAAATCCGGTTAATCTCCGGTCGGTGAAAACACGAAAATACACCGTTGAATTGCCTGACACCCCGCTGCTGAATTGCAGGTTTGCCCTGCAATTTTCCAAGTGGGTCAGCAAATCCGCGGCGCCAATTCTGGAAACCGAACTCCAGACGCCTTTAAAGAACATTTCGACGGGTCCGGGGTTCGAATGCCGCAACCGGGACAATTCGGCAAAACCCAGTGAACATGGGTCCGGCAATGCCGTGGATATCGCCGCATTTGCAATGCGTGACGGCCGGATCATAAATGTGCAGGACGCGAAAAATCCAAGCGCCGGGTCCTTCACGGTATTGCGCGGCCTCCGGTCGTCGGCTTGCGGCTTCTTCACGACAGTCCTCGGGCCAGGTTCCGATGCGGACCATGAAAGACACTTTCACTTTGATCTCGGTCCTCACGGCAACAATGGAGACTACCGGATTTGCCAATAGCCGGACTCGCCGCCGCAGAGGGCCATTGCCCGCCGCCTCGCTACATGAATATATGAAGCGGACAGTTTGTTGAGCCGATTTGCCCTTTGGGGCCGTCTCCGCTACACAGCGCCCAATGAATACAAATATCCCAAAAGTTGGCCTCGTTTCGCTCGGCTGCCCCAAGGCGCTGGTGGATTCAGAGCGGATTCTCACGCAGCTCCGGGCGGAGGGCTACCTGATCGCCCCCGGCTATGCGGATGCCGATGTGGTTTTGGTCAATACCTGCGGTTTCCTCGACAGCGCCAAGGCGGAAAGCCTGGCTGCCATCGGCGAAGCCATGCAGGAAAACGGCCGGGTCATCGTCACCGGCTGCTACGGGGTTGAGGCCGATGCCATCCGCGCCGTGCATCCCGGGGTCCTGGCGATCACCGGGCCCCACCAGTACGAAGCGGTTGTGGGCGCCGTTCATGAGGCGCTGCCGCCGGTCCATGACCCGAAGTTCGATCTGATGCCGCCGCAGGGCCTGCGCCTCACGCCAAAGCACTACGCCTATTTGAAGATTTCCGAGGGCTGCAACAACCGCTGCTCGTTCTGCATCATCCCGTCCATCCGCGGCGATCTCGCCTCACGGCCTGTCGCTTCGGTGCTCTATGAAGCCGAGCGGCTGGTCAAGGCAGGGGTGAAGGAGTTGCTGGTGATCAGCCAGGATACTTCCGCCTATGGCGTTGACATCAAATACGCCTCCAGCAAATTCCATGGCCGCGAAGTCAGGGCCAAGTTCTATGACATGGCCAAGGAACTGGGTGACCTGGGCGCCTGGGTGCGGATGCACTATGTCTATCCCTACCCCCATGTGGACGACGTGATTCCGCTGATGGCGGAAGGCAAGATCCTCCCCTATCTCGATATTCCATTCCAGCATGCGGCTCCGGGCGTCCTGAAGGCCATGAAGCGTCCCGCCAACCAGGAAAAGGTCCTGGACCGTTTGGCGGCCTGGCGGAAAATCTGCCCGGATATCGCCATCCGCTCGACCTTCATCGTGGGCTTCCCCGGCGAAAGCGAGGCGGATTTCGATTATCTGCTTTCATGGATGAAAGAAGCGAAGCTGGAGCGCGTGGGCTGTTTCAAGTATGAGCCAGTATCGGGTGCCGCCGCCAATGACCTGGGCCTGCCCCAGGTGCCGGACGAGGTGAAGGACGAACGCTATCACCGCTTCATGGAAGCCCAGCAGGAAATATCGGCCGCCATTTTCCAGGCCAAGGTCGGCCGGGAAATCGATGTGCTGGTGGATTCCATCGACCAGGAAAATGAAGAAGCCATCGCGCGCTCGCCCTGGGATGCGCCGGAAATCGACGGCAATGTTTATCTGCCCGGCGAAACCTCGCTGAAACCCGGCGACATGGTCCGCGCCCGCATTGTCGAGGCGGAAGAATACGATCTCGTCGGCGAGGTCATCTAGCTTTCAGGCTGGCTTCCGCCTTGCCCATGTAGTCGCGGGTAATCGGCAAGGTGTGACGATCCTTGGCCAGCTGCATCTGGAAGACCATGAGTCCACCGTGGCTGAAACCCATTTCACTGACAATCAGATAGAATTCCCACATCCGGCAGAAGCGTTCGTCCATCAGGGCGGCAATCTTCGGGCGGTTGGCCTGGAAGCGCTCTTCCCAGGCACGCAAGGTCTTCGCATAGTGCAACCGCAGGACCTCGATGTCGGTCACCCACAGCCTGGAGCGCTCGACACTGGCCAGCGCCTCGGAGAGAGCCGGCGAATAGCCGCCTGGAAAAATGTACTTTCGCATCCAGGTGCCGGTTGTCCCGGGCCCCGATCTGCGGCCAATTGAGTGCAGGAGGGCAACTCCATCCGGCTTCAGGAGGTCGCGCACTTTCATGAAGAACTCATCGTAGTGGACAATACCCACATGTTCGAACATGCCGACCGACACGATGCGGTCAAAGGTATCCTTGATGTCGCGATAGTCCATCAGTTCAAAACGAACGCGCTTTTCGAGGCCCCGTTCCTTGGCGCGCTGGGTGGCCAGGGCCTGCTGTTCGGTTGAAAGCGTGATGCCCACCACTTCCACATCAGCTACAGCCGCCAGATAGAGCGCCATGCCTCCCCAGCCGGAGCCGATGTCAAGGACACGCTGGCCGGGTTTCAGATCAAGCTTGGCGGCAATATGGCGAAGCTTGTTCTGCTGGGCGGTTTCAATGGTGTCGCCCGGCTTGGTGAAATAGGCGCAGGAATAGTGAAGGTCCTTGTCGAGGAACAGTTTGTAAAGTTCATTGGAAAGATCGTAGTGATGATGGACATGCTTCCTGGCCGATTTTGAATCATTGCGCTGGTGGAACCGGCGGATCCGCTTCAAGCCACTGTGCAGGAAGTTCTGCAAGGGGTGGGTTCTCAGGTTGTCGCCGTTCAATTCGGCAAACATGAGGAAATCGCGCAGGGTGCCCTGCTCTATCGTCAAGGTTCCGTCCATGTAAGCTTCGCCGGCATGGAGTTCGGGATGCAGAAAGAGAGTCCAGTACAGCTTGCGGTCCTTGAGCCGGATCGCCACCTCGGGCCCCGGCACGCCTTTGTAAACATGGTGCTTTCCCTCGACATCGATGATAGTGAAGGTGCCTACCTTCACAAAACGCTTCATCAAACTGTTGAGCAAGAGCATCGGTCCAGTCCTTCTCAGAGGGGAATGTTATCGTGCTTTTTCCAGGGATTCTTCAGTTCCTTGTGGCGCAGCATGTCAAGGGCGCGGGCAATACGCTTACGGGTCGAATGGGGCGCAATGATCTCATCCAGAAAGCCACGCTCCGCGGCGACGAAGGGATTGGCAAACCGGTCCTCATAATCCTTCACGCGCGCGGCTATCCTGTCCTTGTCAGAGAGTTCGCCGCGATAGATGATTTCGGCCGCGCCGCGCGATCCCATCACGGCAATTTCCGCCGAGGGCCAGGCAAAGTTCAGATCGCCGCGCAGATGCTTGGACGACATCACGACATAGGCGCCGCCGTAGGCCTTCCGGGTAATCAGGGTGATCTTCGGCACCGTTGCCTCAGCGTATGCAAACAACAGTTTGGCACCGTGCTTGATCAGGCCACCATATTCCTGGGCGGTTCCAGGAAGGAACCCGGGTACATCGACGAAGGTCACGATGGGAATATTGAAGCAATCACAGAAGCGCACAAAACGGGCCGCCTTGCGCCCGGCATCGCTATCCAGGACGCCTGCCAGCACCAGGGGCTGATTGGCGACAATGCCGATGGTGCGTCCGTTCAGCCGGGCAAAGCCAACGATGATGTTCCTGGCGTGGGCTTCCTGGATCTCAAAAAAATCACCCTCATCGGCAATCTTGAGGATCAGCTCTTTCATGTCCTAGGGCTGGTTCGGGTTTGCCGGAATCAGCGTGTCGAGGGAGATTTCAAGCCGCTCGGCGTCATCAAAGCTCGGAATCTCGGGAATGGGATCGGTATTGGATGAGGGGAGGAAGTCAATCAGGCGGCGCATTT
>CAZRZB010000173.1:0-4996 GCA_964604435.1 uncultured Aestuariivirga sp. | reverse complement strand
CGCTTGCCACCGATGAAATGCCCGATTTCCTTGACCATTTTTCGCTCTCTTTGATCCTGTTTGGGAATTGCTAAACTGAGATTAGTCCTTATAGGGCACTCAATTCAATTGTGGAGTAAATATTTCACTAGAGCCAGAAAATAGAATTTTTATTCTATTGTCTCTCATGTATTTTCTGACGCGCCGGAAGCCCGCCTTTCCATTGCCAGCGCAACCAGCTTCTCGCATATTTCAACAAACCCCTGAGACTGTTGAATTCAAGGGCCAGGCGGTTGGCGCTTGAATGTTTCCAGCTCCAATTCCGGGCTGGAACCCGCCATTGGGGTCCGTAAAGGTGAGCCAGGTAGGCCTCGGCCTCGGCCGGCACCGGGAAGGTCCGCTTGCCAAAAGATCTGTCCACCACCGCCATGGCGGGATGCGACAGGGTGAGGACAAAATCTCCCCTGCCCCCGAAGTCCACCAATGTGCCGTTTTGGCTCTCAAGCAAGAACAGATCGGCGCGGATGCCGTCCTTGCAGACCTTTGCCAAAACCACCCGATTATCCCGGCGCTTGACCATCTGCGGCCGCAGTCCAGCCTCCTGCAGGGCGCCGTGGACGGCTTCGAAGGACACCCCGGGGGCAAGCGCGATATCAATGTCATTGTCCCAGGCCAGCAGGGAATTCTGCCGGATCAGCCCGAGCAGCGAGCCATAGGTCACCCAATGGCTGATCTGCGCCCGGGTGAGGCAGTGGCTGAGTTGCGCCAGGAATTCCATGGCCACCTCGGGCTCCCAAGGGCCCTTTGTAGAAGGCTCAAGAACCGTCACCTCAATCTTGGCCTTGTTGCAACCGATTTTCATGCCGCAGGTTCCATGGCTTGTTTTTTTAGGTGTTTTCAATAGATCATTCGACATCACGACGGAAGGTCCCGATGCCATCGCCGGTCCGATATGCCGTTATTCTTGCCGCCCGCCAGGGCATCCGCCTTGGCGGGGATGCCGCTCAAGAGGTCTTGTCTGCCGGCAAGTGGACCGAGGGCACCCAGACATAGCCTTCATCGTCGATGATCATGCATTCGCGCAGGCCGTGGGGTTTGTCGAGGCTGCCTGCCAGCACGGTCCAGCCGCTGGCCCGGGCCCTCGCTTCCGCCGCGTCGGGATCGCAGCCGTAGACGCGCAGTTCAACGCCGATGCCGCGGGCCTCGGCTTCCTTGACGCTGCCGGCCAGCGGATTGTTGCGGTAAGTATTGTCATGGTGGAACATGAAGTCGGCGCCGTTGAGTTTCATGGCGGCGAAGCGGTCATTGGCAAAGAAGGGTGTGGCGCCAGCACCGCCTCGGCGAATTTCACGGCGCGCGGCACGTCGCTAACCAGCAGGTTGAAGCCAAGGCCGCGCAGGGAGCGGCCGTAATCGGGGGCGGAGACGGGTGGATCGCCGGCGGTCATGCCAGCATTTGAACGCTTTCGCTGGCTTCCTGTCCATTCCACTTCACGGTGCAGGGGGGAATCCGGTCGGCGTCGGAGACGCCGAAGCGGCGCATGGCCAGCAAAAAGAGCACGGCGGCGTCGGAGACCAGGTCAGTGAGGTTTTCCGCGTCAAGATTGGCCTCGAGCATGTCGCTCAGGCGCTGGCCCGCCAGCGTGGTCATGGCGTTGAGGTCCTCGGGCGGCAGGGCGATGGCGGTCTCCCAGCTTTCGATCAGGTCGGCGTGCTTGATTTCGGCGAGAACGTCACTGCCGATCAGGAGGGGCAGGTTGCCACGGTGCTGGATGTCATGGACCCGTTCATCGGCACAGTCGCTGCCGGGGCAGGTCAAGGTGAAAACGCAGAATTCGTCTCGGGCCAGGGTTTCGCTACGCATTGGGTACACCTTTTACAGAGCCACAAGTGTGCGCCTCGTTCGTTGCTGTTCGGTTAACCGCTTCAGCCGGGGCGGTTTTCATAGGCCAGTTTTTGCCAGGCCTTCTGGTATGGCGCGAGGTTGCCAAGGCTTTGCGAGGCAATTGTGATGAGTGAGAGGGGAACATGGGGCAGCTTGCCATCCGGCATCAGGGCAAGGCAGGCGGCCCCGGCGGTCGTCCCGTCGCGCAGGTCCGAGGCCAGCAGCCGCTGGCCGGGGCGCAACTGGGCCAGCACCTGGAGGAAAACCGGATTGTGCGAAAACGGCCCGTCGACAATAATGTCATGGCGCGAATTCAGGGCATCAAGCTGCTCCGCCACCATGAGGGCGCAATAGAGCGAGGCAAGACTTGCCCTCTGCTCCGCACCGGCGGGCGGAATGCCCACAATCCTGCCACGGCCGCCCGTATGGGGCACCGGTCCGCCGCCATCGGAAAAACTCGGCAGGGCGTAGGTCGGGCCATTGATGAGAGCCTGAACGCCGGCCAGCGTCGCGCGCTCGCCCGCGGTGCCGCCGCCCAGGATTTCAAATTCATGGCCGCCGAAGAAACGGCAGCAGCCCACCGGATGGCCGAAAACATCGGTGTTGGTCACCGTGTCCTTGTCGCTCGCCAGGCTTTCAAGCCTCACTTCCGTGTCAAAGCCGATGATCCAGGTGCCGGTCGAGAGCAGGGTGAATTTCGACTGCCCGCCGGCCAGGTAGCGCAGGTAGTTTGCGGTCGAATCATGCACCCCGGCGAGCACCTCGCCACGCCCGCGGAAATTCTCCCCGCGGAATTCACCGCGCAGGGTGCCGATGCTTTCCCAGGCCTTGGCCATGGGCGGAAACAGTTTCTCCCAGCCCATGCCTCTCACCAGCGAAGAAAAGCCGCCATGGCGGATGTTCATGAGGTGGCTTTGGCAGGCCATGGCGGAAATCTCAGTCACCAATCTGCCGCCGAGAAGAAAGCCCACATATTGAATCCAGGGCAGCACCGTCCTGACGCGGGTGAAATCCTCCGCGAAGCACCGTTGCTGCCAGAAGAGCTGCAGGCCGTGGGTGAGCGCCATGGGCAGCAGCGGGCTGAAGACTTCGCCGAAGGGCGGTTGCACCTTGCGGTAGGCGGCGGCGATATCGGCTGGCGGCTCGCTGGTATAGGCCATGAGCGGCAGGGCCAGCGCGCCGCCATCATCCAGGCAGGCTAAAGCTGCGCCGTGGCCGCAGGGCACCACCGCATCGATGGGCAGGACAGCGTCGAGTTCGGGCAGGGCCTCCTGGCAGAGGGCAAGGAGGGGCGCGGGGTCAATGGCGCGGTAGGGCGGGCCCTCGTGGCGCAGGGCTGCCGCCTTGCGCTCGGCCAAGAGCTGCCCGTCCGGCCCGAACAGCGCGATCTTGCTGTTGCTGCTTCCGGCATCGACAACGGCAATCCCACGCGGCACCGGCTGCTCCATTTCGGCCTTCCCTTGGCGCCCGCGACACTGTTAAATGAACGACTTGAAGTCAATCCTCCATAACCGGAAGCGAAATGAAAAAATTGAAGCATCTCGAATTGCGCCGCGAGGTCATCGAGACCTGCCTGAAAATGAACGCCGAGGGCATCAACCAGGGCACTTCCGGCAATGTCAGCGTGCGCAGCAAGGACGGCTTTCTGATCACCGCCTCGGGGATTGCCTATGACAGGATGAAGCCCGTCCATGTCGTTGAAATGGACCTCGACGGCAACTACCGCGGCGACTGGCTGCCCTCGACCGAATGGCGCATGCACCTGGATATCTTCCGCGCCCGGCCGGAAGCGAAAGCCATCGTCCATGTGCACTCGACCTACGCCACCGCCCTTGCCTGCCTGCGCCGCGAGGTGCCCGCCTTCCACTACATGATCGGGGTCACCGGCGGCACATCCCTGCGCGTTTCCGACTATGCGGAGTTTGGCACCCAGGCCCTGTCGGATACCATGCTCAAGGCCCTGGAGGGGCGCAGCGCCTGCCTGCTGGCCAACCACGGCCAGATCTGCTTCGGGCCGTCGCTGGCAAAGGCGCTTTGGCTCGCCGGCGAAGTCGAAGCGCTGTGCCAGCAGTACTGGGCGGCCTGCCTCGCCGGCAAGCCGGTCCTTCTTGACGAGGCGCAGATGGCGGGCGTGCTCAGGCGCTTCAAGACCTACGGCAAGCAGCCCAAGGAGATCGCCCGGGGTGAGGATGCGGCGGTGCTGGCGCCGCGCCAGTTGCCCGCCAAGGGAAAGAAGAAAAGCAAATCATGATCGCCAATGTCTCAGCCCTGGTCACGGAATTGAAGGCCCGTGCTGAAAGCGGGCGGCCGGTCACCATCGGGCTAGCGGGTGCGGGCCAGATGGGCACCGACATCGTGGTGCAGCTGTCGCTCATGCCGGGTCTGCGGCTTGGCGCCATTGCCGAACTGAACCCGGCCATCGCCGCCGATGCCGCCCTGCTGGCAGGCCACGGGCGCGAGCGGATCGTTGCGGCGAAATCCGCAAGCGACATTGACCGGGCCATCGAGCGCGGGCACCTGGCCATCACCGAGGACCTTTCGGCGCTCGCCGCAGCGGGCCGCATCGACGTGGTGATCGATGCCACCGGCAATCCGAATGTCGGAACCAGCTTTGCCCTCGAGGCGATCAGCAACGGCAAGCATGTGGTGATGCTCAATGTCGAGGCCGACATCACCATCGGGCGTCATCTCAAGGCCCAGGCCCGAAGTGCCGGCGTCATCTATACCGGGGCCATGGGCGATGAGCCTGCCTGCGCCATCGAGCTCATCGGCTTTGCCCAGTCGCTGGGCCTGAAAATCGTCTGCGCCGGCAAGGGCAAGAACAACCCGCTGAAGTTCGACGCGGTGCCAAGCGAGTATGAGGCGGAAGCCCTGGCGCGCAACATGAATGCCCGCATGCTGGTGGAATTCGTCGATGGCTCCAAGACCATGATCGAGATGGTGGCGATCGCCAACTGCACGGGACTCGTTCCCGATGTGCCGGGCATGCACGGGCCTGCGGCGACGCGCGAGGAACTGAGCTCGGTGCTCATTCCGAAATCCCATGGCGGGGTCCTCTCCAAGTCCGGTTGTGTGGACTATTCCATCGGCAAGGGCGTGGCGCCCGGCGTGTTCTGCATCGTGGAAACCGAGC
>CAZRZB010000172.1:0-5002 GCA_964604435.1 uncultured Aestuariivirga sp. | reverse complement strand
CGAGCACCGGGGCAATCATCGGGGCCACGACAAAGGCCATGGTGATGTAGGAAATGACGCTGGCGGATTTTTCCCGGGAGAAGACATCGCGCACCATGGCGCGGGCCAGCACGATGCCGGCCGAGCCGCCGATGGCCTGGATAAGGCGGGCCGCAATGAGGGCCTCGATGCTGGGGGCAATGGCGGCCAGCACGCTGGCGATGAAGAACAGCGAGAGGCCGGCCAGCAGCAGGGGCCTCCGTCCGAATTTGTCGGAGGCGGGGCCGTAGATGAGCTGGCAGACGGCCATGCCGATGAGATAGAGCGTCAGGGTGAGCTGCACGGTGCCGTAGGGCACGCCGAAGCTTTTCTCCAGCCCGGGCATGGAGGGAACCAGCAGGTTGAGGGCCAGGGGGCCGATGGCGCTGATCGCCACCAGAATGGCGAAGGAGGGGCGGGGGGCTGATTCTGTGATGGAGGCCATGGGCCACCCTAACCACCGCCAGCGTTCCTGGATAGCCAAAGTGCCGCAGTTCTGGCATGAGCACGCCACATGAACTATCGCCACGCCTTTCATGCCGGAAACCATGCGGATGTGCTGAAGCATATCGTGATGGCGCGGATCATTGAGCACCTCAAGCGCAAGGAGGCGCCGTTCCGCGTCTTCGATGCCCATGCGGGGATCGGGGTCTATGCGCTGGACGGCGTCGAGGCGGGCAAGACGCGGGAATGGGAAGGCGGCATCGCCAAGATGCAAGACGCCTTCGCGCCGGAGGTGGAAGCTTTGCTGGCGCCTTACCGCAGCGTGATCGCGGGGCTCAATCCGGAGGGCGGCATATTGCGCTGCCCCGGCTCGCCGGAAGTGATTTCACGGCTCTTGCGCAAGCAGGACAGGTTCACCGTCAACGAGCTGCATCCGGCCGACTACGACACGATGAAGCAGCGCTACTACAACGACCTGCGGGCCAGCATCACCGGCATCGACGCCACGGTGCTGATGAAGGCCAACCTGCCGCCGCCGGAAAAACGCGGCCTGGTGCTGATCGATCCTTCCTATGAGGTGAAGAACGAGCGCGAGCTGGTGATGGAGGCGCTGAAGTTCGGCCACAGGCGTTTCGCCTCCGGCGTGTTCCTCATCTGGTATCCGGTGAAGGGGCTGGACTACGCCGAGCAATTCTGCGCCGCCTTCAAGGGGCTGGGCATCGGGCCGATGCTGAAGATCGAATTGCGGGTGCGCGAAGCCTTCGACGGCGGCGGGCTGGCGGGCTCGGGGCTGCTGGTGGTCAACCCGCCATGGACGCTGGAAGCGGAAATGAAAGTGCTGGGGCCGGCGCTGGCGGCACGGCTGGGGATTGGCGATTGGGGACGCTGCGCGGTGGAGTGGCTGGTGGCGCCCGGCGATTGAACTCCGCTTCTTGATGGCAATGGCCTCGTGGTTGTTTAGATTGCCAGGCCCATGATTTTGAAAAAGGAGACAGGTGATGCTGAGACCATTCAATCCGGCGGGCATGGCGCAGCCGGCTTCGCGCTATAGCCAAGGTGTGGAGGTTCCGCCCAATGCGCGCTGGCTTCATATCTCGGGGCAGATCGGCGTGGGGGCCGATGGGGTTGTGGCCAGTGGCCTTGCGGCGCAGTTCAGGCAGACATTCGAAAACATCGGCGCGGTGCTGGCGGGGGCCGGCATGGCGAAGAGCGACGTGGTGAAGCTGACGGTGTTCGTGACGCAGCCGGGGGCCGAAACGCTTGGGATTTACCGGACGGCCCGCGACCAGTGGCTGGAAGGGCATGCGCCGGCGGCAACCTATCTGGTGGTGAACGGCCTGGCGTCGCCAGAGTTCCTCGTGGAGATCGAAGCGGTTGCGGCAAAATAGAGCATCATCCCCGGTTTCATGCGCTATTGTATTCACAGATCTTTGATGCGGTCTCCGATTCAAAAATTTACTGCAAGGTATTTATCATAAAAAACTTCTGTCACCCCGACGAAAGTCGGGGCCCAGGCTTTGAGCATGTGTGATCTCTGAAAGTCTGGGTCCCGGCTTTCGCCGGGATGACAGATAATTAAATGAAATCAGTCATCTGCGTTGAGCAAAGGAGATGTGTGAATACGATAGCGGCTTTCGCCGGGGGTGACGCCAGACATCCGGAAGATTACTCGGCCACGGACGCGCCGGTGGCGATGGCCTTGGCGAGGTCCTTGTATTCCTCGCTGTCCATACCGGCACGGGCCTTGATCTCGTTGAGTTCATTCCGGGCGAGATCAATCCGGCCGGCGGCGACATAGCCTTCACCGAGATATTCGCGGGCCAGCACGAAGTTTGGATCGATCGCCAAGGCCTTGCGGTAATAGGTGATGCCGATTTCCAGGCGGCCGGCCTTGCGGTTGCTGTAGCCGGTGTAGTTCAGGACGCGCGGGTCATTCTGGTTCCCGATCGCGGCGAGGACGAGCAAAGCCTTTTCATACTCGCCGGCCTTGGCCAGGGAACGGCCCTGCTGGTAAAGTTCCTCGTCAGGCAGGAGGCCCGATTCGAGCTTGACGCATTTCTTCACATAGACGCCGTTCAGCTTGAGCTTCTTGACGACTTCGCCCGGCTTGCAATGAAGCACCGGTTCCGCCGGCGCGTTATTGCCGCCGCCCGCCGCGAAGGCAGCTGAAAGGCCCGCGGCCATCAAGAATGCACTCAATGAAAGACAGGGAATTCTACTCATGCTGATTCTCCATGCTCTATTGGCTGGCGGCTTTGCCTTGAACTCAGCCTTGTTACGGGCGCCCTTCGCATTTGGATTGCAGATGAATGAAAAATGAATATAGTGTTCAGGCGGGGCTCAGACATATTTCGCCAGATTTGGACCAACGGTCAGTCAAGATCGCAAACCCAAGGAGCAAGAAATGAGCAAGATCAGCAACAAGCATAGAATTACCGCCGCAGCGGCCTTCGGAGCCGCGGCACTGTTCAGCCTGCTTTCATCCGGCAGCAGCGCCGAGGCGGCAAGCGTGGCCAGCTGCCGTGGCGCAACGCTCGCGAAAGTCGTATCCTGCTGCGAACAATTGGTGAAGAAGAACGGGCGCCCCTTCTGGATGGTCCAGTCGGGCACGAATTGCCGTGCGGCCGCCGTCTGCCACAGCGGCAAGAGCGGTTTACTTGCCGTCGCGGCCGCAGCTCCGGCCAGGCGCTGCTACATCCAAACGATCCTCAAGATCAAGGAAGACGGCGGGCCGGAAGACGGCAAGCAAAGCCGATATTAGGTACACGGCCTGATCCAAAGGAATGGAAGTGATCTCGCGAGAGGTCACTTCCGTTATGTCTTCCAGTCATAGATCCAGGATAGCTGTTTCAGGAAACCGGCCGGCGGCGTGAGCTTCAGGACAAGGTTGCGGGCGTGCCGCAGGGCACCCGCGGCGTGGTAGGTCTTGCCGAGCTGGCGCGAGCGGTTCTGGATCGCCGCGGTGCGGGCGCAACGCTGTCTGGCGTAGTCAGCGAAGGCTGTCTCCAGGCGGGGCGCATTCTCAAGCGCTGCAGCCAACACGCAGGCATCCTCAAGCGACATGGCGGCCCCTTGCGCCAGATAGGGCAGGGTGGCGTGCGCCGCATCGCCGATCAGCACGGTCTTGTTGCTGCTCCAGTCCGGCACGGGTTCAAGATCGATGGCCGGCCATTTCAGCCAGCCGAGGTTCTGCTCCAGCACATCGGCGAGCGGCTGGCAGGCGCGGTCAAAGGCGGCGCGGAGGGAAATTTCAGCATCCTCGACGGCCGCAACGATGTTGAAGTGCTTCCAATTGCTGACCGCGTAGTGGACCACATGGCCGCCGGGATAGAGCCAAAGGGTGACCACCGCCACATCCACCGATGCCGGAAGGGCGGCCAATGGGGTGAGGCCGCGGTGCAGGGTATGGCCCAGCGGCTTTCTGCCAGGCGGCCCGACAAGACGTTTGCGGATCAGGGAATGCACCCCGTCGGCGGCGATGATGGCCTCGCCCTTGAGCGTCCCGCCGGAGTTCAGGGTGAGCGTCGTATCGGCGATGGAAACATCGGTTACTTCAGCATCACCCTGCAGCGTGACGGCGGGACTGGCGCGCGCGGTATCGAGCAGGCCATTGAGCAGGTCGGCCCGGTGGGCAACGCGGTAGGGCGCGCCGAAACGGTTCTCGAAGGCCTTGCCCAGGGGAATGCGCTGCAGGATATCACCGGTGAGCCCGTCGCGCAGATGGATTTCGGCGGGCGATACGCAATGGGGGGCGACCGCCTCCCAGGCGCCGAGCCACCGCAGGGCGCGCACCGCATTGGGCCCCAGCTGCAGGCCGGCGCCCACCTCTTCGAAGGCCGGAGCCTTTTCGAGGACATGGGAGACCTTGCCGATGCGGGCCAGGCCGAGGCTGGCACCGAGGCCCGAGATGCCGCCGCCGGCAATGAGAAATGCTGAATCAGCCATGGCCCATCATGGCACGATGGCGGGCCAATGCCATGGGGCGGATTGAGGCTTGCGGCAAAGTGCGCTTGGGCCTAGATCACAGCGCGACCAGCAACAGAGGAACCTACGCCCGTGGCCTTCATTTCCGACGCGCTCAACCGCATCCAGCCATCCGCCACCATTGCCATTTCCAACAAGGCCCTGGCCCTGAAGGCGGAAGGCAAGGACGTGATCGGCCTGGCGGCGGGCGAGCCCGATTTCGACACGCCCGACAACATCAAGGAGGCGGCCATTGCCGCCATCCGGGCGGGCAAGACCAAATATACGGCGGTGGACGGCATTCCCGAACTCAAGGCGGCGATCTGCGCCAAGTTCAGGCGCGAGAACGGGCTGGACTACAAGCCCTCCCAGGTTTCGGTGGGAACGGGGGGCAAGCAGGTGCTGTTCAATGCCCTGATGGCCACGGTCAATCCGGGCGACGAGGTGATCATTCCGGCCCCCTACTGGGTGAGCTATCCCGATATCGTGATGCTGGCGGGGGGCATTCCAGTTGTGGTGCAGACGACACTCGAAAACGGCTTCAAACTGAGGGGCGCCGATCTGGAAAAGGCGATCA
>CAZRZB010000171.1:0-5152 GCA_964604435.1 uncultured Aestuariivirga sp. | reverse complement strand
GGGAACCGCGATTATTCCGCAATCCGGCAATACGGGGCTGGTGGGCGGGCAGATTCCCTTTGAAGATGGCCATGAACTGCTGCTGTCGCTGGACCGCATGACGAAGATTTTGAACGTGGATGCGGCCGACAGCACCATGACGGTGGAGGCCGGGGCCACGCTGAAATCGGTGCAGGATGCAGCCGATGAGGTGGGACGGCTGTTTCCCTTAAGCCTCGCCTCGGAAGGCTCGTGCCGGATCGGCGGCAATCTTTCCACCAATGCGGGCGGGCTCAATGTGCTGGCCTATGGCAACGCGCGCGACCTGTGCCTGGGGCTGGAAGTGGTACTCCCCGATGGGCGCATCTGGAACGGACTGCGGCGCCTGCGCAAGGACAACACGGGTTACGACCTCAAGAACCTGTTCATCGGGGCGGAGGGAACGCTGGGGGTGATCACCGCCGCGGTGCTGAAGCTGTTTCCCAAGCCGCAACGCCACGAGACGGCCTTCATTGCGGTTGCCTCACCGCAGGCGGCGGTCGAGCTTCTCTCGCTGGCCAAGGAGATGAGCGGCAACCGGGTGGTGGCCTTCGAGCTGATGCCGCGGATCGCCATGGAGTTCACGGTGAAGCACATGGGGATCACAAATCCCCTGGCGGAATTTTCCCCCTGGTATGCCCTGAGCGAACTGGCCGATCCGGTTGCCGGGAGTTTCGAGCGCATCCTCGAAGAGGCGATGGGGCGCGGGCTGGTGACGGATGCGACGGTGGCGCAATCGGAGACGCAACGGCGGGCCCTGTGGGCGATCCGCGAAGTGATGCCGGAGTCGCAGAAGTTCGAGGGCGGCTCGATCAAGCATGATGTTTCGGTGCCGGTTTCGAAAGTGCCGCAGTTCATCGTTGAGGCGACGCGGGCGGTGGAGGCCTACATGCCGGAGGCGCGCGTCATGTCCTTCGGGCACATGGGCGACGGCAACCTGCATTTCAACGTGAGCCAGCCGATCGGCATGGACAAGAAAAAATACCTCGACCTCTGGCAAGACATGAACACGGTGGTGTTCGACGTGGTGTTGAAATTTGACGGCTCGATCAGCGCCGAGCACGGCATCGGGCGGCTGAAGCGGGATCACATGCCGGAGATCAAATCACCGGTTGAACTGCAGATGATGCGCGACCTGAAAAAACTTTTCGATCCCGCCAACATCATGAATCCCGGCAAGGTGCTGCCGCCGTGATTGCCTTCCGTGACATCCAGGCGGGAGACGAGGACAGTGTTGTCAGCCTGTGGAAACGCTGCGCCCTCACCCGCGACTGGAACGACCCCTACCGGGACATCGAATTTGCGAGGCAAGGCGAAACCTCGGCGGTGCTGGTGGGCGTGGTTGAGAGACGCATTGTGGCGTCAGTCATGGTCGGCCATGACGGGCACCGGGGGGTTCTCTACTATCTCGCGGTCGATCCGGACTTCCAGAAGCGCGGCTTTGGCAAGGCCACCGTTGCCGCGGCGGAGGCGTGGCTGCGGGCGCGCGGCGTGTGGAAGATCAACCTCATGGTGCGCCGCGAAAACGAAGCGGCCGGCAGCTTCTACGAGCACCTTGGCTATGCCATCAACCCAGTTATCAGCTTCGGCAAGCGTATTGACGGCTTTTGAGGGCCGTCTGCCTTGATTCGGGCTAGATTATCCGGTGGGATTGGAAAACGTTAAGGTTAACAATTTACTAACATCCCAGCGGCGGCTGGATTGTTAACGGTGTTTATTAGAGATTAAGCATTGTTAACGATCGGGCTTCCGGCGGGTTTCGAGCGAAGACAAGTGGACGGCAGTAACGGACCTCTAGGAGAGAGAAGTGAATCCACTACCGAGTAAGAATGAATGGGGCGCAATCAACTCTGCACTTCCAACCAACCCAGGAGGCAAGACCGAGCAAAAACGAGCCACTCCCAGTGTTCCGGCGCAACAGCTTCCCCGCCCCGGGGCGATGAGCCAATTGGGCTCCAAGCTGGTGCAATTCGCGGTCAACCCCCTGGCTGAGCGCGACGCCACGAATCCGGCCCTGAGCAAGAAGGTCCGGGCGGCAATGGAGGGCGATCCGGACCCGGCGGCAGCCCTGGCCGGCATCCGCAATCTGCTGGTCGGTCCGACGCGCAACCTGCACGATGCGATGTTCGAGGAGGTTGTCACCATCCTCGAGGAATCCGACCGCGAGGTGCAGCAGGGCCTGCGCTCGCTGGGGCGGAAATTCGAGAGCCTTTCGCATGTCACCGACGAGCTTATATCCTCATCGGTGGAAGGCCGGGACGAGTTGCGCCGGCAGGCCGAGTTCTTCAACGCGGAGCTGGAAAAAACCGCCTCTTCGCAGCATGCCATGCTGTCCGAGATGTTCATGGCGATCGACGTGAAGATCGAAGAGCTGACCAAGCAGGTCAACACGAAGGTCGAGGTGCTTGCCGAAAAATTCGCCGCCGAGATGCGCGAGGCCGCGGCCCAGCAGGAGCGCAAGTTGCAGGAACTGGAAGCCAGGTGCCAGGCCAACAACAACAAGGTGGCCGAAGAGCTTGAAGCGCGCCTGGACCGGCTTGAGCAGAGAGCCGACAGCGAAAAGGAAGAGCTGAGCGAAGTCTTCGCCGGCGGTCTTTCGAACATTGCCGACCGGCTCAAGGCCCTGCGCCAGAACTGAGCGGCTGCCAGGCAGGGGTGACGCTCCTCAGAGCAGGCTGAGTTGCGCCTTTGGCTTGGGCGGCGGCGAGGCGCGGGCGATGACGGCGGGTTCAAAGACGAAGTCAGCCCCGGGGGCGGGTCTGAGCAATTGCACCGCCTCCGCCGCCGCAACATTCGCGACATCCAGCCAGCGGGCGTAGTCCTGCGGCTGGACGACAGCGGGCATGCGGTCGTGAATCGGTGCGATAGTGGCGTTGGCCGGCGTGGTGATGATGACGGCGGTTTCGAGTTCCGAACCATCGGCCCCCTGCCAGTGCTCCCAGAGGCCGGCAAAGGCAAACAGGCCGTGGTCCGGGCGGTGGATGAAGTAGGGAACCTTCCTGCCCGGCACGTCGCCCCGCCACTCATAAAAGCCATCGGCGGGAATGAGGCAGCGGCGGCGCCTCAAGGCATTGCGGAATGACGGCTTTTCGAGGAGGGTTTCGGCGCGCGCATTGATGACGGGCTTGCCCGGCCTGATCTCCTTCACCCAGGACGGGACGAGGCCCCAGCGCACCAGGGCGAAATGTCTTTCATTGTTTTCGACACGGACTATGGCGATGGGACTGAGCGGGGCCACATGGGGGCGCGGCGGAAATTCCGGATTTTCCAAATATCGCAGAAGCAACCTTGCTTCTTCCGGCGATTTCCTGAAACTGTATAGGCCACACATGGAGCCAGCTTAACCCGATGACGCCAACGCAACAATTCCCCAGGCTGGGAGCCTCGGCCTGCGTCTGGAAAGACGGCAAGGTGCTGCTGATCCAAAGAGCCAAGCCGCCGGCCGGCTTGTGGGCCCTGCCCGGCGGCCAGGTGGAGTTCGGCGAGACGGCGCGCGCCGCGGCCAGCCGGGAATTGCAGGAGGAAACCGGCGTCACGGCCGACCTGACGGAGTTTGCCGGGCTCCATGAAATCATCCTGAAGCAACCCTCCCTGCATTATGCCATCGCCTGCTACTGCGGGCGGTGGACGGCGGGCGAGGCGAAGCCTTCCAGCGACGCGCTGGCGGCGCGCTGGGTGCACCCGGCGGAACTGGCTGAACTCGCCCTTGCGCCCCAGGTCGACGAGGCCATTGCCCGGGCCCGCACCCTGCTGGGGATTTGAGACAAACGCATTGTTGATATTAACCTTTTCTTAAGGAAGGCGTCGCGCGGCACGGCGGCTTTGCTAAGGTGCCTCAAGGCTTGCGGGGCGGGTGAAAACAGCGCCGCAAGCGGGGATTTGAGACTTCAAGTGAAAAGACAATCATGCTGAAATTCCGGCCTAAACCAGCGCCCGTGGCCTATCCGTCCGAGGCCAAGCATCTGGCGCTGCGCTACATCCTCGATGCCTGGGAAGAGGCCGTCTATGAGGGACTTGATCCGGATTGCATCGCCACCGCGGCGATTTTCGCCGCCCTTTCGGACATGGTTGCAACCTATGGCGAAGAAGCGGTTGCGGTGATGTGCGGCAAATTGCCCGAGCGCATCAGGGCCGGCGAATTTTCCATCGCCCAGACCAGGCAATAATCACTCAAAGGCGCGCAGCAGCAGGACAAAGCCGAAGGCGGCCACCAGAACTCCCGACCAGCGGTTGATGCGATCAAGCGCGGCCGGGCCGAGCCTGGTCTTCAATGTGGCAATGAACGTGCTGAGGAGGAGCCACCAGAGCGCCCCGCCGCCGGCTATGCCCAGCAGCAAAAGGGCCGGCCGGTAGGGCGAGGCACCGAGTGCCAGGGCGCCGCTCAAAGAACTGAAAATGGCGATGTAGCCGAGGACCAGGCCCGGATTGGTCACCGACAGCGAAAAGGTCAGGCCGAATTTCGCCGAATGGGGGCCATCGCTGAGATCGCTTTCGGCAAAATGGGTGCGCGCCGTCCTTATGCCCAACATGACCAGCAGGAGCCCGCCGGCGATCCGGAGGAACATCGCGTTGTCCACGATGAGCCGCTCGATCGACTGGATGCCGTAGGCGGCAATTCCCGCCAGCAGCACGTCGGCGAACACGGCGCCAAGTCCGGCAAGGAATGCAATCTTTACATGATGGTTCAAGGCAGTGCGGATGACGATGAGATTGACCGGTCCGACCGGGGCGGACATCGTGATGCCGATCATCGCCCCTGCCACGAACACCGACCATCCCATGATCTAGCGGATATCCACGACGACACGGCCACGGACACGGCCGGCGACAATTTCCGCGGCAACGCGCGGCACATCGTCCAGTTTCACATGGGTGGTGAGGCTGGCAAGGGCTTTCAAATCGAGATCGCGGGCGAGGCGGTCCCAGGCCTGCTGGCGGCGCGGCAGCGGCGTGGTGACGGAGTTGATGCCGATCAGCTTCACGCCGCGCAGAATGAAGGGGGCAACCGTGGTGGGCAGGTCCATGCCCTGGGCCAGGCCGCAGGCGGCGACCGTGCCATCATTGTTGATTTGCGAAAGAACATTGGCCAGCGTGGTGGAGCCGACGGAATCAATGGCGCCGGCCCAGCGCATTT
>CAZRZB010000170.1:0-5204 GCA_964604435.1 uncultured Aestuariivirga sp. | reverse complement strand
CCGTCATTGGCGGCGGGCATGGCCTTCACCTTGCCGAGGCTTCCCTGAATGACATTTGGCGAGAAACTGGATTTTCTGGAGGCCAAGCTCGGCGAATGGGACTCCGGCAGCTTGATTACTTCGAGGGCGCGGGCGCGATTGGCCATGCGCTTCAGGAAGCCGCGCTCTTCCAAGGCCACGATCAGGCGGTGAACACCCGACTTCGATTGCAGGTTCAGGGCATCCTTCATTTCCTCAAAAGAGGGCGGCACGCCTTCCTCTTTGAGGCGCTCATTGATGAAAAGCAGCAGTTCAAGTTGTTTGCGCGTGAGCATGGTGATCGCTTTCGTTGCAGGAACCGGAATCGGAACAAACCTGCAACACTTATACAGGTTCCGGTTTAGTTCTGCAACTGTTTACTTTTTGTGACGGTCAAAAATCCAGGTTCAGGATGGGGATGAGATCGCCGGGCTTGGCTGAGGGGGCTTCGGGAGGGCGGATTATGAGGCAGTGGGCTTCCCGGAAGGTGCGCTGCATGGAGGAATCCTGCGCCTTGAAGGGGGTAGCCGTGCGGGTGCCGTCTGGGGCGATGTCGAGCCTGGCCCGGACGTAGTCCTGACGGCTGTCATTGGCGGCCATCGGCGCGCCCAGTCTGGCCAAGCTAGCCGATTCCGTTACGGGCAGTCCCTGCAGGGCGTCAAGGAGGGGCTTCAGGAAGAGCCGGGCGCAGACGAGCGCGGAGACGGGGTTGCCGGGCAGCCCCAGAACATGCTGCCTGCCCTTGCGGCCATACATGAAGGGTTTGCCCGGGCGCATGGCAATTTTCCAGAAGTCTATCCTGACGCCCGTGTTCTTGAGCGCCTGCTGGACGAAGTCGTGATCGCCAACGGAGGCGCCACCGGTGGTGACGATAACATCGGCCTTTGCCATTTTCACAATGGCGCGTTCGATGGCTTTCAGATTGTCAGGGATGATGCCGCAATTGATGACCTCCGCGCCCAGGGACTCGGCCATGGCGGCGATGGCGTTGCTGTTGGAGGAGATGATCTGGTCGGGGCGCGGCGCCTGGCCCGGCAACACCAGTTCATCGCCGGTTGCAATCACCGCCACAAGCGGTTTCCTGTACACCGTGAGCAGATGGCAGTTCATCGCCGCGGCGAGGCCTATGTCACGGGCATTCAAGCGGGTTGAGAGCGGAAGGAGGGCTTCTCCTTTGCGGAAATCCAGGCCGCGCGGGCGAATATTCTGCCCCGGGCGGGGGGGCTGCAAAACCGTGACGGACTTGCCCACGGCCGCGGTGTTTTCCTGAATGACAACGGCATCGGCAGATGCGGGCACGGGAGCGCCGGTGAAAATCCGCACAGCTTCACCTGATTTCAGCTTTCCGGAGAAACCATGGCCGGCAGCGGAGGTGCCAATGACGGTGCGTTGTTGGGAACTGTCGCCGGAACGCAGGGCGTAGCCATCCATGGCCGATGAATTGAACGGCGGTTGGTCGCGCTTGGCGCGCAGCGGCCCGGCCAAGACCCGACCGAGCCCCTTGTCCAGGGAAATACGTTGCGGGCCCAATGGCTTTACATTGGCGAGGATTCGGGTGCGGGCCTCTTCGACGGGCAGCAAGGGCATGGTCATTCAGCCGTGAAGGTACCGGACTTGCCGCCGGATTTTTCGGTGAGACGCAAGTCGGTGATTTTCATGGCGCGATCCACGGCCTTGCACATGTCATAGAGGGTCAGGGCGGCAATCGAACAGGCGGTGAGGGCTTCCATCTCGACGCCGGTTTTTCCCTCGACCCTGACGGTTGCCGCGACTTCAATCGAACTGTCTTGTTCGTTGAGCGCGAAATCAACGGAAACCTTGCTGATCATCAGGGGATGACAGAGGGGAATGAGTTCGTGGGTCTTCTTGGCCGCCATGATGCCGGCGATGCGGGCGGTGGCGAGAACGTCACCCTTTTTGGCAGTGCCACCCGTGATGAGAGACAGGGTTTCAGGAAGCATGCGGACCAGGGCCTTGGCAGTGGCGCTGCGCGAGGTGACGTGCTTATCGGAGACGTCCACCATATGGGCGTTTCCGGTGGCATCGAGGTGGGTGAGGCGGTTCATGGTTTTGCCAGTATAGCACGGGTCGCGGCGGCCACATCATCCTGGCGCATGAGGCTTTCGCCGATGAGGAAGGCATTCACCCCGACGGTTTCGAGCTGTGCGAGATCCGCCGGTTTGAACAGGCCGCTTTCGCCGATGGCCATGCGGTCTTTTGGAATGCGCGGGGCCAGCGTCATGGTTGTCTCAAGTGTCGTCTCGAAGGTGTGGAGATTGCGGTTGTTGATGCCGATGAGGGGCGATGACAGTTTCAAGGCGCGGTCGAGTTCTTGCTGGTCATGGACTTCGATGAGGACATCCATATGCCAATCCCCGGCTGCCGCCTCGAGTTCGCGGGCCAAGGCATCATCGATCATTGCCATGATGAGCAGAATGCAGTCGGCACCCCAGGCGCGGGCTTCAAGCACCTGATAGGGGTCGAGCATGAAGTCCTTGCGCAAGGCGGGCAGCTTGCAAGCGCTACGGGCTTGCGTCAGGAATTCCGGGGCGCCCTGGAAAGATGGCGTGTCAGTAAGCACGGAGAGGCAAGCTGCTCCACCCCGTTCATAGGCAATGGCCAGTTCCGGCGGATTGAAATGCTCCCGGATCAGGCCCTTGGAGGGACTGGCTTTCTTGATTTCGGCGATGAGAGCCCATTGGCCGGCGGCTATCTTGTCTTGAAGGGCCCTGTGAAAGTCGCGCACGGGCGGGGCCTGCCTGGCAAGAGATTCAAGTTGGGCGGCCGGAAGGGCGCGTTTGGCCCTGGCGACTTCCTCGCGCTTGTAGGCGGCAATCTTGTCAAGGATGGTGGCCATCAGGAATTCGAGACCGCAATCAGCTGGTCGAGGGTCCGAAGAGCCGCACCGCAGTCGATGGCTTCCTCGGCCCGGCGCACCCCTTCGGCATAGGCTTTGACCTGGCCGTCGATGAACAGGGCCGCACCCGCGGTCATTGTGACGGCATCACGGAAGGCGGACTTTTCCTCCTGCAAAACGGCCCGCAGGGCGGCGGCGTTGAGGGCTGCATCGCCGCCTTTCAGGTCATCGGGCTTGGAGCGCTTCAGGCCGACCCCTTCCGGGGTAATCTCAAAGCTCGTGATTTTTCCGTTCTTCAACTCTGAAACCCATGTCGTGCCGGTGGGGACAATTTCATCAAGGCCGCCTTCGCCGTGGCATATCCAGCAGGCCTGGCTCCCTAGATTCTTCAGAACATGGGCGAGAGGTTCTACCCAAGCTCTTGAAAACACGCCGGTAACCTGTTTCTTGACGCCAGCCGGATTGGACAGGGGGCCGAGCAGATTGAAAATCGTACGGGTGCCGAGCTCAACGCGGGTGGGGCCCACGTATTTCATCGAGGCGTGATGGGCGGGGGCAAACATGAAGCCGACGCCGGCCTCGACAATGCACTGGCTGATCTTCTCAGGGGAGAGATCGATCTTCACGCCAAGGGCCATGAGGACATCGGCGGCGCCTGAGCGTGAAGAGAGAGCCCGGTTGCCGTGCTTGGCCACTTTCATTCCCGCCCCGGCGGCCACGATGGCGGCACAGGTCGAGATGTTATAGGAGCCGGAGGCATCACCGCCGGTTCCAACGATGTCGATGGCGCCTGCCGGCGCATTTACCCGGGTCATCTTTTCGCGCATGATTTCCACGGCACCGGTAATTTCGTCGACGGTTTCGCCGCGCACGCGCAGGGCCATGAGGAGGCCGGCGATCTGCGAGGGCGTGGCATCGCCCGACATCATGATGCCAAAGGCGGTCCGGGCCTCCTCACGGGTGAGGGGTTTTCCCTCAGCGGCCTTGGCGATGATCGGCTTGAGTTCTGACATCAGCGCACCTTTGCCAATCCGAGGAAATTCTTGAGCAGAGCATGGCCATGCTGGGAGGCAATGCTCTCCGGGTGGAATTGCACCCCATGCACATTCAGGGTCTTGTGCTGGAGGCCCATGATCAGCCCGTCGGCCTCGGCAGTGACCTCAAGGCAGTCCGGCAGGCTCGCCTTGTCGACGACAAGAGAGTGATAGCGGGTGGCCTCAAAATCCTGGGGCACATCCTTGAACACGCCCTTGCCAGTGTGATGAACGAGGGACAGCTTTCCGTGCATCAGGCAGGGGGCACGAACCACCTGGCCGCCGAAGGCCTGGCCGATGGCTTGCAGCCCGAGACAGACACCGAAAATGGGAATGCTCGGTGAGGCCTTTTCAATCAGCTCCAGACAGATGCCGGCTTCATTAGGCGTCTTCGGTCCGGGCGACAGCACGATGGCCTGGGGCTTTGCCGAGATGACCTGGCCCACGCTGATCTTGTCATTGCGGTGCACCACGGTTTCAGCGCCGAGTTCGCCGAGATAGTGGAACAGGTTGTAGGTGAAGCTGTCGTAGTTATCGATGAGGATGATCATTGGGCCCTCCCGGCACGGCCGGCGAAACGGACCGCCTCATCGGCGGCGCGGAACAGGGCCCTGGCCTTGTTCACGCATTCCTGGTGTTCATTCTCCGGCACGCTGTCGGCGACGATGCCGGCACCGGCCTGGACATACATCTTGCCGTCCTTGACGATGGCGGTACGCAAAACAATGCAGGTGTCCATCTCGCCGTCAGCCGAGAAATAGCCGACGCAGCCGCCGTAGACGCCGCGCTTGTGCTTTTCCAGTTCGTCGATGATTTCCATGGCCCGCACCTTGGGGGCGCCGGACACCGTGCCCGCCGGGAAGCCCGCACGCAGGGCATCGATCACATCATATTGTGGCGCCAGCTTGCCCTCAACATTCGAGACGATATGCATGACGTGACTGTAGTTCTCGATGATGAACTGATCGGTGACCTTGACCGAGCCGATCTCAGCGACGCGGCCCACGTCGTTGCGGCCGAGATCGAGGAGCATGAGGTGCTCGGCGCGTTCCTTGGGATCGGCCAATAGTTCCTTGGCCAAGGCGCGGTCCTCCGAGGGGGATTCTCCCCGGCGGCGGGTTCCGGCAATCGGCCTGATCGAAACCTTGCCATCGCGCACGCGGACGAGGATTTCGGGACTGGAGCCAATGACGGCGAACCGGTCGAAATCGAGGTAGTATAGGAAGGGCGAGGGGTTGACGCGGCGCAGGGAGCGGTAAAGGGCAAAGGGCGGCAGGTTGAAATTGGCCTCAAAG
>CAZRZB010000169.1:0-5366 GCA_964604435.1 uncultured Aestuariivirga sp. | reverse complement strand
TCCTCATGGCGCATCCGGAATTCCCGGTTGAAGACCGTGCGCTCGCCGCGCAGCAGCTCCTCGATCATGAATTCAATGTTGGCATTTTCCGGATGCAGCCGCTCGGACACTTCGCCGAAACTGAGCAGTTCCCCCTTGGGCGGCAGGCCGAGGATTTCGAACATGGACTTGGACCAGAAGATCGTTCCCTCGGCCAGGTTCCAGTCCCACATGCCGCAGTTGCTGCGGTCAAGCGCCTTGTCCAGCCGTTCCGTGGCGATTGCCAAGGTGGCGTCCGCCTCGGAGGCCCTGGCCGCCTGCCAGTGGAAGGCGCCAGCCAGCATGGTGAGAACCAGGACAGTTGAAATAAAAAGTATCGAGAGGCGCGTGACGCCGTCCTGCCAGGCGTCGAGCAGATCCGAGCGCTTCTGGAACACCACAAGGCTTCCCGGGAATGCGCCGAACTCACGGGCCGTCACATAGGCAGCCTCGCCGTTGACGAGAACAAAGGGGCGCATGGCCTGCGCGTTGAAGTCCGTATCGGTGATGAACCGCGGTCCGAGAATATCGGTGATCTTCCGGCCGGCAAGATCGGCGCGGGCTGGTGCTACGGCGAGGATCTGCCCGAAATTATCGACCAGCGCGAAGACCCGGTCTTCCGCCATGGCGCCAGGAAGTAGGGATTGCGACAGGAGCTGGGCCGTAAGCGGGCGCACCGTCTGCCCCTTCGCGACATCGGCAGAAAGAGCCGCCACAATTTTTTCCGTCGCGATTTCCGCCTGGAGAATGGAAAGGCGGTTCTGTTCGGCAAGATGGCTGCTGCGACTTTGCAACAGTTGCGCCAGCATGGAGATGCAGAGGGCGAGAAGGAACAGCGCCGTGAGAGCCGTAATCAGCCGGCGCAAGGACCTCTCGGAGATCGTGATACGCCATTTGCCAGGCAGGGGAGAGGGCAGACGCAACGCGCGCTCCCTGAAGAACAGTTCCCCGATATGTGCCTTGCCCAAGAGTTTACCTTTGTCCGCCGCCGCCCGAAACGGCAATTGATACGCATTTGGCCGCCTAAACCGAATCAATACCCCATTGATTCGCAAACGAAACAACTTGTCCAGCCATGAATTATAGCAGCCTTATCCGGCGAGGGTTCGGGAAATGATTTCAAAGGTATCGCGTGACAGGCCGGGGCTGGCCACGAGCCTTTCCAGTTGCCCCGCGGCGGCCTTGCGGCGCACCTCATCCATGATGCGCCAGCTGCGGAACCCGGTGGCCATGCGCGCCGCGACCTGGGGATTGATCCGGTCAAGTTTGAGGATGGTATCGGCAACAACCCGGTAGCCCTCGCCGTCAGCTGCGTTGAAGCCGGCGAGATTCATCGAGGTGAAGCCGCCGATGAGGGCATAGACCCGGTTCGGCGTGCTGAGGCGGAATTCCGGATGGCCCATCAGCCTTTCGATCTTTTCCGCAGTGCCGACATAGGAGTTCAGCGCAAACCACTTGTCGACAAGCAGGTGATCTCCACTGTGACGCGCATAAAACGTGTCCAACTCTTGCTGGGTTTCAGGCGCATCAATAGTCAGCATGGCGGTCAAGGTGCCAATCTCCGCCGTCATGTTTGAGGCGGAGGCCAGCTCACGTTGAATGAGATCGAGAGTGATATCCGGCATCCCGGCTGCAAGCAGTCCAAGGGCAGCATAGCGCAAGGACCGCCTGCCGGTGCTTTCGGGGCTGGGCTCGTACTTGCCGCTTTCGTGCGTATCATTCCAGACGCCGAGCAGCGTATCCCTAAGCCTTCCGCCCAACTGGCCGCGGACAAAATCGCGCGCCGCCAAAACCTGGTCCGTATCAACATTTGCGGCAAGCGCCGCTGCGATATCGGCTTCGGTCGGCAATCCTAGCATTAACGCCTTGAACGCCGGGTCCAGCTTTTGATCACCAAGCGTGGTCTTGAGAGCCGCGGCATACCCCCCAATGTCACCCATGACATCACTCAGGTCATTGGGGGACTTGAGGCTGGCGATAATCAGGGCCTTTCCCAGCGCCTGGCCGGCTTCCCAGCGATTGAAGGTGTCCCTGTCGCGTCCCATCAGGAACAACTGATCCTCGGAACTCGTCTTGTCCTGCAGAATGACCGGGGCCGAGAAGCCGCGGTTGAGCGACAGGACCGGCCGGACGGGAACATTCCGGAAGCGGAATGATCGGCTTTCCTCGGTAAGTTCAATGACTGGCGTGTTCAGGCTGCCAACCCCCTCAAGGTCGAGGGCCATGTCTTCGCCGGCTGGCCCTACGAGGCCCAGGCTGAAGGGAATATGCATGGGCTGTTTTTCAGGTTGGCCCGGCGTGGGGGCAGTCCTTTGCGTCAGTGTCAGGTCAAAGGTCCTGGCCTTCGGATCATAATGGGTGGCGACTTCCACGTGCGGCGTTCCCGCCTGTTCGTACCACCGGAAGAACTGGATGAGATCGCGCCCCGAGGCATCGGCCATGCAGGCAACGAAGTTTTCAACCGTGGCGGCCTCGCCGTCATGGCGTTCGAAGTAAAGGTCCATGGCCTTGCGGAAGGCCTTGTCGCCGATCAGGGTTTTCATCATGCGGCAGATTTCGGCACCCTTTTCGTAAACCGTTGGCGTGTAGAAATTGTTGATCTCGATATAGGCATTGGGCCGTGGCGGATGGGCAAGGGGGCCTGCGTCCTCCGGGAACTGCCGGGCCCGCAAGGTCTTCACATCGGCGATGCGCTTCACCGCCCGCGAACGCAGGTCCGAGGAAAACTCCTGGTCCCGGAACACCGTGAGGCCTTCCTTCAGGCAAAGCTGGAACCAGTCGCGGCAGGTGATGCGGTTTCCGGTCCAGTTGTGGAAATACTCGTGCGCGATGATGGCTTCGATATTGGTGTAGTCCGTGTCGGTCGCCGTTTCAGGGAGCGCCAGGATGTACTTGTCGTTAAAGACATTGAGGCCTTTGTTCTCCATGGCCCCCATGTTGAAATCCGAGACTGCCACGATGTTGAAGACCTCGAGGTCATATTCGCGCCCGAAGGCCGTCTCGTCCCAGCGCATGGAGGCCTTGAGCGACTCCATCGCCCAAGCGCAGCGGTCTTCCTTGCCCTTCTCGACATAAATGCCAAGTTGGACTTGTCTGCCCGACATTGTGGTGAAGCTGTCGTGGACGCCCGCGAGATTGCCGGCCACCAGCGCGAAGAGGTAGCTCGGCTTCGGATGGGGATCATGCCAGACGGCGAAGTGCCGGTCCGTTCCGGCAATATCCCCGCCCTCCCGGTAGTTGCCGTTGGACAGCAGGACAGGGCACAGGGCCTTGTTTGCTTCCATACGCACGGTGTAGCGCGTCATCGCGTCGGGTCGATCGTAGAAGTAGGTGATGCGCCGGAAGCCTTCGGCCTCGCACTGGGTGCAGTACATGCCGTTGGATTGGTAGAGTCCGGACAACGCCGTATTGCCCACGGGATCGCATTCGGTTTCAATCTCGAGGGTGAAGCGCCCGGCGGGAACCTTTGGCAGCGTGAGACTATCATCCGCAAGCACATAGGATGAGGCTTCCATGATCTTGCCGTCGAGTTTCACGCTCAGGAGTTTGATCTTTTCGCCGGCCAGGACAAGGGCCGCATCCTTTTCGCCAGCGGCGGGATTGGGTGATAGTTCAAGCCGCGATGCCACGCGCGTTGCATGGGGTTCCAGCGAGAAATCCAGGAACAGGCTTTCAATGACGTAGGGCGCCGGCCGGTAGTCTTTCAGATGGATGGTAGGCGGCGCGTGTTGGTCCATGTTCTTTCCCGCAAATCAGACGAATGGCCGGCAACCTGAAGGCCGGCTCCGCCTTTGTCAAAACAAGATTAGAAGCGGTCGACCCGGAAGGGCGATAGATCGATATTGCTCTTTGCTCCGGTCATGAGCTCGGCGATCAGGCGTCCGGTGGAAGGCCCCCAGGTAAGCCCCATGTGGCTGTGGCCGAATCCGTACCAGACATTGGAAACGGTTTTCGAGGGGCCGATGACCGGCAGCGAATCCGGCGTGCCGGGCCGGCGCCCCATCCAGCGCGTCGTGGCGGAATCGGGCTCATTGAGCCGGGGCAGTATTTTCTTGAAGATTTTCCACAGCGCGTCCGCCCGGGCCCAGTTCTCCGGCGCCTCAAGGCCAGCGAATTCATCGGAGCCAGCCAGCCGCAAGCCCATCTCCATGGGCGTGGCCGCCCCCGGCGTGCTGGCATAGGTGAGCGAACGCGAAAGCTTCACGCCCGAATTCGGCAGAACCATGTGGTAGCCGCGCTCCGCTTCGAGCAGGACCCTTTCGCCGAGTTGCCTGGCAAGCAGGTGGGAATAGGCGCCCGCGCAAACGACGAGCTTGTCGAGCACGATGCTTTTCCCCGATTTCAGGGCAAGGGACTTTGCCGCGTTGCCTTCCCGCACGATGCTCACGACGTCATCGGTAATGAATTCCCCGCCATTGCGCGCGACATGGGCGGCAATGGACTTCACCGTGCGTTCCGGATTGGTGACGAAATACCAGCCACCGTGGAAGGCGCCGCAATGGACATGGGGTGAAAGGGCGGGCTCAAGCTCGCGGCATTCATCGCCGCTCAGCCGCTTCATCTCGTAGCCGTAGGTCTTCTTGACCGCGCGCTCATTGGCTTCCGCGGCAAACTGCTGCTCAGTGTCGTAAAGCCGTAGCGTGTCCTCATATTTCAGCAAGTCCAAGCTGCCCGCATCCTTGAGCAGGGTTTCAAAGTCAGCAACAACCCGCAAGGCGAGGCTGGCGCGCGCTTCGGTGATGGCGGCAACCCGGGCCGGCATGGCATTGCGTCCTGCTGCGAGGAGCCAGGGCAAAGCCTTCGGCAGATAGGACCAGCGGATGGTAAGCGGTCCGAGGGGGTCCATCAGCCAGCCCGGAATTTTCAGGAGAATGCGCGGATGGATGGGCGGCACGATTTCGGCAAAGGCGACCCCGCCGGCATTGCCGAAGGAACAGCCTTCGCCGGGCGGCAACCGGTCGACGATCGAAACGCGGTAGCCCGCCCGCTGGAGGAATGCCGCGCTGGAAATGCCGACGATGCCGGCGCCGATGACTGTCGCGTGGGGTTGTGACATGGAACTCAGTTTCTCTTGCGGTGAATCTTCTTGAAGAAGCTTACACAGAATTTCTCAAAGGTCGATATCGGAGGCATCAGTTGGGGGCATTTCAAGGCTGCTATGGCGACAACGCCGTCCTCGGCCGCTTCGCCAAAGGGGAAAACGGTGAGTTTTGGGTGCGAAATTGAATGTTCCCATGATGCCAGTTCCCATCGTATCTTCATCGGGCGCATGGCAGGGGGGTGGGAAGAAAACATGATCAGGACAGGCGAACAATACCGCGAATCCCTCAGGGATGGCCGCGAAGTGT
>CAZRZB010000168.1:0-5409 GCA_964604435.1 uncultured Aestuariivirga sp. | reverse complement strand
AGGGCTTCCGGCTCGCCACCTATGCCATGTGGTGGATCAAGGCCTCGATCCAGGAGTATGTCCTGCGCTCGTGGTCCCTGGTGAAGATGGGCACCACCGCCAGCCAGAAGAAGCTCTTTTTCAATTTGCGCAAGATGAAGGGCCAGATTCAGGCGCTTGAGGAAGGCGACCTGAAGCCGGATCAGGTCAAGCAGATCGCCACGCGGCTTGGCGTTGAAGAGCAGGAAGTGGTCAACATGAACCGCCGGCTTGGCGGCGATGCCTCGCTGAACGCCATGGTCCGTGCCGATTCCGAAGGCGAATGGCAGGATTGGCTGGTCGATGACAGCGACAGCCAGGAAGACGTCCTGGTTGAGAATGAAGAAGCCGCCATGCGCAAGGAAATGCTGGCCAAGGCCCTGGACAAGCTGACCGACCGGGAACGCCGCGTCTTCGAGGCCCGCAAGCTTCAGGATGACCCGATGACCCTCGAGGATCTGTCACGGGAATTTGACGTCTCGCGTGAGCGCATCCGCCAGATCGAGGTGCGGGCTTTCGAGAAAGTCCAGAAGGCCGTGAAGAACGCCGCCCAGAAGGCCCTTGCGCCAAAGGCTGTAGCTCCGGCGCTGACATATTAAATCGTAAGGCCCTCTCCCCGCAAAGGCAGGGAGCAATCTGCTTTCAATATAAACTTCCGCCGCCGGCGGTCGCACCGCCAGGCAGTGGCGCAAAGAAGATCTGGACGGCCCAGATCTTGTTTCCCCGCTGCACCACACCGGTTGAAACGAATTTGTAGCCGCCGTTCAGCAAGGTCTTGCGGTGCGGGCGGCTTCCCACCCACTGCTGAAACAAATTTCGCGCCTTGCTGGCGTTTGCCTCGCCCTTCTGCGTATCGCGGGCAGCGTTTTCGGCCATTTGCGGCAGCGCCATTGGGCTTTCCAGAAAAGCCCGCATGCGCGAATCAAACTCATGGCCGGAACTGGCCCGGTGCCCCACATAGCCGTTCAGCATCATGTCAACGGCCTGGGCCCGCGCCGCATCACGCAGCAAGGGGCTTGCTGTCAAAGCCCCTACGTTCTTGGAGTGACGGTAGGAATTGGCCAGCGCGGCGATTTCGGCCTCGAGATCCGGCCGCAGGCGCGCATCGCCCGGCAACGACTTGAGGGAGCCCAGGGCAATCTCCAGATAGGTCTTGGCTTCTGCGCCAGAGCCGATCCAGATGAACAGGGCTGCGGCTGCCACGAGCCAGACTCTCAGGTTTCTACGCATGGTTGTTCTCGTCTTGAGATACACGAATTCCGCCGCAGATGGCCAAATTCTTCATCCATTCTCCGGGCATTCGCTAAATTTTTACACATTCTTTCATTCTTCCCCGCCAATATGGAGCAAGCGGAATATCTGGCCAACTAGCGTAAATGACTGTCCCACCCCTTTTGGAACAACACCAAGTCCTGCCCGAACTCAGTTCCTTGAGCAAGGAATTGCAGCAGTTGACCGGCTATGACCAGGAAACCGGCCTGCTCAACTATGAAGCCTTTCTGAACAGCATAACCGCGGAGATTTCAAAGGCCGGCCCCAATCCGCCGGTCTCGACACTCGTCGAAATAAGAATCCGGGGCCTCGCCAGAATCGGCGAAATCTACGGGCGCAAGGCCATCGGCTCGGTGATCCGCCAGTTGGCCGAAAGGCTTGAGCTTTTCCCCATCGGCAACCGCATCATCGGCCGCATTGACCACAAGAGCTTCGGTGTGTTTCTCTGCAATGTCAGCGATCCGGTGATGGCCCTGCAAACCGCCAAGCACCTGGCCGCACTGTGTTCGCGGGCCGCCCCTTGGGGCGACCAAAAGCTGCACATCGAGGCCATTGCCGGCGTGGCCATGACCACCCAGAACGACCATGACGCCGCGACACTTCTGCATCACGCCAGCCTGGCGCTCCGCGCCTCCATCGAAGCCGGCAGCCCCGGCTATTCATTCTACGATCCGACCGAGGCGCTCGCCACCAAGCGGCGCAATGACCTGAGCGCCGTGATTACCGCCGCGGTCGATCAGAACGCTTTTGAAATGGTCTATCAGCCGTTCTTTTCGCTCAAGACCGGCAAGCTGGCCGGCTTTGAAGCCTTGATGCGCTTGAACCATCCCGCCTTTGGCAACATTACGCCGGGCGAATTCATCCCCATCGCCGAGGAATTGGGGCTCATCTCCCGCCTTGGAGCCTGGAGCATTGAGGACGCCTGCCGCACCGCGGCGGAGTGGCCATCGCACCTGGTTGTCGCGGTCAATTTTTCACCGGCCCAGTTCTATTCCGGAACCCTTCTGGCAGAGGTCAACCACGCCCTCGAGCGCACCCAGTTCCCCGCCTACCGGCTCGAAGTGGAAATTACCGAAGGCACATTCCTGAAGGACCAGGAACTGGTCCATTCGCAGCTGAATAGCCTGCGCGACATGGGCTGCGCCATCGCCCTTGATGATTTTGGCACCGGCTATTCCAGTCTCAGCTATCTCTGGAAGTTCCCCTTCTCGAAACTGAAAATTGACCGCTCCTTCGTTCATGCGCTCGACACCAGCGCCAAGGCGCCAAGCATTCTCAAATCCATCATTGACCTGGGCCGCAATATGGGAATTGAGGTGACCGCCGAAGGCATTGAAACCACCGAGCAGATGCTGGCCCTGCGCAACCTGAACTGCGACTACATGCAGGGATACCTTTGCGGCAGGCCGACGGCAAAATCGGATCTGGCAAGCCTCATCCTCAAGAATTTCTCCGCCTCCCTTGCCCAGGAGAACGCCGAGCTTTCAAAGAAAAGAGTTATTCGTTAAGACGCTCGTATCAAAGAGTGTCCAACATCCATGCAAAAGCTAGCTCCCTTCGCCACCATCAGACACGCCCTTAATGCTGTCATCCAGTTCCGCGCCACCGGAATCCGGATTGGCCTGCCCTGGAGCCTGGTGCTCGCGGCCATCAGCTTCCTCGACCGCAGTTTTCTCTCCGCCGCGGAAACCGCTGATACCAGCGCGAAACTGATGGTCTTCCGGCCAAGCGACTTCCTCATCGCCGCCATCAGCCTGGTGATCTTTTCTTCCATCGCCGTGAACTGGCACCGCTACATCCTGCTCGATGAGGTCACGGCGCCCGGAAAGGTTTTCCGCCTCGACCGTCCGGTCTGGAATTATGCTCTCCGCACGCTGATAATCATGATCATCGCGCTGGCGCCGGTCCTCATTTTTTCCGCCATCTTCATTGCTGCGCTGCCGCATCTCAGCCTGTTGCTTGCGGTGCCGTTCTTCCTGGCCGGAATCTACATCATGCGGATGTCGGTCGCCTTGCCTGCGATGGCCCTTGAGCGGAACGATTTCGGCGTCCGTGACGCACTGCGGATCACCCAGGGCAACAATCTTCAGTTTGCCGCTCTCCTGGCCTTGAACACCCTCATCCTGCTCACGACATTTTTCGCACTCGGCATTGTGCTCGCGATCATTGGAGGCGTGAGCCTGACGGCCGCCAAGTTCATGGCCCTCGTCTTGAGCGTCCCGGTGAATCTCTTCCTGTCGCTCTTCAGCGTCAGCCTGCTGAGCTCACTCTACGGCTTCTTCGCCGAACAGAGAAAGTTCTGATCAGTCCTCGAACGGATCGCGCATCAGGATCGTGTCCTCGCGCTCGGGCGAGGTTGAGAGAAGCGCCACGGGGCACTCGATCAGTTCCTCAAGATACTTGACATACTTGATCGCCTGCGCCGGCAACTGCGCCCAGGAGCGGGCCCCGGCCGTGGTATCCGTCCAGCCCTCAAGACTCTCATAGATGGGTTCTACCCGCTTTTGCGCTTCTTCCGCCGCGGGGAACTGCGCGATGCGCTTGCCATCGAGCATGTAGCCCACGCCGACCTTGATTTCTTTCAAACCGTCGAGCACATCGAGCTTGGTGAGCGCGATGCCGTGGATGCCGGAGGTCTTGATGGCCTGGCGCACCAGCACCGCATCGAACCAGCCGCAGCGGCGCTTGCGTCCCGTCACCGTGCCGAATTCGCGGCCCCTTTGGCCGATGTGCTCGCCGACCTCGTTTTGCTGCTCCGTTGGAAATGGCCCCGAGCCCACCCGCGTCGTGTAGGCTTTGGCGATACCAAGCACATAGCCGATGCTTGAAGGCCCAAGTCCGGAGCCCGCCGCCGCCTGCCCCGCGATGGTGTTCGAGGAGGTCACGAACGGATAGGTGCCGTGATCTATATCCAGTAAAACGCCCTGGGCCCCCTCGAACAGAATGCGCTTGCCCTCGCGCTTGACCTCATCCAGCAGCGACCACACCGCGTCGGAATAGACCAGGACCTTTGGCGCGATTTCACTGAGCTGTTTGAACAAGTCAGGGGCGGCAATTTCCGCCTGGCCAAGCCCGCGCCGCAGCGCATTATGGTGCGCCAGCAGGCGCTCAATCTTGGGCCCAAGAGTTGTGAGGTCGGCAAGGTCATTGACCCTGATGGCCCGCCGCCCGACCTTGTCCTCGTAGGCGGGGCCGATGCCGCGCCCCGTGGTGCCGATCTTGCCCGCGCCTGCGGCGTCCTCGCGTATCCGGTCAAGCTCGCCATGGAGCGGCAGAATGAGCGTGGCGTTCCCGGCAATGCGCAGGTTTTCCCGGCTGACGGCAACGCCTTGGCTCCTGAGCTTCTCGATTTCGGCAAGCAACGCCCAGGGATCGACCACCACGCCATTGCCGATGACCGACAGCTTGCCCGGCCGCACGATGCCGGAAGGCAGCAGCGAAAGCTTGTAGGTGACGCCGTCGATAACCAGCGTGTGGCCGGCATTGTGGCCGCCCTGGAAGCGCACCACCACGTCGGCGCGTTCCGACAGCCAGTCCACCAGCTTGCCCTTGCCTTCGTCGCCCCATTGGGCCCCGACCACCGCCACATTGGCCATTCCAAACTCCTGTCAGACATGCGAACGGCCCCGGGGAGAATCCCTCCGGAGCCGTTGCGAGGTCATACACGAAACTCCGGCGGGCGCAAATGCCGCTCCGGATTGGCTCAAAACGCCAGCGGCTTGGCCTGGCGCACTTGCGTTAACTTTTGCACCGCCTGGAGGACCGGCGCAGGGATCGGCTCGTCCAGCTGCACCAGGCAAATGGCATCGCTCCCCTCCGCCAGCCGCCCCAGGTGGAACGAGGCGATATTGACGTTGGCATTGCCCAGCAGCATGCCTAACGCCCCGATGAAGCCGGGCTTGTCCATGTTTGTGACGTAGAGCATATGCGGCCCGAAATCCGCCTCCAACTCGATGCCCTTGATCTGGATGATGCGCGGCTTGCCATCGGTGAACACCGTTCCGGCAACCGACCGTTCCAGTCCTTCGGTGCGCACCGTGAGCCTGATATAGGTTTCATAGGCGCCGCGCTGGCTCTGGCGCACCTCGTCCACCTTGATGCCCCGCTCGCGCGCCACGA
>CAZRZB010000167.1:0-5443 GCA_964604435.1 uncultured Aestuariivirga sp. | reverse complement strand
CGCCATGGTGTGCATTTCCAATTGCGACAAGATCACCCCCGGCATGCTGATGGCCTCGCTGCGCCTCAATATCCCCACCGTTTTTGTTTCCGGCGGGCCGATGGAGGCGGGCAAGGTCATCCTGCAGAGCGGTGTCACCAAGGCGCTTGACCTGGTGGATGCCATGGTGGCCGCCGCCGACGACAAGGTTTCCGACGCGGACGTCAAGGCCATCGAACGCTCGGCCTGCCCCACCTGCGGCTCATGCTCGGGCATGTTCACCGCCAATTCAATGAATTGCCTGACCGAGGCGCTCGGCCTTTCGCTGCCGGGCAACGGCTCGGTGTTGGCAACGCACGCCGACCGCAAGCGCCTGTTCATCGAGGCCGGCCACCTGATCGTCGATATCGCCAAACGCTATTACGAGCAGAATGACGCGAGCGTACTGCCGCGCAAGGTGGCCAGCTTCAAGGCCTTTGAAAACGCCATGACGCTGGATATCGCCATGGGCGGCTCCACCAACACGGTGCTGCACATCCTCGCCGCCGCCCATGAAGGCGGCATCGACTTCACCATGGACGACATCGACCGCCTGAGCCGCCGCGTTCCGGTGCTCTGCAAGGTGGCGCCCGCCAAGTCCGACGTGCATATGGAAGACGTGCACCGGGCGGGCGGCATCATGGCCATTCTCGGCCAGCTCGAGCGCGCCGGCCTGCTCAACGCCGAGCTGCCGACCGTGCATTCGGCCACCTTGGGCGAAGCGATCGCCCGCTGGGACATCAGCCGGACGAAAAGCGACGAGGTGCGCAAGTTCTACCTGGCGGCGCCCGGCGGTGTGCCGACGCAGGTGGCCTTCAGCCAAGAGCGGCGCTGGGAGTCGCTCGATACGGACCGTGAAAAAGGCGTGATCCGCAGCGCCGAACATCCCTTCTCCAGGGATGGCGGGCTTGCGGTGCTCAAAGGCAATCTCGCCACCGAAGGCTGCATCGTGAAAACCGCCGGGGTGGATGAATCCATTCTCAAGTTCAAGGGTCCCGCCGTGGTGTTCGAGAGCCAGGACACGGCGGTGAGCGGCATTCTCAACGGCAAGGTGAAGGCCGGCGACGTGGTGGTCATCCGCTACGAAGGCCCGCGCGGCGGCCCCGGCATGCAGGAAATGCTCTATCCCACCAGCTACATCAAATCCAAAGGGCTCGGCAAGGCCTGCGCCCTCGTCACCGACGGCCGCTTCTCCGGCGGCACCTCCGGCCTCTCCATCGGCCACGTCTCGCCCGAGGCGGAAGAAGGCGGCCTGATCGGCCTGGTGCGGAACGGCGACCTGATCGAGATCGACATTCCCAACCGCAGCATCACTCTGGCGGTGGCGGAAGCCGAACTTTCCGCCCGCCGCGCGGAAATGGAAAAGCGGGGGCCCGCGGCCTGGCAGCCAGCCGAGGAGCGCCCGCGCAAGATCACCACGGCGCTGCGCGCCTACGCCGCCTTCGCCACCAGCGCCGCCAAGGGCGCGGTGCGCCGGGTTCCCTGAGCGCCAGTAATCAAGGCCTGACAGAAGCTCCCCGGCATTAGGCCATCGGCCGTCTGCTCTGCCCGACCGCGTTTGACCCGCAGCCGACGTGCCGCAGGGGAGTCATTGTCGCAGCGTGACTATTCGACTAGCCTCAGCTCAGAAATGTTCGGCAGGCACAGGGAGGACCAGGCAATGACGGTCGATCTGAGGCTCCAGGTAATCCACCGTACCGTGGCGGAACTCGTCGCGTTGGAGGGCGAAGTGGCAGGAAGGCTTGAGCGCGCGCAGCAATTGTCCTCCGGGTACCCCGATGCCCTCGCCGCCCTTCAGCGCCTCCGGCCGATGGTGCAGACGCACCGCAGTCAGCTTGTCAGCTACCTCAAGGACTCCGGTGGAGCCGGACCGAGCGGGGAGACGACGAGCCCTCAGACCGCATCGAGGGAGACCACCGCACTCTCCGGGGTATTGCGGGACCTGTGCCTGGCGTTCCACCATTGCGCACTCGGCTACGCGATGCTGTACGAGGTGGCGCTGCGGCTCTATGAGCCGCGTCTCAGAGAGATCGCGCCAAAGCATCTGAAGGCGCATGCCGGCGCCGCACTATCCACGGCGCGGCTGCTGCCAGGGGTTGTGGCTTGGCAACTCGCCCAGGACGGGCTTAACTGCGCATGTACCTGCCCCTTGTGCGGCCTCGGTGCCTGTGCCTGCGTGGCAAAGGGAACCGAAACACTGATCGACGCGTGGCGCGATGCAGCCCCGACCGAATCCGAGCCACCCGGTTTCGTCCTCCAACCTCCCAGGCCGGGAAGCGAGTTGGCGCGGGCCGGGGTGCAAGGCGGAGAACTGGTCCTCGCGGTTGATGGTCAACAGGTGCACGGTCGCGGAGAGGTTTATGATGCGATCAGCAGGCACGCGCTCGGAGACGAGGTGCGCTTGTTGATCAGGCGCGGTTCGGACTCTCCTCGCGAGCTTATCGTCCGGCATGCTGGCGACTATCCGAAGGCGTGAGATGGGGTGCCTGACCACGACCGGAGCGATCCTTCTCTCACCTTCGAACGAGCGCGGCTTCCGGGATTGATCCGGGTACCGCGCGCCTGATTCTACCCACTAGAACGACAGGGCCTTGCGCAGTCCTTCCGCCAAGCGCTCCCTGACCGCCGGGTCCCGATAGGGTTCGCGCGACAGGCCAAGCTGCCAATCGGGCGCGCGGCCCGCCTCGGCAAGCCTCGTCCGCAGGGCGCGGGCCTTCTGCTTTTCCCCGGTCAGGCCATAACAGGCCAGCGCGTACATGGCATCCCACGCGACCTCCGGCAGGAGCTCGACACCGGCGAGCGTATCGCCATAACGCCCATCGGCAAAGGCCACGACACCATTGAACTCGGCGAACCAAGGCGGCGGAATCGGTTCGAGCCGGTGTGCCTGGCGGATGAGATCCACCGCTTCGCCCGTCCGCCCGTCATAGCCGCATGCCAGGGCCCGATTGACCAGCATGCCCGGATCACCGGGATTGAGGCTGATGCCGCGCGCGCTGACGCTCATTGCCCCGGCAAGGTCACCCACGCACAGAAGCGCCCAGGTATGAATGGCATGACAGGTCGCATTGGCCGGACTGAGGGCAATCGCCTGGGCCGTGAGTTCGGCGCCGCGAATGGCATTTTCGATCAGGAAATCGAAAACCCATGTCTCGCAATAGGTCACGCCAAGCCAGCCAAGGGCCTCCGCATTGCCGGGATCCAGCGCAATCGCCCGCTCGAAGCACTCCTTTGCGGCAACCACCCCGGCCCGCGTCAGCTTCTTGAAATGCCAGTAGCCCTGCAGCATGTGTTCGTAGCTCGACAGGCTGGTGTGCGGGCGGCCTGAACTCCTGACATTGATCTCGACTTCAAGATGGCGGGCAACGGCGGCGGCCACCAGTTCGCTGATTTCGTCCTGCAGGTCGAACAGGTCGCTGAGCGGGCGGTCATAGCGCTCGGCCCAGATGGTCTCCTCGCTTGCGGCATCGATGAGCCGGACGGCAATGCGGATGCGTTCGCCAGAGCGGCGCACGCTTCCGCTCACGACGAAATTGGTTTTGAGCCGTTCGCGCACCGCGGCGATGTCAGGCGTTGCCGACCGGAAGGAGGCCGCTGAATGCTGGCCGATGACCGTGAAGGCCCGGAACCGCGCCAGCCGGTCGGTGATGTCGCCGGTAATGCCGTCGCTGAAATATTGCTGGTCCGGATCGCTGGTCAGGTTTTCAAATGGCAGAACGACGATCACCGGCTTGCGCTCGGAGACGGCGGGCTCGGGCGCCGCCGCTGCGGCTGCCTGTACCATGGGACGCGGCCCGGCATATTTGTAGCCGCGGCCATGCACCGTCATAATCATGCCGGGAGCCAGTGCCTTGCGGAGCGCCGAGATGTGGACCTGCAGCGTATTCTCCTCGACGATCATGCCGGGCCAGGCCGCCGCGAAAAGATCGGTCTTGCCGATTACTTCATCCGGCCGGTCCAGCAGGACGACGAGGATGTCGAAGGAGCGCGCCGAAAGCTCTACGGGGCCTTGAGGCCCCTGCAGCAGCCGGTCCCTCCGGTTCAACAGGTACTGCCCAAATTGCACATTCATTCGGCAAATCCCTATCCCCGGCCGACAGAATAACTGAATCCCCCGGGAAAGCGAATACCAGAAGATTTCAGAACTCTTCAGGTCCGCGCCAAAGACCTGAGAGGCGGCCGGTGCCAGTGTCATAGGCATAGGAGAAAGCCATGACCGACATCAGCCTGAACGCCCCGATTTCCCTTCGCCGCCCCGGCCCGCCGCGCCTGAGGCTTCCGAAACCCGGCTTCGCCGCCGCATTAGCTGCGCTCTCCAAGGCCATCATGCAGGCCAATGCACTGGCCTATGTGGCGCCGTTCCAGCAGGCGTGGCAGCCAGTGGCGGACCAGCCCGAAGCCGATGCGGATGGCCGTGATCCCCGCTGGTGACAGCGCGGCAGCCGTTCCCTCAGAGCAGCTCAACCAGTTCGCGTTTGAACGGCACGCCCTCGGCCGCGGGCTCATCCATCTCGCGCGCGCAGCGGTGGCCGGAATAGACCGCGGCGGCAATCGTCGAGGGCGCCAGGCAATCGCCGATGCGCAACAACGAGCTGATCCCGGCCGCGGCCAGCGCAGCCGGATCGGCGTTGAGCGCCTGGAAGACGGAATCATTCGGCAGCCGCATGGTCACGAACAGGAGCGAGGCGCATGGCAGGGCGCGCTGGTGGCCGCTGACCCGGTGTTCGACCTGCACCTGGCCGCGCTCCGCAGCGACGATGCCGTGCTTTTCCACGACTGCAACGCCGAGCTCGTGGAGGCGCTGTTCGACCCAGCCCTGCTCCAGCGTCGCCTGTGACCAGTTCGAGACGTCCGATGCCGGGGTCACAAGCGTCACCTCAAGTCCCTTGAGGCGCAAGTGCTCGGCAATCACGCCGCCAAGGTAATAGCGGTCATCGTCGTAGATGACGACAGGCCCTTCGATGGGCGCGCCGGCGAAAATATCCTCGGGCGCGAACACCACAATATCGGACAGGCCAGGCACGGCAGTGCTCCGCCACCGGCCAATCCCGTCGCGCCGCCAGGTGCCGCCGGTCGCAAGCACGACCTTGGGGAATCCGTAATCGAGAATGTCGCCAGCTGAAAGCCTGCTCCCCTGATAGACTTCGACATTCGCCATGCGCTGGATCTGCTGCACGCGGTAGTCGCGCACCCGCCGCCACGCCGCAAGGCCGGGCAGCCTGCTCTCATCCGCGACGCGCCCGCCCAACTGGTCCCGGGCCTCCGCCAGCACGACATCATAGCCCCGCTGCCCGAGGGCCCGGGCGCATTCGAGGCCGGCGGGACCGGCGCCAACCACCAGTACGCGATCAGCGGATTTCCGCTCCGGGATGATCTCGGGGTGCCAGTCCCTGCGCCATTCCTCGCCGATCGTCGGATTTTGCGT
>CAZRZB010000166.1:0-5472 GCA_964604435.1 uncultured Aestuariivirga sp. | reverse complement strand
ACCCAGGCCTTCTGGCTTTCGACCACCTTGGCGAAGAAGGGCTCCGCCGACTGCGCGGTGATGACCTTGTCCCAGGCCGCGAGTTGGGCCTGCAGCACCGCATCGGGTGTCTTGTGCACCTTGACGCCGGCGGCTTTCAGGGCAGCCAGGTCGTTGGCATAGCGGTCCATGGCCTTCCAGCTCATGTCAGCCGAGGAGCCTTCGGCTGCATACCTGATGACCGCCTGGAGCTCGGGCGCCAGGGCGTCGAACTTCGCCTTGTTGAAGATGATTTCGAAACACTCGGCTGCCTGATGGTAGCTCTGCACCATGTAGTCTTTCGACACATCGGCAAAGCCCAGAAGCTTGTCGGACGAAGGATTGTTGAACTCGGCTGCGTCAAGCAGGCCACGGTCCATGGCAGGAACGATCTCGCCGCCGCCCATGATGGTGACCGCCGCGCCCATCTCCTTGAAGAGATCGGCCGAGAGGCCGACAGTGCGGTATTTGATTCCCTTGAGATCGTCAGCCGAAGCCACTTCCTTCTTGAACCAGCCGAGCGGCTGGGTGGGCATCGGTCCTGTCAGGAAGCCCACAAGATTGAGGCCAAGCACGTTCTGCACAAGTTCGTTGTAGAGCTCCTGCCCGCCGCCGTACTTCATCCAGCCGATCATCTGGTTGGCGCGCCAGCCCCAAGCCGGGGGCGTTCCGAACAGCGAATAGGCCTTGTGCTTGCCATACCAGTAGGCGCACACCCCATGGCCGCCATCGAGCGTACCGGCGAGCACGGCGTCCTGCACTTCGAAGGCTTTGGCGACCGAACCGGCCGCCAGGAGTTCGAGCTTTAGCTTGCCGCCCGCCATGTCGTTGACGCGCGAAACGAAGTCCGCCGCATATTCATGAAATATGTCCTTTGCCGGCCAGGTGCTTTGAAACTTGAACGTCACGGCCTCCTGCGCCCGCGCCACATTCGGCATGGCCAGTGTTGCCGCACCTGCTGCTGCGGCAACAGCGCCACTTCTTAGGAATTCACGGCGCGAACCAGCACCCTCGGCTTTATGATTCTTGGTCATGTCACTTCTCCCATAATTGGCATCACTGTCGGATGCGCTTGCAAGGAGATTGACTGATTATTGTGGATTACGCAAGCCGGACCGCAGTCCATGACGCACCAGTGGGGCTAAGGTTTTCCGGCTTCATAGCGGTAGCGGAAGGTGCAGCGGGAGGCGCCGGCCATGATGGTCTGCTGGCGCTCGAGCTTGATGTTCGGGTCGTAGCCTTCACAGAATGTGCCGTCACGGTTGCAGGACATGAGGTGGCCGATCTTGCCGAGCCCCATCGCCTTGTAGGCCTCGGCATATTTGCAGCGCGTGACATCGAAGTTGAACACCCGGTCGTTGGCTTCATGCACCGTAACTTCGAGCGCCCCGTCGGCGGTCCACAGCTCATAGAGCTTGATGAAATCGGCCATTGAGGTCACCCCGCCCGGGGCCTTCCTGGCAAATTCCCTACCCTCGGCGATGGCTGCCTTCCGGATGGCCGCATCCAGGATGGACACGGCTTTCTCCTCGCCAAGCTGTTCAACCATTTCCGCATAGATCGGCCCGATCACCTGGGCCTGCAGGCGGCGTTTCGTCAGAACCGGAATCTCGGTTTCAGGCATAGGCTTTGATGATCCCGATAAAGTCGGCGGCCTTCAGGCTGGCGCCTCCCACCAGCGCGCCATTCACATGGGCTGCCCCCATGAGTTCGCTTGCGTTTGAAGGCTTCACCGAGCCGCCATAGAGAATGCGGACGCCGGCCCCGCCATCGCCCAGCAGCTTGCCAAGATCGGCGCGGATATGGCTGTGAACCTCGGCAACCTCGGCAACCGTCGGCGTGAGGCCCGTGCCGATGGCCCACACCGGTTCATAGGCAATAACCGTATTGGCCGAAGTCGCACCCTCCGGCAGCGACCCTTTCAATTGGCCTGAAACAACCGCCAGCGTCTTGCCGGCCTTGCGCTGCTCCAGCGTCTCCCCAATGCAGACAATGGCAATCAACCCGGCCCCATGGGCGGCCTTTGCCTTCTTGGAAACGACCTCATCGGTCTCGCCATGGTTGGCGCGGCGCTCCGAATGACCCACAATCACGCTGGTGCAGCCCGCATCCTTCAGCATCTCGGCCGAAATGTCGCCCGTATGGGCTCCGGACGCATTCCAGTGGCAATCCTGGCCGCCCACCTTGATGCGCGACCCCTTCATAACCGATTTCACCCGCCGGATAAGTGTTGCCGGCGGACAGATGAGCACCTCGCATTTCAGCTTGACGTCGCGCAGCATGCCCGCGAGAAGACGCGGTTCCTTCAGCATGGCCGTCGTGCCATTCATCTTCCAATTGCCGGCCACCAGCGGACGGGGCCCCGGTTTCGTCATTTTAACCACTCCAAGCCTTTGAATCCATTGCCTCATAGCAGAGCAATCTCGTGCTTGCGAGAGGCAACCCACCTACCTATTATGCAAAACTTCTGATTTGGCTGAATCCAGCCCCTTGAAAGGACGTCCCGATGTTAGAAATGCTCCGCAACGCAGGCAAGTCCTGGGTGGCAAAAATCCTGCTGATGCTGTTGGCGGGAAGTTTTGGTGTTTGGGGCATTCGGGACATCTTCGGCGGTTTCAACGCCACCGCCCTCGTCACCGTCGGGAACCAGGAAATCTCCAGCCAGCAATACGACACAACCTTCCGCCAGGCCGTGCAAAATCTGGCCCGTCAAACCGGCCAGAATTTGACCGCCGAGGAAGCCCGGAAAATGGGGATCGACAGATCAATTCTGAACAACCTGATCCAGTCGGCCACTCTTGATGCCCAGGCCCAGGACCTTGGCATCAGCATTTCAAAGGAGTTGATTGCAGAGGAGGCAAAGGCCAACGCGGCGTTCAAGGATAGCACCGGCAAATTTGACCCGCAGGTGTTTGCCCGCGTTCTGCAACAGAACGGCATGAATGAGCAGATGTTCGTGGCCAGCGAGAGCCGCAACCGGGCGCGGATTGCCATAACCGACGCGCTGGACCGGGGATTCGAGCCACCCGATACCCTGGTGGAGGCGTTGTACCGTTATCGCAATGAGCAGCGCGATGCGGATTATTTCGTCACCAGCGCAAGCGCGGCCGATGTTGCGGCTCCTACCGACGAGGAATTGAAGAAACAGTACGAGGCGACGCCATCGGTTTATACTGCCCCCGAATACCGCAGCATTGCTGTCATGAAGGTGGAACCTGCCGATATGGCGCCCAAGATTGCCATCACCGCGGAAGCCCTTGCGGCTGGCTACGGGAAATACAAGCTTGACTATTTTGCGCCGGAAAAACGCACCATCCTGCAGGTCTCGTTTCCGACTTTGGACGAGGCGAAAAAAGCCAGGGAGCGGATTGCTTCTGGTGTGGATTTCATGGTTATTGCCAAGGAGCGCGGCGCCAGCGAGGCAGATGTTACCTTTGCTGACAGGACAAGGGCGGATTTTCTCGACAAGGCCGTGGCCGAAGCTGCCTTCATGCTGAAACAGGACGAAGTCAGCGGGCCCGTCTCTGGAAGCCTGGTTACGGCGCTTCTGAAGGCAACCAAGATCACGCCGGAAAAGCAGGCTTCCCTGGATGAGGTCAAGGACCAGCTCACCAGGCGCTTGCAGACCGAGCGCGCCCTGGACGAGATCCAGTCCATCTATGACGCCGTGGAAGATGCCCGCGCCGCGCAAACGAAATTTGAGGATATCGCAAAGGCGCAAGGCATTCCCCTGGTGGTGATCCCCGCGGTCAGCGCGGCGGGCCTCGGCCCCGATGGCAAGGAGGTTGTCGTCCCCGGCAAGTCCGATGTCCTGAAAGCTGCCTTTGCCAGCGATGTGGGCATTGAGAACGATGCCCTCACGCCCCAGGACAGCTATTTCTGGTATGAGGTCCGCGAGATCATTCCCTCGGCTCTTAAGCCGCTCGAGGCCGTGAAAGCGCAGGTCCAGGGCGACGTAACGGCCCGCAAGATCCGTGAACTGCTGTCCGAACGCGCTGCTGCCCTGGTCAAGAGCCTCGAAGGTGGCGCAACGCTTGAGAAACTTGCCGCCGATGCCAAGGCCGAAATCAAGACGGCCCGTGGCTTGCGGCGCAATGAGGCAGGCCCGGAGTTTGATGTTCCCGCAGTCACGGCGCTGTTTAGCGTCCCCGAAGATGGTTACGCGTGGACTTTAGGGGGCGATGGCAAGAGTGCAATGATCATGCGCTCCAAACCCGTTCTAGCCGAACCCTTTAGCAGCAAATCGGCTGCGGCAAAGGAGTTGGCAAGAGGCGTGCGGGAGGGAACCTCAAAGGATCTGCTGGCCGGTTATCTCACCGCTCTTCAGGGAGAGGTGGGTGTCTCGATCAACGGCGCACTCTGGCAACAGGTTTCAGGAAGTCCAACCGCTACCCCCTGACAACCCATTCCAGAGTAAAGCCAATGCCAACATCGCCTGCCTACGATCACTTCGCCGCTGCCTATGAAAGGGGCGCGGCACAAATCGTTTCAACCCGCCTCGTGGCCGATCTCGAAACCCCGGTTTCGGCAATGCTGAAACTGACGCGCAATGCCAAATACTCCTTTCTTCTTGAATCGGTCGAGGGCGGTGCGGTGCGCGGGCGTTACTCCATCATCGGCATGAACCCGGACATGATCTGGAAGGTGGCTGACGGCAAGGCCGCAATCAACCGCAAGGCCCTGCATCGCGCTGACGGTCCCTTCGAGCCCATCGGGCTTCCCCCGCTTGAGTCGCTTCGCGCCCTGCTTGCCGAAAGCCGCATCCCCTTGAGCCCCGATGCCCCGCCCATGGCGGCAGGCATCTTCGGCTATATCGGCTACGACATGGTCCGTCTGATGGAGGACTTGCCCGCGCCGAATCCCGATACCCTTGGCCTCCCCGACGGCATGATGATCCGCCCCACGGTCATGGCGATCTTTGACAGCGTGCGCGATGAGGTGACCGTTACCTCGCCGGTATATGTGGAAAAAGGCGTGTCCGCAAAAGCCGCCTACGCGCGGGCCCAGGAGCGCATTGCCGAGGTTGTCGACGCGCTCGACCGTCCGCTTGATCATTTGACCACCCAGGACATCGAGACCGCGCCCATCAAGGACGCAACCTCGAATACGACGCCGCGGGAGTACGCGGCCATGATCGCCAAAGCCAAGGACTACATTACCGCAGGCGATATCTTCCAGGTCGTCCTCTCCCAGCGCTTTGAGGCCAATTTCAACCTGCCGCCCTTTGCGCTCTACCGCTCCCTGCGCCGCGTCAATCCCTCGCCCTTCCTCTACTACCTCGATTTCGACCGGTTCGCCGTCATTGGCTCCAGTCCCGAAATATTGGTCCGGGTGCGCGATGGCAAGGTTTCGATCAGGCCGATTGCCGGAACCCGCCGCCGCGGAGAAACCCCCTCGGAAGACCGCGCCTTGGCCAAGGAATTGCTGGCCGATCCCAAGGAGCGCGCCGAGCAC
>CAZRZB010000165.1:3463-5496 GCA_964604435.1 uncultured Aestuariivirga sp. | reverse complement strand
AGCACGGCTTTCATTTCGAGGTTGTGGATCTCGATGGCCGGCGCATCGACAAGGTCATTGTCTCGAGGACCGCCCTCACCAAGCGGCGGCTTTCCGTTTGAGGTGGAAAACCGCCAGACCGGCCGCGACCGGAGGTCTTACGGTCAACCGGATGGAGCCCTGAATCCCCGGGGCGCCGGACCGGACCGGGGCGAAGCTGCTTGATGGGATGTCTCAGTAGAGAAAAGTCAACTGAGAGAGCCATTCCGGGGAATGCCTGATGAGTGTCGTTTGAAGCGTCCGGTCGAGGCCGCTTAAAGCCAGCAACCCGAAAAGAATGAAGGCTACTCCAAGCGCCTGCCTTGCGCCTTTCCCCGTGGCAAGAGCGCGGCCCCGCCAATGCACCAGCGCAGCCCGCGAAACCTGGCCGACGAGCAGAAGCGGGATAACCGCGCCCAGGCCAAACAAGAACATCGTCATTGCCACCTGACCAAGGTCTTGCCCTTGCGCTGCCAGCAGTGAGGCCGCACCCAAAGTCGGTCCGGCACAGGGGCTCCAAAGCGCGCCGAGCAGAAGGCCAACTCCAAACTGGCCTCCCAATCCGTGGCCTTCAGGGCCATTCAGGTGTTGCTGGGTCCAGTTTACGACGGGGCCTGCCGCGAGCGCAAAACCTACTTCCAACGGTGGCACCGTAAGGAATAGTCCGGCCGTTGTCATGAGCACGGCTGCTGCACCGCGGAACACACCTTCGTCCAGGCCGATGGCAAAGCCAATTGTAGCGACGAACAAGCCGATAGTTGCAAAGGACAGACCCAATCCCAGGGCAAGCGCCAACGGCCCGAACCGGTGCGTGGAAACCGCCGTTCCAAGCACCACTGGCAGCAGTGGCAGGATGCAGGGTGACAGTGTCGAAAGCAGGCCCGCCAGAAAGGCCAGTCCGAAGCTACTCCACAGCATTTCGGCTATAGCCCCTTCAGCATCAGCGACTTTATGCTGGCAAGCTTGGTATCCCCCACCAGCCTGCCGATTTCAGTCATGCCTTTGAAGGCAATCAAAGTGCCCCGGCTTGTCGCGCCGAAACTCCGCATCACATCTTTCTGGTTATCGTAGTCGATGATGAAGATGACGTAGTCCTTGAAGTCCGCGTCCTTCTCAAGATTGGCAACAACGCCCTCCTGGACTTGGCAGGCCCCGCACCACAGCGCGTCTATATACAACAATATTGACTTTCCAGCGGACTGCGCCGCAGCGAAGGCGGCCTTCTCGAACGGGATGCCTGTACCCGCCAAGGCCGGCCCCCGCGACAGGGCGAGAGCAACGGAGGCCAGTGAGAGGAGGGCACAGCGCCTGTTCATGGCTTGATATCCTCTTGAAATAGCCAGAATTTGTGTTGGACGGTTGGCCTGGCGCACTTCCGTGGGTTCGCCCAAACGCTGCCGGGCAGATTAGGGAGCAAGTTCACGGTCCTAGCCTGTGTTCCGTATTGATCTAGATCATGACAGAATCACAGCAGCCTCAATATACGGTTAATTTTCTTGGCCTATGTTGGGAAAAAAGGAGCCCGGAGATGCATCGAAATCGATTTGCTGTGTCGGCTTTAAGCGCAGTCAGCCTCATCGTCGGCGTCTATGGGCTGGCCGGCGACACCAATGCCCATGCAAGATTTGGCTACTGCAAGCCCAGTGATATTGCCTGTGCCTGCGAATTCGTCTTGAAGAAGAATTCGCCCGCCACCTTCCGGGCCTTTGTCAAAGCTTTTCCACGCCGGGAAATTCTGAAAACCGCCTGCAGGGACATGGTTGCTAAACGGGATTCTACTTCTTCGACGACGGGGGGCGGAAGTGGGGGAAGTGAACTTCCTCCGGAGAGCAGTAGCACAACCACCACTGGCGGCGGCAGCACGACCGGTGGCAGCACCACGACTGGCGGCAGCACGACGACTGGCGGCAGCACGACGACTGGCGGCAGCACGACGACCACCACGGGAGGCGGCAGCACCACGACTGGCGGCAGCACGACGACTGGCGGCAGCACGACGACCACCACGGGAGGCG
>CAZRZB010000165.1:2812-3363 GCA_964604435.1 uncultured Aestuariivirga sp. | reverse complement strand
GTAGCACCACGACTGGCGGCAGTACGACGACGGGCGGCGGCAGTACAACAACCACCGGCGGCGGTACCAGCACCACGACGGGCGGCGGCAGTACGACCACCACCGGCGGCGGCACCAGCACCACCACGGGCGGCGGCAGTACGACCACCACCACCGGCGGAGGCAGCACGACGACCACCACCGGCGGCGGCAGTACGACAACTGGCGGCAGCACTTCGGGAGGCTGTGACTCCTCAAGTGGCGGCAGCAACTCGGGTGGCAACAGCAACTCTGGCGGCAACAGCAACTCGGGCGGCAACAGCAACTCTGGCGGCAACAGCAACTCGGGCGGTGAAAGCAACTCGGGCGGCAGCAGCACTTCGGGTGGCTGCGACACCTCGGGTGGCGGCAGCAACTCGGGTGGCAACGACGACTCGGACGACAACGATGATTCGGATGACAATGACGATTCGGGTGGAAGCAGCACTTCGGGCGGCTGCGACACCTCGGGTGGCGGCAGCAACTCTGGCGGCAACAGCAACTCGGGCGGCAACAGCAACTCTGGCGGCAAC
>CAZRZB010000165.1:0-2712 GCA_964604435.1 uncultured Aestuariivirga sp. | reverse complement strand
AGCAACTCGGGCGGTGAAAGCAACTCGGGCGGCAGCAGCACTTCGGGCGGCTGCGACACCTCGGGTGGAAACATAAACCCTCCGGGCGGAAGCAGTAACTCTGGAGGAAACAGTAATTCGGGAGGCAACAGCAACTCTGGCGGCAACAAGACCTCGGGTGGATGACCTTCCGGTCCAGGGAGGCTCCTTGAAAACAGGCAGCCGCCCTGGACCATTCCAAACGGGAACCAAGAGCTTGCGGAAGTCGGCCGCAAGTGGAGAGCTGATGAATTGGGACGATCCGCCGTGGTTGTGAAAGAAGGATCAATTCATTCGGCAGATGAAGGCTGCGCCGGTTCCGGGCGGAAGATGGACCAGCCGCCAATTTCGGCAACCGTATCATGGATCAACGGCGCGGGCCTTGCCGTGCTGGCCGCCGCCACACTTCTGTTGCCGCGCACCGGCCTCTCGTATGTCTGGCTGTTCCTTCTGACACTTTCCGCCCCGGCAGCCACCATTATTGTTTTCGAAAAGCTATTCATTCGTACAAAGATCCCATTCACGCCATTGGCTCCAAAAGGCCATGACGCCCACACGGTGGGAACGCCTCGCTTTCAGCGCATCTTCCTCAAGACAGTGGGAGTAGGCGCCTCAATATTCGGAATTGTTCTGGTCTATTGGCTGTTCCCCCTGTACCGGGATGGCACCGCCAGCAATCTCCGTGAAATTGCGGGCACGATCTGGGTTCCGCTACTTCTGCTGACGCCCGTATACATTTGGTTCGTTGATACGCACCTGGACAGCAAGGAGGATGGCTACTTTCATGCTGGCCTCCTGGTGACCGGCGAATGGGGGCTCGTCGATTTTGACGTAATAAGGCAGCATTGCCTGCAATGGCTGGTGAAAGCGTTCTTCCTCCCGCTCATGGTGAATTTCTATTCGGACAATCTGCTGTGGCTGCAGGACAACCCCGTCGAAAACTTCTTTTGGCCGTTCCTTGAGCGTCCAAGCATTCAGAACTGGCTGCAATGCTATGAGTTTCTTTACCGGTATTTCTATCTCATCGATGTGGCGTTTGGCACGATTGGATACGTTCTCACACTGAAAATTCTTGACGCGCACCTCCGCTCGGCCGAGCCGACGCTGAAGGGCTGGGTGGTTTGCCTTGCCTGCTATCCGCCGTTTTGGCCGATCGCCGGCCAGCAATTTCTGAACTATGACAGCGGCCTGACCTGGGGCTACTGGTTCGACGGCGCGCCCGTCCTGAAGCTGGTCTGGTCGCTCCTGATGCTGTCGCTCGTGGGCCTCTATGTGTGGGCCACCGTGCAGTTCGGCGTCCGTTTTTCCAACCTGACCAATCGCGGCATTCTGACGAACGGCCCCTATCGCTGGCTGAAGCACCCCGCCTATCTGTCCAAGAACCTTTCCTGGTGGCTCATGTCCGTGCCCTTCCTCTCAGCGGAAGGGCCACAGGACGCGATCCGCCGGTGCATCCTGCTCCTCGGCGTCAATCTCATCTATTACCTGCGCGCCAAGACCGAGGAGGCCCACCTGATGAACGATCCCGTCTATCGCGCCTATGCACGCTTCATCGAGCATCACGGCGTCTTTGCAAGGGGCAGGAAATACCTGGCGAAACTCATGCCCGCGGACCGCGCGGGCCACTGAGCAATTGGCGCAACCTGCGTCCGCCCTTCAGCCTACCAGACGAGAGAAGGCTACTTTGCTTTCAGCTTCCGGAGGTAAGTCACCAGCCCCGCCGTTGAGCTGTCCAGTCCTTCGCCTGAGGCCTTGCCTTCCATGACCGGCTGGAGTCCCGTGGCCAGTTCCTTGCCGAGCTCGACGCCCCATTGGTCGAAGGCGTTGATGTCCCAGATGGCGGCCTCAACGAAAACCCGGTGCTCATAGAGCGCGATGAGCCGCCCCAGCGTGTGAGGGTCAAGCTTCCGGTAGGCGAGCGTGAGGGAGGGCCGGTTGCCGCTGAACACCCGGTGCGGCGCGAGCCGCTTGGCTTCCGCCTTGTCCTTGCCCATGGCGAGCAGTTGCGCCGTGGCTTCGGCCAGCGTCCGGCCCCGCATCAGGGCCTGCGATTGCGCCAGGCAATTGGCCATCAGCAGGCTGTGGTGCTCGGCCATGCCTTTCTCATGGGCTTCCGCCGCGATCAGGAATTCCACCGGGATGATGTCGCTGCCCTGGTGCAGGAGCTGGAAGAAGGCGTGCTGGCCGTTGGTGCCGGGCTCGCCCCAGACCAGCGGCCCGGTGGCGTTCTTCGCAGCCGCCCCCGATTTGGTCACCCGCTTGCCGTTCGATTCCATGTCGAGCTGCTGCAGATAGGCGGGCAGGCGCGAAAGGCGCTGGTCATAAGGGATCACGGCGCGGGCCGGATGCTGGCAGACATTGCGGTGCCAGACGCCGAGGAGGCCCATGAGGAGCGGCAGGTTCTTGAGCCCCTCCGCTTTCCTGAAATGCTCATCCATCGCATGAGCCCCGTCGAGGAAGTGTTTGAAGTTGTTCGGCCCGATGGCAATCATCAGGGGAAGCCCAATGGCCGACCAGATGGAATAGCGCCCGCCCACCCAGTCCCAGAAGCCGAAGATGCGCTCAGGCGCGATGCCGAAAGCCGCCACCTTGTCCAGCGCCGTCGAGATGGCGGCGAAATGCGAAGCCACCGCCGCCTCGCCGAGCCCGGCCACGATCCAGGCTCTTGCCGTTCGGGCATTGGTCATGGTTTCG
>CAZRZB010000164.1:0-5521 GCA_964604435.1 uncultured Aestuariivirga sp. | reverse complement strand
GAGCCGACCCGATTTGGCGATTGGGAAAACAAGGGAATTGCCTCTGACTTCTGATAAGAAAACAACTTTCGTCATAGATACCGATGAGCACATCGCCTGGGGCGCCGAATATCTGGTGGGGCGTGAACCCCGTTTTGCGAAAATCATTGCGGTTCACGGCCTGCCTTCGCCGCGGCGAGTTGAAAACAGCCTGGCAAGCCTTCTGAAAATCATCACCGAACAGCTGATTTCGCTCAAAGCCGCAGACGCCATCTGGCGGCGCATAGAGACAAAGCTTCATCCCTTTGAGCCGGGTGAAATTCTGGATCTCGGCCTGGATAACCTGCAAGGACTGGGATTGACCCGGGCCAAGGCGAGGTGCTTTCAGGCCATCGCGGCAGCTGTTCAGGGCGGCGGGGTGAATTTCGAATCACTCAATCATCTGGCTGATCAGGAGGTGCTCGACAAGCTGATCGAGATCCCCGGGATTGGCCCGTGGACGGCAGATATCTATTTGCTAAGTGCGCTCGGGCGGGCTGATGCCTGCCCGGCCGCGGACTTGGCCCTGCAGATTGCGGCGCAAGACCTGTTTACACTGCAGAGCAGGCCAACTCCTCCGGCATTTCTCACATTGGCCGAAAACTGGCGGCCTTGGCGTTCGGTCGCGGCGCGACTGTTGTGGAGCCACTACCGGGGTCTCAGGGGTCTTTCCCAACGGGTAAATTGAGCCCTTCACAGGATTGTTGCACGATATATAGTATGTTTCCAGACACAAACCTCAAGAGGTTAAGGGTGTATCACGACGCCGTCGCATTGGAAGCTTGTCCTGCGCTGGTCCTCAACGCCGACTACCGGCCGTTGAGTTACTATCCTTTGTCCCTGTGGAGCTGGCAGGATGCCATCAAGGCGGTGTTTCTCGAGCGCGTGAATATTGTCTCCGAATACGACCGGGTGGTGCGCAGCCCCACCTTTGAATTCAAGCTTCCCAGCGTCGTTTCGCTGAAGACTTATGTGAAGCCGTCGCGGACGCCCGCCTTTACCCGGTTCAATGTTTTCCTGCGGGACCGTTTCACCTGCCAGTATTGCGGGGCCCATGACGACCTGACCTTTGATCATGTTACCCCCAGGTCCAAGGGCGGACACACAACATGGGACAATGTGGTGGCGGCGTGCTCTCCGTGCAATCTGGCCAAGGGTGGCTATCTGCCCCATGAAGTGGGGATGTTCCCGGCCCACAAGCCGCACTGCCCGACGGTCAGCCAACTCCACAGCAATGGTCGGCATTTTCCGCCCAACTACCTGCATGAGAGCTGGCAGGATTATCTCTATTGGGATACTGAACTTGATCCGTGATGGCGGGCACCGGCGAAGGCCACGGCTGCCATTGCCATTGAGATAACAGCGTTCCAGCCCGCAAGAGAGAGCCCAAAAATGCGGAGTGCGGCTTCATTGCAGGCCACGACTTTCCTGGTGAGATCGGGAAGCCCGCCTGAAATATCGCCGCTGCAGGTTTCAGGTCCCAGCCACCATTTCCATTCGACACCAGCGTGATAGGCTCCAAAGATAGCGTTGCCGAGCATCACAAGTGCGAGGAGGTAAAGCCCGTGCCGCGCTCCCGTGGAATTGGCTCCGGCGCCAACCGACAGCAGCAGGGAAAAGGGGATTGCAAAATAATAGGCCCAGCGCTGCAGCAGGCAAAGATGACATGGATCATAACCTGCGAACTGAAAAATCCATGCGCCCCCTATAGTCGCCGTGGCGATTGCAAAAACAGCAAGCGAAGCATTTCGAGGATTCAATTTATCTAACATGCCGCTCCCAATCCCGACGCACTGAAATACTTGATCAATACATATAGACCGATGAGGAGTGCTGCGGCAATTGCAGCAATGAGGCCCAGCCGCATCTCAATGAAAATACGGATGGGCTCGCCGTATTTTCTCAAGGCCCAGGCGAGAGCGTAAAACCTCGCCCCCCTGGCCAGGATACAGGATGCGATGAAGACGGGAAAATTCGCCTGAACCACGCCAGCCAGAATCGTCACTACCTTGATGGGCGGAAGATGGGCCAAGCCAGAAGTCACGAGCAGCAGGGCAACCGTATTTTCGTCGGTGCAGGCCCGCAATGCCTCGAATGATTCAACCTTGCCATAGAAGGCCAAAACCGGCCGCGCTATGGTTTCGTAGGCGAGATAGCCGAGAACGTATCCGGCAATGCCGCCCAGCGTCGAGGCCAATGTCGCAACAAGGGCAAAGCGATAGGCGCGTTCCGGCCGCGCCAGGGCCATGGGCAGGAAGAGCACATCGGCTGGCACGAGAAATACCGAACTTTCAATAAAGGCAATGACGGCGAGCCAGAGTTGCGCTGATTTCCTTGCCGCGAGTGAAATGGTCCAGTCGTAAAGTTTGCGAAGCATGGATGAACTACTCAATCAAATGACGGCCTTGAACGCCGCAAGTCCTTGGTTGTCGAACGCTTTGATTTGGAATCGAGACGCCGTGTCTTTGAGGCCTTGGTGGGTTTCGTCGCTATGCGTCTTTTGGGTCGGATCACAGCCTTGCGCAAGAGCGCCACCAGTTTTTCGAGGGCCGCCGCGCGATTCCGGTCCTGGGAGCGGTGCTCCTGCGAGGTGACAATCAGAATGCCGTCCTGCGACAGCTGCCGTCCCGCGATTGCCTTCAGCCGGTGCTTCACCTCATGGGGAAGTGCCGCCCTGGCCACGTCAAAGCGCATCTCCACGGCGGTAGAAACTTTGTTCACATTCTGTCCACCGGGTCCGGAGGCGCGGATAAAGGATTCGGAGATATCGCGTTCATCGATGCTTATGGAATTCGAGATTCGGATCATGATTTTTGGTTTAAGCCCCTTTCCGGTTGACGGCGCAAGCCTCGAAGCCTTAGAGGAAAGCGCTGGTGCGCCCTTGTGGTGGAATGGTAGACGCGGCGGACTCAAAATCCGCTCTCGAAAGAGGTGGGGGTTCAAGTCCCTCCAAGGGCACCATAAACCGTGGCCGCATTTTTATCGCATTCCGTGTGATATGGTGAATTCGCGGCAGGCAGATCGCAAGGGGCTACGGGGGCGGCTAGGGTGACAATCGGGCAGGGTACATAGTTTGGCGGGGCTTTTTCGAAAACCGTTGCTTGTGTTCACCCTGCTCGGCCTCTTGGCCTCGTCAGCCGCAGGGGCCGGCCCCAGCGTGCTGTTCGACGCGGCAACCGGCGAAGTCATTTCCCATGATCGCGCAGGTGAGCCCTGGTATCCCGCATCCCTGACGAAACTGATGACGGCCTACATCGTTTTCAAGAAACTCAAGGCTGGCAGTCTGAAGCTTGACCAGAAAATTCTGGTGTCCCCTCTGGCGGCCTCGCAGGAGCCCAGCAAGATTGGCATGCGGCCAGGCAGTTCCATCTCCGTTGACCTGGCGCTTCAGTCCCTGCTGGTCTACTCCGCCAACGACATGGCCTATGTTCTTGCTGAGGCGGCGGGCGGAACGGTTTACAATTTCGTCCAGGAGATGAATGCCACTGCGCGAAAACTGGGACTGAATGCCACGCACTATGTGAATCCCAACGGGCTGTTTGACCCGCGCCAACTCACGTCGGCACGCGATGTTGGCGTTCTGGCCGCCGTGATACTGGCGGAATTTCCGGAGCATGGCCGCTATTTCTCCCAGCCGCATGTGGCGATCGGCAAGCGAAAACTTCTGAACCGCAACAGCTTGATCCGGACGATGCCGGAAGCCGATGGCATGAAAACCGGATTTGTCTGCAATTCCGGGTTCAATCTTGTGGCCTCGGCCACACGCGGCGGGCGGAGGCTTATCGCCGTCGTTCTCGGGGCGCCGAATTCGGGAAGCCGGGCGGAGATTGCGCGAACTCTTCTCACTGACGGATTTTCGCAAGGGACGTTGCCAAGCCGTCCGCGTTTGGCGCAAATTTCCGACAATCCTCTCGGGGCGATCGTCCCGGCAGATATGACAAGCACGGTGTGCAAGAAGAAGCCTCCGGTGAGCCCAGTGCGCGCCAAGGAACTTGCCGGCTGGGGCATTTCTTTCGGAAATTATGACACTTTGCAAAAGGCCGACATGGCGCTTCGCGGACGGCTGATCAGCCCGGAGGGCATGGATGCCCCCGGCAAGGCCGGTGTCGTCCGCATGCCAAACAAGCAGGGCTTTGCGGCAATGCTCTGGAACATCGACCAGCCCACCAGTGAAGCGCTCTGCACTGATTACCGTTTGCAAAATGCCCCGTGCGAAGTGATAACGCCTGTTGCCTTTGCGCAGCTTGCCGCCCTGTCAAAGGAGCCGGAACCCAAGCCCAAGGAACAGGTTCCCGTGGCGCAAGGCTCCGATGATCAAAAAATAAAGAAGGAAGAAACCCTCAAGAAGACTGCCAACTGAGACCGGATGGGATGATCAGCCGGGTCAAACTTGGAATTGCCTGCGCCCTGTCGGCAGCAGGCATTTATGGCCTTGTTCCGAACTTTGTCCGGGGGGCCTATGAAAATGGAATCCCGCCCGTCGAAGCCACTTTCTTCCGGACCTCGGTCATCGCCGTCATATTTGCGCTCGTGGCGGTGGCGCAGGGCGAAAGTTTCAAGATTCCCCGCGGAGCACTGGGGGCCTTCGCCGGACAGGCAATCGCTACACTTTTGATTTCAGTGGCCTATCTGGCGTCCGTACAATTCATTCCCATCGGACTTGCGGTTATTATCTTTTTCACCTTTCCCGTGCTCATCATGCTTGCCGCGCCGGCCATTGAGGGAAAATTTCCGGGGTTTGCCCGGATCGCTATAGCGCTAACGGCCTTCGCCGGCCTGGTGGTGGCAATCGGGCCAAGCTTCGGGGAACTTGATATCCGGGGGATTGGCCTTGCCACTGCCGCGTCACTTGGCGGCGTCGCCCAGTTTTTCACCGGGCGTTCCATCTCGCGCTATCTGACGCCTGCAGTATTTGGCAGTCTGGTGCATCTGGTCATATGGCCCGCAACGCTGGCGGTGGCGCTCTATGTGGGCCAGGGGACGCTGCAAATGATGCCCGGCGGCCAGGGCACGGCGGCAGGGCTCTATTTTCTTGCCGGCGTGGCGGCCGTCTATGTCGTGGCCTATATGCTGCAGATGTCGTCTTTGCGGTTTTCGCCGGCGTCCACCGTCGCACCCTTCTACAATCTGGAGCCGATTGTGACCACGGCCTGTGCCGGCCTGCTGTTTGGCGAGCGCCTGACACTCAACCAATATGCCGGAGGCGGCATCGTTCTTGCCGCTCTTGTTGTATCGAGCCTGCTGGGAAACCGGGAAAACAGGGCATGAACAACTTTCCTATCCCTGTGGCCGTGCTCACCGGATTTCTCGGTGCGGGCAAGACGTCCCTGCTCAACTCGCTTCTCAAGGATGAGATGCTCTCCAACGCGGCGGTCATCATCAATGAATTCGGCGATGTTCCGCTGGACCATCTGCTGGTCGAAAAATCCGACGAGAACATCATTGAACTGGCGTCGGGCTGCCTGTGCTGCACCATCCGCGGCGATCTCATCGACACGATGAA
>CAZRZB010000163.1:0-5545 GCA_964604435.1 uncultured Aestuariivirga sp. | reverse complement strand
GCCAAGCGCCTGCCGGTGATGGGGGAAACCCTGCTGGGCCAGGGCTTTGCCATGGGGCCGGGGGGCAAGGGCTCCAACCAGTCGGTGGCGGCGGCGCGGGCCGGTGGAGACGTGAGTTTCATCGCCAAGCTGGGCCGCGACTCCTTCGGCGATATCGCGCTCAAGACCTGGGCTGCTGACGGCATCGATACCTCCCATGTGGCGATCTCGGACACCTCGCCCACCGGCGCCGCCTTCATCTTCGTGTCAAGCGAGACGGGCGACAATGCCATCATCGTCGAAGCGGGTGCGGCCGGCACGCTGACGCCCGATGAGGTGAGTGCGGCGGAAACGGCAATCTCCGGGGCAAAGGTGTTTGTGACCCAGCTTGAAACGGCGGTGCCGACCAGCCGGCGCGGCCTGGAGCTGGCGCGCAAGCACGGGGTGATCACGGTGTTCAATCCGGCGCCCGCGGCAAAGATTGATACGGCGATTTATGGTCTTTGCGACTATGTGACGCCGAATGAAACGGAGGCGGCGGAGATCACCGGCGTCCCGGTCAACACGGTTGATGAGGCGCGCAAGGCGGGCGATGCCCTGTTGAAGCTCGGCGCCAGGAATGCGCTCATCACCCTGGGGGCAAACGGGGCGCTGCTGCACAACGCCACGCAATCGGTCCATGTGCCGGCGTTCAAGGTGAAGGTCGTCGAAACAACCGGGGCCGGCGATGCCTTCAACGGGGCCTTTGCGGTAGCTATCGGCGAAGGAAGGCCGCCGGTCGAGGCCATGCGCTTTGCCTGCGCCTGCGCGGCGCTCTCGGTGACCAAGGCCGGAACGGCCCCATCCATGCCGATGCGCGGCGAGATTGAGGCCATGCTGGCGCGCGGGTGAGGAATCCCTGGCTCGTGCTTCACCCCATGAGGATGGGGCGGACGAGATCGAGTTTCTCGATGACGAAATCGAAAAACGTGCTGATCCGCGGTGTCTTGCGGAGATCGGGATGGGCCAGAAGATACCAGCCGCGGCTCAATTCCTTGACCGGCGGAAGGACCTGGACAAGATCCTCGTGCATGTCGGCGATGGTGGTGGGCAAGGGGGCCACGCCAACGCCGGATTTCACCGCATGGAGGACACCGAGAACGCTGTCGTTGCGCGCCGCGACTGTGGCGTTAGGCGCAATGCTGGCGAACCACTTCGCCGCCCGGTGGTTTGACAGCATGCCGTCAAAGCCGACGATGGCGTGATTGGCGATATCGTCAATACTCTGCGGCTGGCCATGGCGCTGCACATAGCCGCGGCTGGCATAGACCGCCCAGATGGAGTCGCCGATCTTGCGGCCGACAAGATTTTCGTCATCCGGCTCACCGGACCGCAACGCCACATCGGCCTCGCCCTTGGAGAGATCGAGGTAGCGGTCGCTCATGACGAATTCGACGCGCAAGGCCGGGTAGCGCTCATGGAAAAGGTCCAGCAGGGCCGAGTCTGAAAGGCGCGAAACCAGGGGCTCGGGACAGGTCAGCCGGATCACCCCGTGGAGTTCGCTGGTATAGGCCTGCACCTGGCGTTCAACGCCGCGCGCCGCCTTCGCCACATCTTGGATGGCGGGAAGCAGGGCCTCGCCGAATTCGGTGAGCTTGTAGCCGGAGGGATGGCGCCGCACCAGGGCATGGCCGATGCCGCGCTCCAGTTCGAGGATGCGGCGCTGCACCGTCGACTGGTTGACGCCGAGCTTCTTTGCCGCCGTCAGGGTGCTGCCGCATTCCGCGACCGCCAAGAAATACCTGAGATCGCTCCACTCGAACATTGCCCATTATGCATTTTTGCGCGGGGTTCCGCAATCTTGCTGCTGCCCCTTGGGCGGCCCGGCGTGTACCTGTCGAAGCGCACAAGCACAGGAGACGGGATATGCACAAGACCATGGACGTGGGCAAGGCAATCGAAGGCCTTTCAGTGGGGGTCACAACCTCCGCACAGGCATCGGGTGCGGCGAAGCTGAGGGTGCTGCACCGGGAGGCCGTGGCTGGGATGCCGACGGCGGACAACCAGGAAATACGCGTCCTCTTCGCCAGGCTGGAGCCCGGCGACCGCACGCCCTACCATTCGCACCGCTTTCCGGTCACGGTCTATATGCTGGAAGGCACCTTCACGCTCGAGTTGGACGGGCGCGACGCGGTGGCCATCAAGGCGGGAGAAGTGTTCGTCGAGCCGCCGCACGTGCGGATGACGGGCCGCAACCTCGACCCGAAGATTCCGGCGACCATGGCGCTGTTTTACGTGAGCACGCCGGATACGCCCTTTGCCGATGCGGTTGCGTGAGTCAGGCGTGGGGGAGCGGCGAGCGGTGGGTTCATGTGCCGCCTACAATGTGAAGGTGGTTGAAGCGATCCAGGGAGCCGCTGGCAGACCCTTGATGAATCGATAAGCTGGTGAAGCCTAAGACACCAACCCAACTCGCTCGAACGTTGTGGCGAATGAGACGCAAGAAGAACCCACCCGGAACAGGGTAGCAACATATTGTGGGTCGCAAAGAATCTTGCTACTACTGGTGGTGGGAAGGGGGACGCTTGCAACGCCCCCCGATTCCCTAACTCGGCCAGTGTGCGGCAGAGTCGTAGTCTAAGTTCAGTTAACCCCTGATACCGATGTACGTCAAGCACTGGTCCTTTCTGAAGGAACAGAAGATGTCTACCTATTGTGTCACGTTTAGAATATCGGACAAAACTATTGGCGGAAAAACTTATGCCGAAAGGCGGCAAATGTTGATTGATAACGCCAGAACTCCAGAGATGGGTTATTGGGAAGAAACAACTTCTTTTATAGTAACCGAGTCCGATCTCGACACGAATGCTTATTCAGCAAAAGTCTGCAAGGGCTTAAGTTCAACCGAGGACATGGTGTTTGTTTTTGACCCTACCGACATGTCAGCGTGCTATTTCGGTGCTGTACGGCATGCAGATGTGTTGGAATCTTTCTTCCCCAAACTAAAAAAATCACCATGAACGTCAATTGGTACATGAAGTAGCCGAGCAATAGCCAAAATCAATCTTATCCTCATTTCTTTTTGGCTTTCTTTGATTTTGGCATTGCCGCTTTTGGCGGTTTGTGCGGTTTATCGAGCGTTGCCAAGGCTCTAGCTAGAGCGGCATCGCGGATGCTTGCGACCTACGTTTCTTCAATTTGGACCCGTTTTGCCATCGGAGAACAGACCATGGAACTAGAGGGAAATCTTACTTTACCGGATGATTATGCCTCGGTTATAGGCCGAATAGTTGAGGCTTGGGGACATTTGGAATTTGAAGTGGACATTGGAATATGGAAACTTTTGGCCACGCCACAACAATTATCGGCTTGCGTTACTTCACAGCTTAACTTTATCCATCCCAGATTCAATGCCTTCATCGCCCTAGTGCAAGTAAGTGGCGCAAGCCAAAAATCAGTTGATGAACTAAAATCCTTCTATGCCAAGAGGATCAGCGGGCTTGCCGAAAAACGCAATCGGGCAGCTCACGACCCTCGTATGGTCAAAACAGCGAGCGGCAATGTCGAAAGGCTTACTATTTCGGCCAGGAATGGGAAAGTTAGCTTCGGATTTGTTCCGGAGCCGATTGATAGCTTGAAAAAAACCTACAATGACATTCACGGAACTATCAAAGCCTTCATCGAATTGCGAAAGAAAATCATCCGCGAGATTGTAGGACTGCCTGAAGAATCTCACCCGAAATTTTCTGAAATAGTTCAGAACTACTAATCGCCATTAGGTCTAGATACCTCAAGGCCAAAAGGCCGTCCCCCGCCTCAATCATGGCGGGGGTCACTTCGATCTCAGGCCGTTCGGGCGCGACAACCCCAGAAGTAGTGAGGCTGTTTGATTCCATATTCATGCTATCCCAACTGCATAATTATGAATAAATACCTCTTGACAATCTGTTCCTACTTGGTTCATGTATTCCTATTTTGTTCTCTGTACTGGATAGGAAGCACATGGACTGGGACTTGGCCATCAAACGCAACAGCGAAGCACTCAAGGGTATCGTTGTGGCTCTTTTCACAATGCTGGGGCTGGTGGGGGAAGCCACGGTTTCGCGGATTCCCAAGCCCCTCCACAGCGCCGTGCTGCGCGTTCTCCGGCCCGCCGAATCCGCCGTGCGGCGCCTGATCATCATTGCGGCGCGGGGCCTCGTGGTGAAGGTGGCGCCATCGCGTCCGATGCCCAAAGGGCAGATGACCGGAAAGGGTGGCGCGCCAGGCTCCTCCTTCCGGCTCTTCGATCCGCGGAAAGATTTCCCGGAATTGCGCCAGCACCGCGTAAAATACGCGAAGCATCCCCCGCGCATCCTTTTCTTCAACGATGATTCCCGGGTGGACTCCCTGTGGCCCGCACCCCCGCCTGTGGTTGCTCCCGTTACCCCGCCCGATGGCCTCGTCAACGGCCAACGCATCGCCCGCAGGCTCAAAGCCCTCAAGCTAGCGCTCGACGATCTGCCGCGCCAGGCCCGGCGTCTCGCCCGCTGGCGGTTGAGAAAGGAGGCCGCAAAAGCTCCGAAGTTCAAATCGCCGCTCCGGCCAGGCCCGCCTCCCGGCCACCGCAAGCGGCAAATTCATCCCATCGATGAAATCCTCGCCGACTGCCACTGGCTTGCCTGGGATGCGATGAAGACTGATAGTTCCTGAAGAGTCCATTGATTCTTCGTTCCCGTCGAATTAGAAATATGCCTTGAATCGGGAGCAGGGATATCGATGCCGATTACACGCCGCGCGCTGTTGACATCCGGGCTTTTTGCCGGGTTCGTTCCCAGCTCGCCGGCGCTGGCGCTTTCGGGCGAGCCCTTCCCGGTCGGCGAATCCGAAGCGGGGCTGGTCGATTACAAGTTCAGGCGGCGCGAAGTGGATTATGACACGCCGGAGCCGGCGGGGACCATCGTCGTCGATCCGAAGCGGCGCTTTCTCTACCATGTGTCAGGCGGCGGCCGGGCGATGCGTTACGGCGTGGCCGTGGGCAAATCGAGCATGGCGTGGTCAGGCGAGGCGGTGATCAGGCGCATGGCGAAATGGCCGGTGTGGGTTCCAGCCCCCTATCATCTTGAGAACATGCCCTCGCTTGCCAAGTACAGCAACGGCATGCCGGGAGGCCCCGACAATCCGATGGGGGCGCGGGCCATGTATCTCTATCAAGGCGAGGTCGACACGATCAACCGCATCCATGGCGCGGCCAAGCCTTCCGAAATCGGCGCCAAGAAAACGGCGGGATGCATCGGCATGCTGAACATCGACGTCATCCACCTCTATGACCGGGTGGAGATCGGAACCCGCGTCGTGGTGCTGGGCTAGAAGCGGATTGTGGCTGAGGTTTTGTGAGCCTGCAGCCTAAGTCCTTGTCCGATAGCATTGTGGGCAAGTGCAAGTCTGGGCGGCCGTTTTTTCATGGGATTTGTCGCGCAATATTTTCAAGCAGTCTTGGTGTGTTTGACAGGGCCCTCATCCGGCCTTCGGCCACCTTCTCCCATCCTCCGGACGGGAGAAGGCAATAACCATTTAGCGCCTTCTCCCGTGCTCTTGCATGGGAGAA
>CAZRZB010000162.1:0-5603 GCA_964604435.1 uncultured Aestuariivirga sp. | reverse complement strand
TACTTGTCGTTGGCGTAGCCTTTGAGCGGGAAAAAGGCCTTTTCCTTGGAATAGGGATGCTTCCAGTCGCCGAGCAGAAGCCTATGGGTGTGGGGGGCGTTCTTCAGCACGTTGTCGAGCTTGTCGGCCCGGCCCTCCTCGACCTCGGCGATCTCCTTGCGGATTTCGATCATGGCATCGCAGAAGCGGTCGAGTTCGCGTTTGCCTTCCGATTCAGTGGGCTCGATCATCAGGGTGTCAACCACGGGGAAGGACATGGTGGGGGCGTGGAAGCCATAGTCCACCAGGCGCTTGGCCACATCTTCCACGGTGAGGCCGGTGCGTTCCTTCAGCCAGCGCAGGTCAATGATGCACTCATGGGCCACGAAGCCGCCGGGGCCGGTATAGAGCACGGGGAAATGCGGGTTGAGGCGCTTGGCCATGTAGTTCGCGTTGAGGATGGCCATGATCGTGGCCTTGCGCAGGCCTTCGCCGCCCATCATGGCGATATAGGTCCAGGAGATCGGCAGGATCGAGGCGGAACCCCAAGGTGCGGCCGAGACGGCCCCTTGCGACTGGTCGCGGCCCGCGGCGGGATTGACGCCGTCGACCACGCTGTGGCCCGGCAGGAAGGGCGCCAGGTGGGACTTCACGCCGATGGGGCCGACGCCCGGCCCGCCGCCGCCATGGGGAATGCAGAAGGTCTTGTGCAGGTTCATGTGGCAGACATCGGCGCCGAGTTCAGCCGGGCGCACCAGACCCACTTGCGCGTTGAGGTTGGCGCCGTCGAGATAGACCTGGCCGCCATGGGCATGGATGGTGGCGCAGATATCCTTGACCGCCGTTTCAAAGACGCCGTGGGTGGAGGGATAAGTGATCATCAGGGCGGCGAGATTGTCCTTGTGGGCCTCGGCCTTGGCCTTGAGATCGGTCACGTCAACGTTGCCGTGCTCATCGCAGGCGACAACCACAACCTTGAAGCCCGCCATCACCGAGGAGGCGGGGTTGGTGCCATGGGCCGAGATGGGAATGAGGCAGATGTCGCGATGACTCTGCCCGCGTGAGGCATGGTAGCCGCGGATCGCCAGCAGGCCCGCATATTCTCCCTGGCTGCCGGCGTTGGGCTGCAAGGAGACCGCATCGAAGCCGGTAATTTCCGCCAGCATTGCTTCCAGTTCCTCGAACAGCTGCTGGTAGCCTTGCGTCTGCTCAAGCGGAGCGAAGGGATGGAGCAGGGAAAAATTGCGCCAGGTCACGGGAATCATCTCAGTGGTGGCGTTGAGTTTCATGGTGCAGGAGCCAAGCGCAATCATGGCTTGATCCAATGCTATATCTTTTGCCTGCAAGTGGCGGAGATATCTCAACATTTCGGTTTCGGAATGATACATCTCGAAGACCGGGTGGGTGAGGTAGCTCGAGGTGCGCTGCAGGGACTTCGGGATGGTTTCCTTCGCCTCCCGGTCAACAGCGTCGATGTTCACGCGCTCGGCCGCGTCGGTCTTGAAGACGGTGAGAAGACGCGTCAGTTCCTCGCGCCGCGTCGACTGGTCGAAGCTGATGCCGAGATGATCGGCATCGACATAGCGCAGGTTGATGCGTTTCTCCTTGGCGCGGGCAAACAGGGCATAGGCCCGGCCCGGGGCATGGACGGTCAGCGTGTCGAAGAAGGACTTGGTGGTGACCTCGTAGCCGAACGAGGTGATGGCGGCGCTGAAGATTTCAGCGAAGCGGTGGGTGCGCGCCGCCATCTTGCGGATGCCCTCGGGGCCATTGTAGACGGCAAACAGCGAGGCGATGATCGAGAGCAGGACCTGGGCGGTGCAGATGTTGCTGGTGGCCTTCTCGCGCCTGATATGCTGCTCGCGGGTCTGCATGGCCATGCGCAGCGCCCGGTGGCCCTCGGCGTCAATGGAAACGCCGATGATGCGGCCCGGCATGGCGCGCTTGAACTCATCGCGGGTGGCAAAGAAGGCGGCGTGGGGGCCGCCGTAGCCCATGGGCACGCCAAAACGCTGGGCCGAGCCTATGGCGATATCGGCACCCAGTTCCCCCGGCGGCGTGAGCAAGGCAAGGGCCAGGAGATCGGTCGCCATGATGGCCATGGCGCCCGCCCCGTGGAGCCTGTCGATAACCCCGCGATAGTCGCGGACTTCGCCGGACGAACCGGGATAGGACAGGAGAGCGGCAAATACCGTTTCGGGTTTCAGGTCCGCCATGGGATCGCCAATGACGACGTCATAGCCAAAGGCGCGGGCCCGGGTCTGGATGACGCCGATGGTCTGCGGGTGAGTATCGCGATCGACGAAGAAGGTGTTGGCGCTGGTCTTGACCAGGCGCTTGGCCATGGCCATGGCCTCGGCGGCGGCGGTTGCTTCATCGAGGAGGGAGGCATTGGCCAGCTCAAGGCCGGTGAGATCGATAACCACCTGCTGGAAGTTGAGAAGGGCTTCGAGGCGGCCCTGGCTCACTTCGGCCTGATAGGGCGTATAGGCGGTGTACCAGCCGGGGTTTTCGAGCACGTTGCGCAGGATGACCTTGGGGGTGACCGTGCCGTAGTAGCCCATGCCGATCATCGAGGTGAACACCTCATTGCGCTCGGCCATCTTGCGCAGGTAGGAAAGCGCGGTGCGCTCGGCCTTGGCCTTCGGCAAGTCAAGGGGCCTTGCAACGCGGATATTTTCCGGAACCACCCTGGCGATGAAGTCCTCAAGCGACCTGGCGCCGACTTCGCGCAGCATCCCGGCAGTTTCGGCATCGCTCGGGCCGATGTGGCGGCGGATGAAGTTGGCGCCGGGTTCGAGTTCGGCAAGGCTGGCACGGGACATCAGGGACGCTCCTTAGAGACTTGCAACGAATTTGTCATAGGCGGCCTTGTCCATGAGTTCGGACAATTCGGCGGGATTGGAGATCTTCACTTTCATGAACCAGCCATCGCCTTCGGCGCCGCGGTTGACCAGGGAGGGATCGCCTTCCAGTTCCTTGTTCACCTCAACGACTTCGCCGGTGACCGGCGCGTAAACCTCGCTGGCGGCCTTCACGCTTTCAACCACGGCGGCATCACCGCCCTTGGACACCTTCTTACCAACGGCGGGCAGCTCGACAAACACCACATCGCCCAATTGTTCCTGGGCGTGGTTGGTGATGCCGATGGTGGCGATATCGCCGGCCAGGCTCACCCACTCGTGGTCTTTGGAAAACTTGACGGACATGGTCTTTGCTCCTCAGCGTTTATAATGATGGGGGACGAATGGCAGGGTGATGATCTGGGCCGGCATAGGCTTATCGCGGACGACAAGCTGAATGGCCGTGCCCGGTTTGGCGAAGGCCGTTTCAACATAGCCCATGGCCACGGGGCCATTGGCGGTGGGGCCGAAGCCGCCGGAGGTGATGACGCCAATGGGGCGGCCCGCCATATCGGTGACAACGGTTCCCTCGCGCGCCGGGGCGCGGCCTTCGGGCTTGATGCCGACACGCTTGCGGGCGGGACCGGCGGCGATTTCCTTCAAGACCCGTTCGGCGCCGATGAAGCCGCCTTCGGCTCGCCGGCGTTTCTGGATCGACCAGAGCAGGTCGGCTTCGACCGGACTGGTGGTTTCATCGATGTCATGGCCATAGAGGCAGAGGCCCGCTTCAAGACGCAGCGAATCGCGCGCCCCGAGGCCGATGGGTTTCACGTCCGGATCGGCGAGCAGGAGCTGCCAAAGTTTTGAGGCGTCCTTGTCAAAGACGGAAATCTCGAAGCCATCCTCGCCGGTATAGCCCGAGCGTGAGACATGGGCCTGAATGCCATCAAGTGTCACCGCGCCATAGGTCATGAAGGCGATGTCGCGGACAACGGGCGCCAGTTTCGCGAGCACGGCCTCAGCTTGCGGTCCCTGCAGGGCAATGAGCGACATGGCTTCGCCACGCTGGAGCTTCACGTTGCTGGCCAAATGCTTTTCCATGTGGGCGAAGTCGTCCACTTTGCGCGAGGCATTGCAGACAATGTAGAGCCAACCCTCGTAGCCCGCATAGGCCGAGCGGGTGATCATCAGATCATCGAGAATGCCGCCACTAGAATTCAGGAATTGCGCGTAGCGGATTTGCTGGGGTTTCAGGTTGGCGATGTCGGCGGGAACCAGTTTTTCCATCGCGGCAGCGGTTGTGGCGTGGTCCGGCCCGACGAGAAAAGCCTGGCCCATGTGGGAAACATCGAAGAGCCCGGCATGGCTTCTGGTCCAGTTGTGTTCGGTGAGAATGCCGGAGGGATACTGCACGGGCATTTCATAGCCGGCAAAGGGCACGAGCCTGGCGCCGGCTTTCACATGTTCATCATAGAGGGCGGTTTGCTGAAGGGCGGCTTCACTCATCTTGGCTCCTGACAATTGACGACAGACCCTGACGCAACCTTGCGCACGGCCTGCCCCCTCTGTCAGAGAACCTGAGAGTTTTCGTCCGAACCGTCACTCCGACACGGCCAGACTTGCTCCTACGGTGAGGGGTGAAACACCCCTGCTCTCCAGAGTTCCAAAACGCGGCGGTCCTTTTGCCTGAGAGTTTCCGGGGCGGTTGCTCCTTCGGCGCCGGGGTTGCCCCCGATCTCTCCCGCTTGGCGTTTTACGCGAACGGGCCGGAAGGTAGAGGGGCGGCCAGCAAAAGGCAAGGGCCGCAGCGCATTCTTGACATCCATGCCCTCCCCTCGCATGTAGGCAGCATGACTAAGCCGCCGCTAACCATATTGCTGGCAGCGCCGCGCGGATTCTGCGCCGGCGTGGTGCGCGCCATCGATATCGTGGAGCGGGCCTTGGCGCTCTATGGCGCGCCGGTTTATGTGCGCCATGAGATTGTGCATAACAAGTTCGTGGTCGATGACCTGAAGGCCAAGGGCGCCATCTTTGTCGACGAGTTGGAGGAGATTCCGCCGGGCGACAGGCCGGTTATCTTCTCGGCCCATGGCGTGCCCAAGGCGGTGCCGGAGGCAGCCAGCGCGCGCCAGCTGTTCCAGATCGATGCCACCTGCCCCCTGGTGACCAAGGTTCACCTGGAAGCCCAGCGCCACCACAGCGAAGGCCTGGACATCATCCTGATCGGCCACAAGCACCATCCGGAAGTGATCGGCACCATGGGGCAATTGCCGGCGGGCGCCATCACCCTCATCGAAACGGCGGCCGAAGCGGAGGGGCTGGCGGTGACGGATCCGGGAAAACTCGCCTACGCGACCCAGACAACGCTTTCGGTCGACGATACCCGCGATATCATCGCCGTGCTGCAACGGCGCTTTCCGCTGATCCGCGGGCCGCTGCGCGAAGACATCTGCTATGCCACCACCAACCGCCAGGAGGCGGTGAAGGCCATTGCCGGAAAGATCGATCTGCTGCTGGTGGTGGGAGCGCCCAATTCCTCCAACTCAAGACGGCTGGTGGAAGTGGGCGAGAAGAACGGCTGCGCCCGGGCCCTGCTGGTGCAGCGGGCGGCGGAATTGCATTGGCCCGGACTGCAGGACCTTCGCAGCATCGGCATCACGGCCGGCGCCTCGGCGCCGGAAATCCTGGTGAATGAAATCATCGATGCCTTCCGGGCGCATTACGCGGTGACGGTGGAGAACGTGGTGCTGCGGGAAGAAAACGTATCGTTCAAACTGCCGC
>CAZRZB010000161.1:0-5648 GCA_964604435.1 uncultured Aestuariivirga sp. | reverse complement strand
CGTAATGAATTGCGCCAAGGCCTGCCCCAAGGGACTAAACCCCGCGAAGGCCATCGCCGAAGTGAAGAAAATGCTGGTGGAACGGCGGATATAGCCCATTTTACGAGAGTTGGAATTGTGTTGCCCCTCGATAGACGCTAAGCCTTGGCCAGACCTCCAGCATGGGAAACCTTTCATGACCGCGACCTCGCTCGACAGTTTCAAATCGCGCAAGACCCTTAAGGTAGGCACAAAAAGTTACACTTACTTCAGCCTCAAGGCGGCCGAGAAGAACGGCCTTACGGGCATTTCAAAGCTTCCCTATTCGCTGAAAGTGCTGCTCGAGAATCTGCTGCGCCATGAGGACGGGCGCAGCGTGACCAAGGCCGACATCCAGGGCATCGCCGACTGGCTGAAGAACCGCGGCAAGGACGAGAAGGAAATCGCCTTCCGCCCGGCGCGTGTCCTGATGCAGGATTTCACCGGGGTTCCGGCGGTGGTCGATCTCGCCGCGATGCGCGATGCGATGAAGGCCCTGGGAAAGAATCCCACCAGGATCAATCCACTGGCTCCCGTGGACCTCGTCATCGACCATTCGGTGATGGTGGACTACTTCGCCTCGGCCGGGGCGTTCAAGAAGAACGTCGCGATGGAATATGGCCGGAACGGCGAGCGCTATACCTTCCTGAAATGGGGGCAGGGAGCCTTCGACAATTTCCGCGTGGTGCCGCCGGGCACCGGCATCTGCCATCAGGTCAATTTGGAATATCTGGCCAAGACGGTGTGGACGCGAACCGACAAGGTGAAGGGCAAAACGGAGACCACGGCCTATCCCGATACGCTGGTGGGAACCGACAGCCACACCACGATGATCAACGGCCTCGCCGTTCTGGGCTGGGGGGTTGGCGGCATCGAGGCCGAAGCGGCCATGCTGGGGCAACCCATCTCCATGCTCATCCCGGAAGTGATCGGCTTCCGGCTTGACGGAAAACTGCCGGAAGGGACGACGGCCACCGACCTGGTGCTGACCGTCACCCAGATGCTGCGCAAGAAGGGCGTGGTGGGCAAGTTCGTCGAGTTCCATGGCCCGGGGCTCGGCAGCCTGGCGCTGGAAGACATGGCCACCATTGCCAACATGGCGCCGGAATATGGCGCGACCTGCGGCTTCTTCCCGGTGAATGCCGAGACGATTTCCTTCCTCAAGGGCACGGCCCGGCCAGCGGCGCAGGTGGCGCTTGTTGAAAAATACGCCAAGGCGCAGGAGATGTTCTGGACGCCGAAAGCCGCCGATCCGTGTTTTACCGACACGCTTTCGCTCGACCTGGCAACGGTGGTTCCCTCGATGGCGGGCCCGAAGCGGCCCCAGGACAAGGTGACGCTCGCGGATTCGGCCCAGGGCTTTGCCAAGGTCATGGCCGAGGAATTCAAGAAGGCCGAGCAGCTGTCGGCACGCTTCAAGGTCGAGAAGGCGAATTTCGACATGGGCCACGGCGACGTGGTGATTGCGGCGATCACCTCGTGCACCAACACGTCCAACCCTTCGGTGATGATGGCGGCGGGCCTGCTGGCGCGCAATGCGGCCAAGAAGGGCTTGACCTCCAAGCCATGGGTGAAGACTTCGCTGGCTCCGGGAAGCCAGGTGGTGACCGAATATCTAAAGTCCTCCGGCTTGCAGAAGGACCTGGACAAGCTTGGGTTTGCCCTGGTGGGTTACGGCTGCACCACCTGCATCGGCAATTCGGGACCGCTTCCGGAAAACATTTCCGAGGCGATCAAGAAGAATGACCTGGTGGCGGCGGCGGTGCTTTCGGGCAACCGCAATTTCGAGGGCCGGGTCAATCCGGATGTGCGGGCCAATTATCTGGCTTCGCCGCCCCTGGTGGTGGCCTACGCCCTGGCGGGCTCGCTCAAGGCCGATCTCACACGAGATCCGCTGGGCCATGACAAACGCGGCAAGCCCGTCTATCTCAAGGACATCTGGCCGGGCGCCAAGGAGGTGGCGGACTTCGTGCGCAAACACGTCACCCGCAAGGCCTTCGCCAAGCGCTACAAGGATGTGTTCAAGGGCGACACCGATTGGCGCAAGATCAAGGTGACCAAGGGGCTGACCTATGCCTGGGACGCAAAGAGCACCTATGTGGCCAGCCCGCCCTACTTCGAAGGCATGAGCATGACCCCCGCGCCGGTGAAAGACGTGATCAACGCCCGGGTGCTTGGCCTGTTCCTCGACTCGATCACCACGGACCATATTTCCCCTGCCGGCGACATCAAGGCCAGTTCGCCGGCGGGCCAGTACCTGACTGCCCATGGCGTTGCCAGGGCCGACTTCAACTCCTATGGGGCACGGCGCGGCCACCACGAAGTGATGATGCGCGGCACCTTTGCCAATATCCGGATCAAGAACCAGATGGTTCCCGGAGTGGAAGGCGGCGTGACCAGGCATTATCCGTCTACGGAGCAAATGCCGATCTACGACGCGGCGATGAAATACAGGGAAACAGGAACGCCGCTGGTGATCTTCGCGGGACGCGAATATGGCACGGGCTCCTCGCGCGACTGGGCCGCCAAGGGCACCAAGCTGCTGGGGGTCCGGGCGGTGATTGCGCAAAGCTTCGAACGCATTCATCGTTCAAACCTGATCGGCATGGGCGTTGTTCCCCTGCAGTTCAAGGAAGGCGAGAGTTGGCAAGGCCTGGGGCTTAGCGGAAACGAAACCGTAACCATCAATGGCCTGGCCTCTGGACTGAAGCCCCGCTCAATGATCACGGTGGAGATCACGAAGGCGGATAGTTCAAGAGTATCCGTTCAAGTTCAATGCCGGATTGATACGCTGGACGAGCTCGATTACTTCATGAACGGGGGCATTATGCCCTATGTCCTGAGAAATCTTGCGAAAGCAGCCTAAACGGCAATGTGATTGTGCCTCACCGGCTCGTGAGTGGCTGGCGGGGGAGTGAGTTGCTATGTTTGTAAGATGATGCACGTCCTTAACCGCCGCAGCGCCCTTGCCCTTGGTGCCAGTGCCTTGTTTGCAAAACCTGGTTTTGCGGCGGGGCGCCCGGTCATTGTGGAATTGTTTACCAGTCAAAGCTGTTCGTCCTGCCCGCCGGCAGATGCCTACTTCGAATCCCTGAAGAACAGGCCCGGCGTCGTAGCGCTCTCCTATCATGTGGATTATTGGGACTATCTGGGCTGGCGCGACACGCTTGGGGAGCCTGAATACTCGCAGCGCCAATATGACTATGCCAAGTCGCGGGGCGACAGCGATGTCTATACGCCGCAGGTGGTCATCAATGGCGGCAAGCACTATGTGGGAAGCCTGCGCCCGGCGGTCTCCGCCGCCATTGATGCAGCGTTAACCGAAAATCCGGGGCGCTGGGTTGACCTTGCGATGGCGGACAACGCGACTGATCTGGTGATCGAGATTGCCGCGGGCGATGCCACGGCAGAAGCGACCTTGTGGTTCATGGCCTTTGTCCCGCTCGTTACCGCCGAGATCGGGAAGGGCAAGAATGCGGGGAAGACAATCGACTATCACAACGTGGTGCGTAAAATGGTTCCCGCCGACATGTGGCATGGCGAAGCTGCGAAAATCGTATTGCCCAGGAGCAGCGTGATTCCAGAGGACTGCAAGGGCTGGGTGGCGCTCCTGCAGGAAGGCAAGGCCGGGCGCGTTATCGGCGCGGCCACGGGGGGCGTTGCCGCCAACTCCTGACTACTTGGCGACCCGGTATTTCAGATGGGTGATGTGGGGGGAGTTGACCGCGCGCTCACAGCTGAGTTCAATGGACGCTTCGCCGAATTTGTCGAACAGGCGAACGCCGCCGCCAAGCAGCACGGGGACCAGCTGGATGTGAATTTCATCCACGAGCCTGTCTTTCAGCATCTGCTGGGCAATGCCTGCACCCATGACCACGACAATCTTTGCGGCAGCCGCGGCCTGGGCCTGTTCAAGGGCGCTGTGCAGACCATCGTTCACGAAGGTGAATGCGGCGCTCTTCATTTCAAGCCTGTCGCGCCTTTCATGGGTAACAACGAAACTCGGCGCCGGATAGGGGGTGTCGTCCCAATGCCGGAGGCCCACGTCGAAGGTGCGCTTGCCGAGGACGACCGCCCCGACCCTTGCCAGAAGCCCCCTTGCCATTCCCATGTCGATCTGGCTTTCCGGGCCGACCTCGAACATCCACTTGTGAAGCCGGTCGCCGCCGACACCCATGGCATGCTCCGTGCTGACGCCGGGGCCGGCGACATAGCCATCCAGCGACATTGAAAAGATTAACGCGACTTTCCCCAAATTTTTCTCCCAAGCCAATCCGGGAAATTATCGCATCATGTTTGCATAGAGACTAGGGCGCTTTCGTTTTAGTTGAAACACTTGGTAAAGGAGCCCGACAGGGCGGATGAGGGCCCCTCGGCGCATGATCCAATGCGCGACGATCATGCCCTGGAAGGTGATTGCGTTGAGGTAAAGCGGACGATCACGGCTGATCACAAAAGCATTTTTACTGTCCTGCAACCATGTCTGGACTCCTCCCGTTCCTGCCAGCGTTGGTTAAGCAACGCCTGTCAATCAGAAGAACTCCATGTTCAAATCTTCACTTACTGCACTCGCGCTGATCTCAGGTCTCGGTGCCTCTTCAGCTTTTGCCGGCATGTGGTTGGCGGCGCTGAAATGTTCCCCGCCAAGAACATCATTCAAAATGCGGTTAATTCCAAGGATCACACGACGCTGGTGGCCGCCGTCAAAGCCGCTGGCCTGGCTGACACCCTGCAGGGTGCTGGCCCCTTCACCGTGTTTGCTCCCACCAACAAAGCCTTTGCCGCTTTGTCCGCCGGCACGGTTGACGGCCTTCTGAAGCCGGAAGCCACGGCCACACTGACCAAGGTTCTCACCTGCCATGTGGCTGGCGCCAAGGCGATTTCCGATGCGGTCATGAAGATGGTCAAGGACGATGGCGGCATGCAAAAGGTGAAAGCCATTGGCGGCTGCGACCTCGTGCTGAAGCTTGGTGGCGACAAGGTGACGGTCACCGATGAAACCGGCGGCGTTGCCAACGTGACAATTGCCGATGGCGAGCAATTAAACGGCATGATCCATGTGGTTGACAAGGTTTTCTTGCCAAAAATGTAAGTAACGGCGGCAGAAGTGGCAGGACCGGGCAGTTTGCGCCCGGTCCTGTTCTACAAGATCACGTCACCATAGACAGGGGCTTTGCCCCACGAATAGATTTGGTAGCCGGTTCTTAGGCCAAGCCGGAAATAGGGATCGTCCTCGCAGAGCCGGACCGCTTCCTCGCGGCTTTCGATTTCAATCACCCAAAGGCCACCGCAAAACGTGCCGCCTGGTTCGGGCCGCAAACCACCGGCAATGAGTATCTTTTCGGCGTGAAGTGCCAAGTACTTAAAATGCGCTTCGTGATGATCCTCGCGTACCCTGAGGGCCTTGGGATCATCATCGAAGATAGCGACCCAGCGGGCCATAAGGTTTGCTCAGGCCGCTTTCTTCAGCAATCCACGATTGATGAGGCATTCGGCGATCTGCACGGTGTTGAGGGCGGCACCCTTGCGCAGGTTGTCGGAGACGACCCAGAGATTGAGGCCGTTTTCAATGGTGGAATCCTCGCGGATGCGGCTGATGAAGGTGGCAAAATCGCCGACGCATTCGACGG
>CAZRZB010000160.1:0-5655 GCA_964604435.1 uncultured Aestuariivirga sp. | reverse complement strand
AACTATTTCCGGCGGCGATGCTGGGGGAGTTGCCGCCGCTCCATTTCATCGCGCGGCTGTCGGGCGGCCGAACGCTTAAAGGCCGCATCCCAATCTTGTTGACCGGTGAGTAATGACCAACAAGTCCGATTCTGGCTGGAGCACTTTTCTCGCCATCACGCTGTTCATCCTGATTGTGGCGGTGTGGGTGTTTATTCCGCCCGCCGTGATTCGGAGCGCATGGATGGAGGAACGCACTCAGGTGTATGCCATCGCGGGCAATAGCGAGAGTGCTGTCTATGGCCGGGTAACTGATGAGCTGCAAACGTCGCTTGCAGGAGTTTTTAAAGGTTACATCCGTGATGCTCAAGCGATGGGAGAGGGGCAGCTGGGAAATTTATCCTTCAGCCGCTGGACGCAGGATCGGATCATGGCAACCTGGTTATGGCTTGGGTTGATCGCTTACCGGTTGCAAGTGCTAATGGGATGGCTGCTGCCGGGAACACCCGTCATGCTGGCAGCCTATCTGGACGGGCACTTTGTCCGGGAAATCCGGAAGTACTCTTTTGTTGCCCAAAGCCCGATTCGTCACAAGCTCGGCGTCCGGGTGATGTGGATTGTGCTGGCTGGACTCGCTGGATGGGTCATCGTTCCGGTGCCGATGCCATCGCTGCTGGCCCCCACCTTGATAGTCCTGATCTCATGTTCGCTGTGGCTGTGGGTGAGCAATCTGCAGAAGCGGTTGTAAGTGGGATAGATATGCTGGGCAAAAGTATAGATGGAATAAAGCATTATAGTAGAGCATTGACATATCGCTAAAATAGAGTGATAGTGAGGCGCGAAACTAGAAAAATTCTTCCAAACGAGTATCCGGAAAATGGCCACACCGAACGAAAAGCTTGCAGCTTCCCTCGCGATTCTGAAAAATCTACAGGATCGTGGGGTCGTTGTCGTCGAAGCATCGACTCACCCGGAATTGACCCGGACGCATCGAGAACGGCTCATCAAGGCGGGATTTTTACAAATGGTCATCGGCGGTTGGTATCTCTCCAATAACCCATCCGAAGACACCGGTGATTCTACGCAGTGGTACGCTCACATGGAGGCGTTTGTCGCAGCTTACGCCAATTCGCGCTTCGGCAAGCTGTGGCAGGTTCCTCCGGAATTGTCGCTGCTCAAGCAAAGCGGGCATACCGGCGTGCTCAAGCAGATTCAGGTTCACGCCCCCAAGGCGAACAACCAAGTCATCAAGCTGCCTCATGGTTGCTCGGTGTTTCTTTATCGGGTCCAACCGGAATCGTTATCCGCTGATGCCGTGGAAAGCGCTTCCGGGCTGCGCTTGTTGCCGCTTGAAGAGGCGCTGGTAAAAGTTGGCCCGACATTCTTTACCTTGCACCCGCTTGCGGCGCAAATTGTCTTGCGGCGTCTGGATGCCCCAATGCTGATCGGACTGCTGCTCGACGGCGGCAATAGCGTCGTGGCTGGCCGTCTTGCCGGGGCGCTTGCAGCCGTGGGGCGCGAGGACGATGCCGGGCAACTGGTGGCCGCAATGAAGGCTGCGGACTACAAGGTTGCTCTGGGAAATCCGTTTGAGGTTCCGCTGGTCAATATCGAAGGCCGTCTGGAAGAGTCGCCCTATGTGCAAAGAATCAGGGCAATGTGGTCATGTATGCGCGAGGTGGTGATCGCCCGGTTCGATAACGTACCGCATCATGAAATCGGCAACATCGACCAAATCATCCGCGACATCGAAGCGCGGTATGTGGCCGATGCCTATCACTCACTCTCCATCGAAGGCTACCGGGTTACTGACGAACTCATCCAGAAGGTGATGCAGGGCGATTGGAGCCCATTGACCAACCCGCAGGATCAAAATACACGGGATGCCATGGCCGCTAAAGGGTATTTTGAAACTCACAAGAAGGTGGTTGAACTGATTCGTGAATCCATGGTGAGCGGGCCGTCTTCCGGGGTACTTCTGAAGAAGTATTTCTCCCAGTGGCATTTGGCACTGTTTTCACCGAGCGTGACAGCCGGTATTCTCAAGCCTGCCGATCTGGCCGGTTACCGGAGCAGCCAGGTATTCATCCGCAATGCGCTCCATGTCCCCCCGGCATCGGAGGCCGTCCGCGATTGCATGCCTGCCTTGATGGAGTTGATCGCCAACGAAGCGCATGCCGGTGTTCGGGCTGTGCTGGGTCATTTTGTTTTTGTGTTCATCCATCCCTATATGGACGGAAATGGCCGTCTGGGACGATTCCTGATGAACTACCTGTTGGCGACGGGCGGCTATGCATGGACTATCATCACCGTACAGAGCAGGAACGAATATCTGACAGCGCTGGAGCAGGCGAGCACCTATGGCAATGTGGAGCCCTTCGCCAATCTCATCACTCGCCTTCTGCAAGAACAAACGGCGGTGCCTGTCGAGCGAGGCAGCCAGCGCCCATAGTCAAGCTGTTTTCCAGAAATTCCTGCATTCCTTTGTTCGCTGTGGCTGTGTGAGCAATCTACAAAAGCGGTTGTAGCTCCCCGATTGTATGCAGAACTATTTACTTTATGTCGAGTAACGTATGCAAACGGGGAATAGGTTCCATCGTTTCTTGGATCGAGTAACAACTTTCGCTCTGACTCGCCACCCAAGCCCAAGACAAGCGGCAAAGGCCGCCGAAATGCGTCCGTAAAAGTCACATTTCAATCCCGCAGCACCGGTCTGGCTTCCTACCATGGCAGCCATGACTCGCCTCTTCTTCATCCTCCTCATTTTGCCAATGGCATTTTCATGCCAGGCCTCCTGCTTTGAACAAGCGGGAATCCGGTATGGCATTGCCCCGTCACTGCTCAAGGCTATCTCTGCCGTCGAGTCCGGCTCCAATCCTGCCGCGCGCAACCGCAACCGCAACGGATCGGAAGACATTGGGCATATGCAGATCAACAGTCGCTGGCTTGGGGTGCTGGCGTCCTATGGTATTGGCCGGAACCAGTTGTTCGATCCCTGCGTCAACACGCATGTCGGTGCGTGGATACTCGCGCAAAACATTAGCCGTCTCGGTTACGGCTGGGATGCGGTCGGGGCATATAACGCCCGCTCACCGGAAAAGCGCGCGGCCTATGCCCGCCGGGTTGCCGCGAAGGCCAAGGTATGGTGACCCTGAAATACCTTGCTGCTCTTCCGTCCATAGCCTTGATCCTGATTGGCTGCGCAAGTACGCCTCCGTCGAGCCTGATGCCAAGAGCGCAAGACAGCATCGCATGGATTGATCGCCAGTTCAAAACATGCAGCGGCAAAGACTGCCCGACACCCACGCGCAAGACTTTGGCGGTAGTTGTACTTCCCCTCGCACCGAAAGAAGCGCCGCCTCCCATTGCCGAGGTTCCCAAGGTTGAACCTCCCGCCGTCCCAAGCGATGAGACGGTAACGGCAACTGTTCTTTTCGAGTTTGCAAAGAATGCTCCCTCCACCGACGGGCGACTGGCACTCAATCGCCTCGCGGCCATTGCCGTACACGCCAAGCGTATCGAGCTTGAAGGCAGAACTGACGACATAGGCGGCAAGGCCTACAACGACAGACTTGCCCGGCAGCGCGCCGAATTCGTCCGTTCATGGCTCCTTAAAGAGGGAGTCGCAGCAGAAGTGGTGGTTCGTGCCGAGGGATTGTGCTGTTACCTCGATACGTCGCCCACCGAAACGGCACGCCGGAACAACCGGCGCGTCGAGGTGCGCCTTGTCATCCGGCAAGACGCGGTCAGCAACAGCAAGGGAGCGCAATAAAGTGAAATTACCACACAACAAAGGCTTCATCCGGGATGTGGTCATCGCCGGCGGATTCATCGCCATCGGTATCCTTGCCCCCGGATCGCCCATCGAAAATGGATTCGAAGCCCATCTGGGAGGCATCTCGGTCGGTCTCGGAATGGGATGGCTCATCAAGTGTTTTGTCGATCTGAAAGGGAATAGCGATGCAAAGCAAACGTAATTTGATCATGGGCGCGCTGGCGCTCGTCCTGCTGACCGCCGCCACCGGCGCAATGGCGGGCACTACAGGAACCGAATTCCAGAGCCTCTACACATGGTTGACTGGTCTGGTGCAGGGCTACTTCGGCAAAGCCGCAGCGGTGGCTGCCATTGGCCTCGGCGCGCTGTTCTCGCTGGCGCGGCTGAATCCCATCGCCATTCTGTCCGGCATCGGTTTCGCCGTGTTTCTGCAATACGCGCCAACCATTGCGTCAGGCATCCTGACCGCGACGATCTGAGCGCTCAAGCTTTTACGCTGGGGAGTGTGACATGGACGAAACCGGCTATATCCCGAAATCCCTTGAAGCGCAGGAGCGCTTCATGTGGTGGGACTTCGATCAGGCCATCCTGTTCCTGTTGCTCATGGGGATGGGGGTGATCTCCGGCGCCATGCTGGCGGGAATGGTTTTCGGGGGGCTGGTAGCCTGGCAATACGGCCGTCTCAAGACCGGGAAGCACCCGAAGTTCGCATTGCATGCGCTTTATTGGTGGCTGCCGAGTTGGATCGTGATTCGCGCCCGCGCGACCCCGCCATCTCATCATCGCTACTTCCTGGGGTGACCAATGAAGTTCAGCAAATTTACCGCCGAACGGGACAACCAGCGCGCAGAAATTTTGTTCATGCGTATCGCTGTTGGCGGTCTCGTGCTGGCCTTGCTCGCCAACGCCGGTGCATCGCTCAGCGTGGCGGGTTCGGAGAGAACCATTCTGGTGCCTCCCGAGGTACACAAGACATTCTGGGTCAGCGGCCAGAAAGTCTCCGCAGAGTACCTGCAGGAAATGGCTTACTGGTATGCGGGGCTTGCCCTCAATGTGACACCGCATGTGGCTGAGCACCAGAAGAACCTGTTCCTGAGATATGCCGCCCCGAGCGAATACGGGCGCCTTCAGGCCGAGTATGGCGCGCGTACAGAATTCATCCGCAGGAACAACGCCTCGACCCAGTTCTCGCCGCAATCGGTGATACCGGACGAGGCGGCCATGAAAGTGGCGCTTGCCGGCGTTCTCCTGACCTGGGTCGGGGACAAGAAAGCCTCAGAGAAGCAGACCACTTACGTCGTCGGCTTTCAATATCTCAACGGGAGACTCCATGTATCAGAGTTCAAAGAAACCAGTGGCCAGGATCCGTTTGGTGCCGGCAATGGCACTGGCGCTGCTCCTCGGTAGCATCTCTGCCCCGGCTTTTTCCGGGCAATATCTTGATGGCAGCCCGGATGACGGGTTGACCGCCACCGTGTCGCGCAGCGAGCCCAACCTTATCCGTGTCGAAGGCCGCAAGATTCGCCGCATTCAGGGCGTCGAGGGCGAGTTTCTCGTCACCCCGGACAAAGAGACCGGCGCAGCTTATCTCAAGCCGAATACTGACAAGCCAATCTTCAGCGTCTTTGTCGCCGACGATGCCGGCCGCCACTGGAAGCTCATGCTCAAGGTTGCTGACGTGCCCGCCGAGACGCTGGTCATCCGTGACCGCAGTCGCTTGCGCGCCGATGGGAAGCTTTTCCTTGCCGACGACTCGCGCAATGCCGCGATCCGTCGTGTGTTGCTGGCTTTGGCGCGGGATGCCGAACCCGAGGACATGACTGCCAGAGACACGCTGGTGATCGTTCCACTCTGGAACGAAGCCCGCTTTGTTCTTGTAAGGACACTGGAGGGCGCCTTGC
>CAZRZB010000159.1:0-5676 GCA_964604435.1 uncultured Aestuariivirga sp. | reverse complement strand
TGATCTCGGGGTGCCAGTCCCTGCGCCATTCCTCGCCGATCGTCGGATTTTGCGTGCAGCGCATCGGCACCATGGTGAAATCCGACGAGACGCACATGTTGCAGCCGATGCATTCGCGGATGTCGTCAATGCGCCCCTCCTCGATCTTGCGCGGCAGGAACGGATCGGCGATCGAGGGCCGCGCCGCGCCGATGAAATCGACAATGCCGCGCCTGACTTGCGAGACCATGGTGTCCGGCGAGGTGAAGCGCCCGACGCCGACGACCGGTTTCGTCGTCAGCTTTTTCACGAAGCTGATGAATTCTTCCTGGGAGCCCTCCGGCCCGAACCGCGACGGGATGGAATCCCGCCGCCATTCGCGCACATTGACGTCCCAGACATCGGGAACCTCCGCCAGCATCGCAACGATCTGGCGGGATTCTTCCATGTCGGCCTTGCCATCGAGCCCCATCTGGTCATCGACAACATAGCGCAGGACCACGGCGCAAGAATCGCCAACCGCCTCGTGGGTATCCTGCAGGACTTCACGCAGCAGCCGCACCCGGTTTTCCAGGTTCCCGCCATATTCGTCGCTGCGGTCGTTGCGTCCGCGCGAGAGGAAATCGCCGGCCAGCGAACTGCCCGCATGGCAATAGACATAGATGACGTCAAACCCCGCGCGCTTGGCCCGCACCGCCGCCTCGCGGTGCCAGCGCCGGTAATTGCCGATGTCCGTCCGGTCCATGGCGCGGGCTTGCACCGGATAGTCGCCGGCATGAACCGGGGTATGGGTGACGGACAGGGGCACTTCACGGCTGTAGAGGCAGGCATCGCGCGGCCCCGTGTGGGTAAGCTCAATGCCCGCCAGCGCCCCGTGCAAATGGATGGCCTCGTTCATGCGCGCGAAAACCGGGATGTCGCGGTCGTCCCACAGGCGCCCCTCGACCAGCGGCGACATGTCGCCGCTGGGATGGATGTCGGTCTCCTCGGTACAGACCACCGCCCAGCCGCCCTCGGCCTTCATCCGGCGCATGGCGATCATCGAACTGGGAAAGCTCATCCCCATGCCATTGCAATGGGGCACCTGGAAAAACCGGTTCTTGGCGGTGACCGGCCCCATCCGCACCGGCTCGAACAGAATGTCGTAACGTGGATCGCGCGCCATCGCGGCCTCCCCAAGAACAGTGGTCCCCTTGTCCCTGCCGGAAATCGCTTGAGACTCGCCAGTGAGGGCATATTGCGCAATGATTGCCGGTGATGGCAGGCGTTTTCAAGCTGATAAGGCTGCGGGGCTCCGGGTTTCCTTCCGGGCTGCGCCGTTGCCGGCCTGCGATAAGGACAACTGGAGGTATGATTTGACACGAGTATCCCCCGCCCATCTGGCCAATGCCATGACACTGCCGCTGCAGCCCCTGACGCTGGCGGCGGAAACAATCCTGGAGGGCCAGCCGCAGACCTTCCATGCGGCACTCGAGACCTCGCCCGATGGCCGGGCGCGCATGGGCGTGTGGGAAATAACCCCCGGCACTGTCTCCGATGTCGAGGCCGAGGAGATGTTCGTTGTCCTGAAAGGCAGCGCCCGCGTGTCGGTCGAAGGCGGTCCCACACTTGACCTGGCACCCGGCTGTGTCGGCTTCCTGCGCGCCGGCGACCGAACAACCTGGCGGGTCAGCGAAACCTTGCGGAAGGTCTATGTGAGTTTTGGCCGGTAGCCCGGGGCGGTGTGCATCCAGCCAGGGGAAACGCCATCTTCAGGATGTGGCGACTGCCGCCTCTTCCCGCCGCCAGGCCACCTGTGCGCTGTCAATCGTTGTCCGGAAACTCGCGGGATAGCTTTCCTTTATCCTGTTCCAGCCTTCGGCAAATCCGGGCCCGCGCGTCTCCCGCTTGATGGCCATCATGTAAGCCTCCCAGACCTCTTCGGTAATGAGATCCCGGTTGAACTGGACGAAGGCGCTGTAGACCAGCGACATATAGGTGGCGACAATTTTCTCGAACTTGAACCTGTCCCTGGCCGAGAGCCGCGACGTGGACTTGCTTCCGCGCACGAAAAGCTCGGCGTTGTCGATAAGCAGGCCGAAGACCTCGCGCTCAAGGCCCATGAGAGACTGCACCGTTGTGCCCTCGATTGCCTTCGTGTTGTGCCGGACCTCATAGACAAGAAAGATCACCGAAACGATACCGCCGATCACCCCAATGACCGTCGCCATGGCGGCGATGTTGACCCAGTTCCAATCCATCGACATCTCCTGCGAAGCTGAGTTGCGCCAATTGCCCCGGTTTGGAAAAGTCTAAGGGCTAAGCCGCGTGATGGCAAATTCCGCTTGGCTTGCAGGAACAGCCGGCAGCCCTGCCCTCAGACCGGTGAAACAGACGCTTTCGGGCGAACCATGAGGGCGCCCACGAAGGCCAGCGCCGAGAGTGCGGCACTGCCGAAGAGGATCCAGATCACCTGGTTGTAGCCGCCCAGCACCTGCCACAGCAGGGCAAGCGCAAAGGGGGTGGCCGCCTGGATGGCGTTGTTGATGCCGGCGAAGGTTCCCTGCAGCGCGCCATAGCCCTCGCGCCCGAGGAACTCAGGGGCCGCCGTGGCCTGCACGATGGTCTTGATGCCCATGCCCGCGCCGTAGAAGATGGCAAAGCAGTAGATGAGCCACGAGCCGGGCTGGGCCATGACCAGCAGGGCAAGGCCCACCACCGGCAGCGACGTGGCGATGAGTCCCGCCAGCATGACGTTGATTTTCTTCTCAAGGGCAAACACCACGATGCGCCCGATCACCTGGAAGGGCCCGACGAAGGTGTAGGCCGCGATGATTGCCGGCAGGGCGAAGCCGCGCTCCGTGAGCAGCGGAATGATGTGGAAGGTGAGGCCGGTGAACATGAAGGCATGGGCCCCGTAGCTCAGCGCCAGGAACCAGAACACCGGCGTGGCCAGCGCCTTGCGCACCCGCCGCGGCGGCAGCGCCTCCTTCGCCGCCATAACCCGCTCCCTGGAATGGCGCAGCACGAACCAGTGGATGAGAATGCCGAAGGGAACCTGGAGGACGGCAAGCGCCAGCAGCGCCCGGCGCCAGTCCGTGACATCGACGAGATACTGGGTGAAGGGAATGAAGGCGGTGCTGGCCAGGCCGCCCAGCAGGGTGATGGTGATGATGCCACGCCGGTAGTCGTCGCGCAGTTCCCGCGCCATGACCGCGAACACCGGCTCATAGAGCACACAGGAGAACGCAACGCCCATGGCAATCCACACGGCATAAAGCTGCCAGAGCTCAGTCACCTGCGACCAGGCCACGAGCAGCAGGGCGGCGGCAACCGATCCCGCCGTCATCAGCAGCCGCCCGCCATGGGCATCAATCACCCGGCCCGCGAAGAACGAGGCAAGCCCGGTGGCCGCAAGGCCCGCCGAGAGCGCCCCGTTGATGGCCGGGCTTGACCAGCCCATCTCGCGGCCCATCGGCCCGGCGATCACCGCGAAGGCATAGTAGAGCGAACCCCAGGAAACGAGCTGCGCCACCGCCAGCGGCAGCACCAGGCCCCAGCGAAATTTCATCCGCGGGCTCCGGCCGCCGCGCAGCCGCAGCCGGACTTGCCTTCATCCTTGGCCACGGCATCGGAACCGCAGCAGGCATCGGCGCGGGCCGTCGAAGGGCCGCCGCAACAGCCGCCCTCCTCGGCGTGGCCCAGGCCTTCACAAACCCCGGTCTGCGGCAGAACAAGTTGCGTATCCAGGGCGGCCGCCATGTCGCCGGCCAGGGCGGCCACGATAGACCGCACCTGCTCGTAGCCGGTGGCCATCAGGAAGGTTGGCGCCCGGCCATAGCTTTTCATGCCCACAATAAAGAAGTTGTTTTCCGGCTGGGCCAGTTCCCGCACGCCATGCGGCGGCACATCCCCGCAGCTATGTTCGTTGGGATCGATCAACGGGCCCAGGGTGCGGGCGCACTCAAGCCACGGATGCAGGTCAAGCCGGATCTCGCTCAGCATGGAAAAATCCGGGCGGAAGCCGGTGGCCACGATCACCTCGTCGGCGCTGATCTTCCGGCCCGTCTCATCGGTGATCTCGATGGCATCGCCGGTGAGCGCAAAGCTTCGCACCCGGAAGGGCGCCTCCACCGTCACCAGCCCCTTGCTGACGGCGGCCTTGGCGCGGCTGCCCAGGGCCCCGCGATTGGCCAACTGGTCAGCCGCCCCGCCGCCGAACATTTTGTCAGTCGGCTGCGAACGCATCGCCCAGATGATTTCGGTGGTCGGCGCCTGGCCTTTGAGCCGCACGAGATTGAGAATCGAATCCATCGCCGAATGGCCGGAGCCGATCACCACCACCCGCTTTCCGGCGTAGCGCTGGCGCGCCGTGCCGAGCACGTCGGGAATCCCGGTGCTGATGCGTGCCGCACTTGCCTTTTCGCCAACCGCCGGAATGCCGTTGGCCCCGGCCGGATTGGGCGCCGTCCAGGTGCCCGAGGCATCGATCACCGCGCTGGCCGTCAGCCGCTCGATTTTGCCATCCGCCCCCGCGATGGAAAGCTCGAAGGGCCGGTGCTCGCGCCCTTGCGAGGGCACCCGGTCCATGCCCTGCCGCGTCACCGCCATCACCCGCGCGCCGTAGCGGATATGGGGGGCGATTGCGGGCAATCCGGCAAGCGGCGCCAGATAACTGTCGATCAGTTCCCGACCCGAGGGATCGCGTTCCGGATCGGGCATCAGCCATCCGGTTTCCTTCAGCAGGCGTTCCGCCGCGCTGTCGACATTGAAGCGCCAGGGCGAAAAGAAGGTGACATGGCCCCATTGCCGCATCGCCGCCGCCACTTCCCCGCCCGCTTCAAGCAGCACGAACGGCAGGCCGCGCTCCGCGAGATGGGCGGCGGCTGCCAGCCCCACTGGCCCTGCCCCGATGACCGCCACCGGCAAAATCGGCTTGACTGCGAAGTTCATGGCTTTTGTCCTTCCGGAAAGAGTGAAATGTCCGCTGCGAAAATTCCGTCACGCCACCTTCGCCGCGGGCCCGCAAGAGGCGGCATCGGCGCAGCATTCATCAACGAGAAACGAAACCAGGCCGCGCATCGCCCGGTAATCGGCCCGGCACATGAGCGTGGTGCCCTGCCGCTCCTGGGAGACCAGGCCAACCGCGATGAGGGTCCGCAGGTGATGCGACAGGGTCGAGCCCGGAAGTTTCAGGCGCTTCTGCAACTGCCCCACCGCCAGCCCCGCCTCGCCCGCCCGCACCAGCAGGCGGAACACCGCAAGGCGCGTCGGGTTCCCCAGCGCCTCAAGCCGCTGGGCGGCCTCTTCAACGCGGGTGGCAACGGTGCTTCTCTGCAGCATGGGCCATGATTTATGCCGCCGGGGTTTTGCTGTCAACTGTATTTCCGGAAATATGGAAATAAAAACTCATGCCAGCCGACCTATCATCCCTCATGCTGAGGTGCACGGCGCAGCCGGGCCTCGAAGCATCTGTTTCGCCGCTGCCAGCCCTTCGAGGCTCTGCTGCGCAGAGCGCCTCAGGGTGAGGGTAACTGTCTAAATCCTCATGCTGAGGCGCGAGCAACGCGAGCCTCGAAGCATCTCTCGCCGCGTCCATCACCCTTCGAGGCTCTACTGCGCAGAGCACCTCAGGATGAGGGTGGCTGGACGCCACCTATTTCTCAATCATCCCCCATCGCCGCGTGGCGCAGCCTGAGCGCGTTGGCGATGACGCTG
>CAZRZB010000158.1:0-5682 GCA_964604435.1 uncultured Aestuariivirga sp. | reverse complement strand
TGGCCGACCTGATGATGGTGGCCGGCAAGGACATCGAAGGCGCGGTGCAGCGTCTCGCCCAAATGGCCCGTGCCGCCGGTATCCATGTGATCATGGCCACCCAGCGGCCGTCGGTCGACGTCATCACCGGCACCATCAAGGCCAACTTCCCGACCCGGATCTCCTTCCAGGTCACCTCCAAGATCGACAGCCGTACTATTCTGGGCGAGCAGGGCGCCGAACAGCTCCTCGGCCAGGGCGACATGCTTTATATGGCGGGCGGCGGGCGCATCTCACGTCTGCACGGCCCCTTCGTCTCCGACAACGAAGTAGAAAAGATCGTCGACCATCTCAAGTCCCAGGGCAGCCCGGAATATGTCGACGCCGTCACCGAGGAAACCGAGGATGGAAGCTTCGGTGAACCCGGTGCCATGTCAGCCGGCGAGGCTGGCGGTTCGGGCGATGAACTTTACGATCAGGCCGTGGCGGTCGTCCTGCGCGACAAGAAGGTCTCGACCAGCTATGTCCAGCGCCGCCTGCAGGTGGGTTACAACAAGGCGGCCAGCCTGATCGAGCGGATGGAGAAAGAGGGACTTATTTCTGCCGCCAATGCCACAGGCAAGCGCGAAATCCTGGTGCCGGGAGACAGCGCACGGGTCTAGCCCGCCTCAAAACGGCCAGTTTATGCCTTTACCGCATTCACCAAGACAAGGATCCAACATGATGGAAAAGGCTACAAGGCTGACCCGGTTCGCCCTCCTGTTCATGGGCATGATGCTCTCCATCGCCGCCCAGGCCTCTGCCGCCAAATCGATCGAGCTGACCCCCGGACAGACTGCCTCGATTCAGGAAATCGGCTCTTATATCAATGGTTTCACTACACTGCAGGGCGATTTCACTCAGATCAGCCCCAAGGGCAAGATGTCGAAGGGCATCTTCTATATCAGCAAGCCCGGCAAGATGCGTTTCGAATATGCCCCTCCGAACCCCTTTCTGATCGTCGCCGACGGGACGTGGCTGACGGTGAAAAACCGCAAGAAGGAAAAGGGCGACCAATATCCCCTGTCGCAGACGCCATTGCGCCTAGTGCTGAACCAGGGTGTCGATCTGATCCGGGATACTAATATTCTGGCCTACGAAGAGGCCGATGGCCTCGCCACCCTCACTCTTGAGGACAGGGGCGACACGCTTGGTGGCAAACTGATCCTTGTGTTCGACCGAAATCGTCAGTCCCTGCGGCAGTGGATTGTCGTCGACAGCAAGGGACGCCAGACCACCGTTTCGCTTGAAAACATTGTGGCTGGGATCGATCCGGACCCGCAGCTTTTCGTCGTCAAGATCGACCGGAAGCAGCGCGACTCGCGCTAGACCTAGATAAAGTCTTCGTGATGCCAACGCGGCCTATTGAAATTCGGACACGTAATTTCCAGCTTAACAAATCATGAATGGCTGGTAGGCGGCACGGGCCATTTTGCCCCCGCTCAAGCGCCCTGCCGCAGCCGTCATGGACGCCGGTTTCCCCTCCCGGCGTGAATTGCGCGTTCGGCGCGTGGGCGCCCGGTTCCCCGGCCGGGCGCCCATCTTATTTCCCATGCTTGCCTCGGCGCGCCGGGCTGTGCCATTCACCTCCGATGAAACTCAAGATCGCCACCTGGAATATCAATTCCGTCCGCCTGCGCATCGATCTGGTGACGGACCTGCTACGGCGCTGGCAACCCGATGTCCTCTGTCTCCAGGAAACCAAATGCCCGCAAGGCCAGTTCCCGTCAGGACCGATCAAGTCGCTTGGTTATTCCCATATCGCTGAATCCGGCCAGAAGGGCTACCATGGCGTAGCCATCGTTTCCCGGCTGCCGCTACTCACGCAGGCAGTGAAGAAATTCTGCGGCAAGGATGACTGCCGGCACATTTCCGTGGCCGTCGAAGGCCGTAAGCCACTGACCATCCACAACCTCTATGTCCCCGCCGGCGGCGACGAGCCGGATCCCGCGATTAACGACAAATTCGCCCACAAGCTGCAGTTTCTCGCTGAGCTTGAGAGCTGGTTCGCGGATGGCTGCGTGCCCAAGGGTCACCACGGCGTGGCAGTCGGCGATCTCAATATCGCGCCATTGGAGCACGATGTCTGGTCGCACAAGGAGCTTCTCAAGGTTGTCAGCCACACGCCCGTCGAAACCCAAGGCTTGATACGGATGCAGAAGGCTGGTCGCTGGGTCGATCTGATGCGCCAGCATGTGCCGGAAACCGAAAAGCTCTATACGTGGTTGAGCTATCGCGCCAAGGACTGGGCGGCGAGCAACCGCGGCCGCCGTCTCGACCATATCTGGTCGACGCCGGGCCTTGCTCCACTGTGTGGCCGAATCGACGTCTTACGTGAGGCACGCGGCTGGAAGCAGCCCTCCGACCATGTTCCCGTCATGGCCACCTTCGACTTACAGGTCTAGGAAGGACTTGGCCCGATCGAGCATGTCGCGGGCGGAATTGAATTCGCTGAGCGAGACATCAAGCTTGCCGGCCAAAGCCTTGAACACGGCGGCGCCGAATTCCGGATACTCGTCGGCAACTCTCAGAAAAAGTTTGCGGTCGATCCTGGCCGCAACCAGCGGACCGACAGCAACGGCGCTGACCGAACAGGGTGTCTTGCCAATCATCGCGACCTCGCCTAGGAACGTGCCCGGCTCGGCATGACCGATGATCTCGTTCTGGGCCCCCTTGCCGGCCCTGATTTCGGCCCGGCCGCTCAAGATCAGATAGGCGGCCAAGCCGGTCTCGCCCTGGATGAGAAGATTTTCTCCGGCGGCAAAATGCTGCCGTTCGGCGGCAAACGCGATCACCTGCAGAGGGACGGGATCGCACTCCGCGAAGATCGGTATGTTACGCAGAGTTTCCGTGTCCGCCCGGACGCTCATCTCAAACTATCCGTGAAAATCCGTCCCAATGGCCCGCCGCCCCGATTCTCCAGCCATTCGCATAAGAATCCGAATGGCCGGCAAGATCAAGGGACGAGCTTGTAGCCGCCGCCTTCGGTGACGAGAATTTCGGCATGGCCCGGATCGCGCTCGATCTTCTGCCGCAGCCGGTAGATGTGGGTCTCCAGCGTGTGGGTGGTGACCCCCGCGTTGTAACCCCACACGTCATGCAGGAGAACATCGCGGCCCACCACCAGTTCGCCGGCGCGGTAGAGAAACTTGATTATGGCGGTTTCCTTCTCGGTTAGCCGGATTTTCCTGTTGTCGTCACGGATGAGCATCTTGGCGCTGGGCTTGAAGGTGTAGGGGCCGACCTTGAAGATTGCGTCCTCACTCTGCTCGTGCTGGCGCAAATGCGCCCGGACCCGGGCCAGAAGGACGCCGAAGCGGAATGGCTTGGTGATGTAATCATTGGCGCCCGAATCAAGCCCGAGGATGGTGTCGGAATCGGAGCTCTGGCCGGTCAACATCAGGATCGGGCCCTTGTAGCCGTTGCGGCGCATGATCTTGCAAGCCTCCCGCCCGTCCATATCGGGTAGGTTGACGTCGAGCAACACCAGATCGGCGTGATCCGCCTTGGCGGCCTTGATGCCGGCGGTGGCATTGGCCGCATCGGCAACGGTGAATTCGTCATGCAGCGCGAACTGCTCTTTGAGACTGTCACGCAGCATGTCGTCGTCGTCGACGATCAGGATCTTCTTGGTCGTGGTCATGGCTGAGTTCCCGAAAACAGGGGCTTGCCGCCCGGTTTAGTGATGTTACGGTGAGCAATGCCGTTTTGAAAGCCGCCGCACAAGACAACTCGCCGTGAGGAAAATGCTCACATGCCTTCACGTTCGCGCGATCAGCCCGCGAGCCGTCTGCGGCCTTCTGACGGCCGGATCCCTCAGTGTGCCCTGTTTTCTTGGCCGTTCCGGAATGACCTATCGCAAGCGGGAAGGCGACCGTGCAACACCCGTTGGCCGCTTCGCACTCCGGCGGATTCTTTACCGGAGTGATCGCATTGTGGTTCCGCGATCGCCCTTGCCGCGGCACCCGATCGGGCCGGCGGATGGCTGGTGCGATGCCCCGGGCGACCGCAACTACAATCGCCCGGTCAGGCTGCCCTATGGAGCTAGCCACGAAGCCATCGCCCGTGACGATGGATTGTATGACATCGTCGTCATCCTCTCCCAGAATGAGTGTCCTCGCATTCAGGGCGCGGGCAGTGCCGTATTCTTTCATCTGACCGGTTCCAGCGCCGGGCCGACGGCGGGCTGCATCGCCGTCACTCTCAAAGACATGCGAAAAATTCTGGCGCTCTGCGGCCCCACGACCCGCATGGCGATCGCACCGTCTAACGCGCCGCGCGGTCGCCAAAAATCGCCGACCCCACTCGCACATGGGTGGCGCCGCAGCTGATCGCTTCCTCGAAATCGCCGCTCATGCCCATGCTCAGTCCGGAAAGCCCATTGCGGCGGGCGATTTCGCGCAACAATTCGAAGTGGCGGCGCGGCGCTTCATGCAGCGGCGGGATGCACATCAGCCCGGCGATGGCGAGCCCGATCCGGTCGCGGCAATGGGCGATGAAATCGTCCGTCTCTTCCGGATTGATGCCGGATTTTTGCGGCTCGCGGCCGACATTGACCTGGATGAAGAACCGCGGTCTCCGGCCCTGCCTGGCGATCTCGGTGGCAATAGCCTCGGCGATTTTCGGCCGGTCGATGGTGTGGATGGCATCGAACAAGGCAACCGCTTCACCCGCCTTGTTGCTTTGCAGGGGGCCTATCAGATGCAATTCCAGATCCGGCGCCTTGCGTTTGAGTTCCGGCCATTTGCCCCTGGCTTCCTGAACCCGGTTTTCACCAAATACCCGTTGCCCGGCGGAAATCACGGGTTCGATTTTGGCGGCGGAAAATGTCTTGCTGACGGCGATCAGGGTGATGCCGGCCGGATCGCGTCCGGCCGCCAGCGCTGCTTCGTGGATGCGGCGCCGGACGTCATCGAGAGCGGGATGGGACATGGCGGCCTTGGAGCTGGAGGTGCCCGCTTATGGCCGCGCTTGCGGGGCTTTTCAAGGACTGGTACTGCCAAGCCTGCAATCCGCAACCGGAAGACAGAAGGGGACCGGCCGCTTGACGACCGAACGCTACAATCCGCGCGATGCCGAGCCGCGCTGGCAGCGCTACTGGACCGAAAACCGCTGCTTCGAGGCCCGTGAGGACCGGTCGAAGCCGAAATACTACGTGCTCGAGATGTTTCCCTATCCCTCGGGGCGCATCCATATGGGCCACGTGCGCAACTATACGATGGGCGACGTGATCGCCCGCTTCCGCCGTGCCTGCGGCTACAATGTGCTGCACCCCATGGGCTGGGATGCATTCGGCATGCCGGCCGAGAATGCGGCGATTGAGCGCGGCGTCCACCCCAAATCCTGGACCTATGACAACATCGCCGCCATGCGCGCGCAATTGAAGTCCATGGGGCTGGCGTTGGACTGGAGCCGCGAAATCGCCACCTGCGATCCCGCCTATTACCGCCACGAGCAAGAAATGTTCATCGATTTCCTCGCCGCCGGCCTCGTCGAACGCAAGGTTTCGACCGTCAACTGGGACCCGGTGGACAACACGGTGTTGGCCAATGAGCAGGTGATCGAGGGGCGCGGCTGGCGCTCGGGCGCTCTCGTTGAAAAGCGCGAGCTGGCGCAATGGTTCCTGAAGATCACCGCCTATTCCAATGAACTGCTGTCGGCCCT
>CAZRZB010000157.1:0-5690 GCA_964604435.1 uncultured Aestuariivirga sp. | reverse complement strand
TGGGACTCCTGGCCGCGCACCGTCACTTCATACCAGCGCATGCCCTGCACGCCGGTGACAACACCGATCATTTTTCCCTCCGCCTCGAGGATGGGGCCCTGCTCGATGTGAAGCTCGAACATCGCCTGGAACTTGTGGCTTCCCGCCGGCTCTGCACCGAGATAGCCGATGCGCTTCAACTCGTCGCCAAGCTTGATGCCGTCGCGGTCCTCGCGCGAATAGGCAAACTCCGGCGTGAACACCCCGGCATAGACCCCCGAACACAGCATGGCGGGGGCAAAGCGCGAGCCCTCCTCATTGGTCCAGTTGACGAGCATCAGCGGCGCGTTGGTTTCATAGCCCATGTCCGCCAGGCTGCGCAGCGCCTCAAGCGCCCCCAGCACGCCCAGCACGCCGTCGAACTTGCCGCCGGTGGGCTGGGTATCGAGATGCGAGCCCAGGGCAATCGGTAGCAGGTCCTTGCGCTTGCCGGGCCTTGTGGCGAACATGTTGCCCACGCTGTCCACCTGCACCGTGCAGCCCAGCGCCTCGCACTGGGCCTTGAACCAGTCGCGCACCTTCTTGTCGTCATCGGAGACCGTGAGCCGCTTGATCCCGCCCTTCGCCGTGCCGCCGAACTTGGCCGTCTCCATCAGGCTGTCCCACAGCCGCTGCGGATTGATCACGAGGTTGGATTTCGATGTCATGGCATTTCCTTAAGCGATACTGATATCAGTATGAATGAAGTCGTCGCCCTTGAACAAGAGCGGCACCCGGTGAATCTTGGCACAGGCATAGGAAAAACAGTCGCCCATGTTCAATGCGGCTTTATGCCTGCCTCTGCCGAAGCGGGAAAAAGCCGTTATTGCCTCGGCGCCTACTGAACCGTCGATGGCTATGACGGAGGCATTGGCCTGATCGAGGAATTGCCCCACAAGGACATTGGCGGCATCGATGTCGCACGCCTGGCTCCTGACAATTCCCAATACAGCTTCGTACCGGGAAAGTGCCGAGGCAAGGTTTTGCCGCTCGGTATCCACTTTCGAAGCCAGGGCTTCCCAGCCGCTTTCCCTGAGCAGTATGGCGACAATCGCTGAGGCATCCAGGAACATCAGATGTCGCCGGAAAGCTCGTCAAAAAATGCCTTGTCGGCGGCGAGGCCCGTCTTGGGATACTCGGCAATGCGGTCCTGGATGGGCTTTATGCGCTCCAGAAATGTGCGGCGCTTCTCGCGCTTCTGTTCATCCAGGGCTTTTTCCACCGCCTCGCGGATTGTCTCGGTCAGCGTCTTGCCCCTGAGTTTTGCAAGCTTGCGCACCGCCCTGTCGGTTGCCGGGTCTTTCACATAGAACGTCATGGCATTCTCCATATATACCAACTTATATTCAGTATATACCAGGAAGTCAATTTGCCGCCCCTCCCCGGGCTGCCCTTGTCGCCCGCCCTTGTCAGCAGGGCGCAAGCTGATTAAGGGACAGCCATGAAAAGCGCTATCGAAAGCCTGTTTCCCACCCTCATTTACCGGGCTGAAATTCCGGATGCGGCGCGCCTCAACCTCGCGCTGGAGGACGCGGCCCTCTCCCTGAGCCTGCATGATGCCAAGGGCCTCAAGTGGTGCGAGAAGCATGGCTATGCTGGCTACACCTCCTATGCCTCCATCGATGATCTCAGCCGGCGTTCCAAACCTTTTGCCCGCCTGGAAAAGATCATTCACGCCCATGCCGCGGGCTTTGCCAGGTCCCTGCAGTGGAACCTGCGCGGCCAGAAACCGGTCTGCGATTCCCTCTGGGTGAATGTCCTGCCGCCGGGCGGCTCGCACACCTCCCATATCCACACCAACGCGGTTCTCAGCGGCACCTATTATGTGACCGCGCCGGAAGGGGCCAGCCCCATTGTCTTCGAGGATCCGCGCCACGCCATGATGATGGCCGCCCCGCCGCGCAAAACCAGCGTCTACGAAAGCCGCCTGCCGAAGCCCGGAACCCTGATGCTCTGGGAAAGCTGGCTCCGCCACGAAGTGCCGATGAACCGCGCGCGCGAAGACCGCATCAGCGTGAGCTTCAACTGCGTGATTGGCTGATCGTCCGGCCGCAGGCGGAGTTGCCGGGCCAGTGAAGTCCGATTGATTCCGGTCAATTGAAGCAGGCGCCGCAGGCGGTAGCATTTCCCCATGAGTTCCGGATTGATCCTTTCAGCCTCCCAGGCGCTCCAGGCCCTTGAGCCCGAGGCCCGTTCGCTGATCCAGGCCAAGGCCCAGGCCCTCAACCTCGCGGCCGGCGCCACGGTCTTTGCCGCCGGCGCTCCCTGCCACAACTATCTCGTCGTCCGTTCCGGCAGCATCCGGGTGTCGGTTGCCGCCGAAGGCGGCCGCCAGATCGTCCTTTACCGGGTGGGGCCCGGCGAGGTCTGCGTGCTCACCACTGCCTGCCTGATGGGCGGCAGCGACTATGCCGCCGATGCCACTGCCGAAACGGCCGTCGATGCGGTGCTGCTGCCCAAGCCGCTGTTTGAGGAACTGCTCGCCACCTCCGTGGAATTCCGCACCTTCGTCTTCCGCGCCTTCGGCGGCAGGCTCCACGGATTGATAGCCCTGGTGCAGGAGGTGGTGCAGCGTCACGTCGACCGGAAGCTCGCCCGCCACCTGGCTGAAGGCCCCGAACAGCTCGGCGCCACCCATCAGCAGCTCGCCGTCGAGTTGGGCACCTTGCGCGAAGTGGTAAGCCACCTGCTCAATGATTTCGAGGGGCGCGGCTGGATCGCCATGAAGCGCGGCCGCATCGCCATCCTGGCGCGGGCCTCCCTTGCAGACTATGGCGATGCTGTGTGATCAGGCCGCAGGCGCCGGCGATAGGGGCGTTGCAAAGCCATTCACCCATGCTAATTGTGTTCTATGCGCATCATCCTGAGTCTTTTTCTTCTCGTCATTGCCAGTTCCGTTTCCCGCGCCGACGACATCGCGGCGGGCAGGAAGCTGGTTGAAGCCAATTGCAGCCGCTGCCATGCCGTGGGGCCCACCGGCGACAGTCCCCTGGCCAACGTGCCGCCCTTCCGCGAAGTGGTGAAGCGCTATCCGCCCGAATCGCTCGGCGAGGCCCTTGTCGAAGGCATCGTCACCGGCCACAATGAAATGCCGGAGTTCGTTTTCGAGGCGGATCAGGCCGTGGAAATCATCGCCTATCTCGACAGCCTCATAGCGAAGTAGCCGGGAAGCCGCCGCAGACCCGCTTCACAGCCCATCTACGCCGCCGTTTGCACGGGCACTTGCAAGGCAACGCCGTGGCCTTTGATGTGAATCGAAACATCGAAGCCAAGCCTGCCCACAAGTTCCATCAGCTTCTCCACTGAAAAGCGGCTGATCTTTTCGTTCACCAGAGCGGAGACATTTGGCTGGTCAAGTCCCAGCAGTTCTCCGGCCGCGGTTTGCGTGAGCTTGCGCCTGCTGATTTCAGCGGCAATGAAACTCATGAGCCTGGACTTCGTGGCCAGCTCATCGGCATTGGGAAATTCAAGCTCGTGAAAGGCGCTTTTGACCATTATTTGAATCCATCAATTCCAATTTCTTGCCAGTGCCTCGCGCAGCCGCGTTTGCACCAGGTCCATGTCGTGTTTTGGCGTTTCCCCGCCACGCTTTGATTTCTTCTGAAAGGCATGCAACACCACGATCACATCCTCGATCTTTGTCGTGTAAACACAGCGATAGGCATCGCCGTCGAACTCCTCAACAATCCCGACTACGCCTCCGCCGCCAAAGCCCCGCAGCGTTTTCACGTTCGGGGCCCGTCCGCCCTGCTGGGCGGCAAACAATGAATGGCCAATGTCCTGCCGGACCTCATCAGGGAAAGCTGACAAATCCTTCTTGCTGCTGCCGACGAATTTGAGCGGCTTCAACATCAAAATATATCAGTGTTTATATATAACAAAATTGATATAGTCAAGTCTTTTCATTGGAAGGTTACCTCCAATACTGTCATGCTTTTGCCTTCGAACGGTTGGCATGGCGCGCGCGGATATCACCAAATACATTACCCGCTGGCACGCCGCGCTTGGGGTCCGACTGCATCAGGTCATAGGTTGGAGCCACTTCATCACGAAGCCATCGCTCCACCGCCTCATCGCGCTCCTGCAAGGCCCAAAGCCCCGCCCGGACAACTTCGCTGGCCGAGGCACAGGCCCCGGACGCAACTTTCGCGTCGATGAAGGTTGCGCGCTCGGAAGGGAGGCTGATGCTACGCTTCTTGGTTTCGGACATGAATGAGTTCCGTTGGTAGAAACAATCAATTCAATTTATCGCAACGACCTAATCTTCCCGGCCTTCAAATTTACTGCACAGCCAAGGATCTTTGAATCTTGTGATTTGAGCAGTCAGTTCATCAATAACCCCAGCTTGCTCGGCAAGAATAATACAACTCTGACTCACTATCTCGGGCAAAGTAATGGCCGTGTAGCGAAAATCACGCCGTCGAGCGTAGTTAAACAGTCGCTGTATGCGGGCGTATGTAATTAGCGCATCAACTGCACGGCCTACCACCGCATGGTAGGGAATTATTGTTCCAGGAGGAAGAACTCGGAAATCGTTCAGTCTCGCGGCTTGTATTTGCAAATCAGAAACTAATTCAGAAATGTCCAAAGTCGCGGGTTCACTTGCGGTTTCCAGACAACGTGTAAGAGCCAATACATCATCTAACGCAGCATTTGTTGCAGACAGTGTAGTATTCCATTGCAGTTGCTTCGGCGTCGAAGTTATGAACTTCCCAAGTTCTTTTAGAATGATTTCTTGGGCTTTCGAGATGTTGCTCAAAGGTTGAGAAAGCGCGGCTGTGGCGGCGAGATTTCTTCTAAGCAAATCTTCAGACTTATGTTCATCGACCTGCCTGATTTGCAGTCCTACCGCATAAACTGCAGCGATCACAGCTAGTACTGCGACGACGCTGCTAACGAGTGTTTGCCACTCGTTTAAGAATCTTCTTACTGTTTCAAATGAACTTAGGTAACCATAAGCAACTAGCACCGCGTATAATGCAATTGCGATGCCTAACACCACGCCATTCAGAAATTCGATTCTCTTGATCAAGTCAAGGCACCACTTCAATCCGCTCCACGCCCTTGGGCTGCTTGACGCCCTTCCAGATCGCATTGGCCACATGGACCGGCGTGTTGGGTTTCCGCGCCACATAATCGCCGTCGCCGGCCTTGGCGCGCATCTCGCCCTGCTCGAAAGCAACCTTGCCGCGTGAAATCACCGTACGCGGCACGCCCACACAGGTGAAGCCCTCGAAGACATTGTAGTCGATCCGGCTGAACTGCTTCTTGTGTGTGATGGTCTTGCTGCCCTTGGGGTCCCAGATCACAATGTCGGCATCCGCGCCGGCGCGCACCACGCCCTTGCGCGGATACATGTTCAGGATCTTCGCAATGTTGGTCGAAGTCGCCGCCACGAATTCTTCCTTCGTCAAACGCCCCGTGTTTACCCCCGCCGTCCACAACACCGGCATGCGGTCCTCAAGGCCTCCCGTGCCATTGGGAATCTGCGTGAAGTTCTTGGCCCCCATACGCTTCTGCTTCTTCGTGAAGGTCGCATGGTCCGTCGCCACCACGCTCAGCGTGCCCGATTGCAGCCCCGCCCACAGCGAATCCTGATGCTTCTTGTTGCGGAAGGGCGGCGACATCACGCGGCCCGCCGCATAGTCCCAGTCCTTGTTCTGGTACTCCGA
>CAZRZB010000156.1:0-5740 GCA_964604435.1 uncultured Aestuariivirga sp. | reverse complement strand
AGAACTCGCTGGATGAGCTGTTTCCGGAAGCGGCCGCCATTTTCAAGGAGCGCTATTGTTCCTATGAGTTCGGCACCAAGAAGCCTGATCCGGACAGTTTCACAAAATTGCTCGCACAAATAAAAGTGACCCCGGCTGACACCTGGTTCATCGACGACAAGCGGTCAAATGTGCAAGGTGCACGGCTTGCAGGCTTGCGGGCGCACCATTACCGCTCCTATGAACATCTGGCGGATGAGGCGAGAAGCCTGGGCTTTTCAATCACCGGAACAATGCGCTGACGCGCCCTAGAGTTTCCTCAGGAAAACGCTGCGGACGGCGTGGTCGGCGCCCTTGCGCAGCACGAGATCGGCACGGGGACGGGTAGGCAGCACGTTCTCGCGGAGGTTCACGAGATTGATGGTTTCCCAAATCCGTGCGGCGGTTTCGCGGGCCTCGGCATCCGAATAGGAGGCATAGCGGTGGAAATAAGACTTCGGATTCCTGAAGGCCCCGTCCCGGAGCGAGAAGAAGCGGGCGATGTACCAGTCCCGCAGGTCGGAAATTTCCGCATCAATGTAAATTGAAAAATCGAAGAAGTCGGAGACATTCGGGATGCCGCGGCCGTCACGCGGCGGACGGCCGGTTTGCAGAACATTGATGCCCTCGACAATCAGGATATCCGGCTGGTTGATGGTGACGGTTTCACCCGGCTGGACGTCGTAGGACAGGTGCGAATAGACCGGCGCAGTGACATTGGGCTTGCCCGCCTTGATGTCCGACATGAAGCGCAGGATGGACGGCAGGTCATAGCTTTCCGGAAAGCCCTTTCGGGCCATCAGGCCTTCGCGTTCCAACACCGCGTTGGGAAGCAAGAAGCCATCGGTGGTGACCAGATCGACCTTCGGGTGATGGGGCCAGCGCGACAGGAGCCGGCGCAAAATGCGCGCCGTGGTGCTCTTGCCAACGGCGACGCTGCCGGCAATGCCGATCACGTAGGGAACCTTGCGGTCCTCGCTGTGCAGGAAGCTGTTGGTGGCGCGAAAAAGCTTCTGGGTCGCCGCGACATAGAGATTGAGCAGGCGCGAGAGCGGCAGATAGATTGCCTCTACCTCCTGGAGATCGATCTTGTCATTGAGGCCGCGCAATTCATCGAGGTCGACCTGGGTCAGGGTCATGGGCGTGTCGTTGCGCAGCCTTGACCACTCTTCGCGGTCAAAACGGCGGAAGGGGGAGACTTCCCTGGCAAGGGTTTCCATCAGGGATTCTTTCCGCGGGCGGCTTTTTCAGCCAGCCCGCTCACCCCCTGGCGGCGCTGCAATTCCTGCATCACGTCATTCAACGGCACATTTGAGGCTTCCAGCAGAACCAGGAGATGATAGAGCACATCGACCGCCTCCGCTGTCACATGGGCCTTGTCCTGCTTCATGCTGGCCAGGGCCAGTTCAACGGCTTCCTCGCCGAATTTCTTGGCGCATTTTTCCACGCCCTGGGCGAGAAGCCTGGCGGTGTAGGACTGGTCGGGGCTTTCGCCGCGGCGCGCGGCGATCGCGTCGGCCAGGTCGGCCAGCATCTGCAACTTGTGAGTCATCGCGCTCCCCTGCTCCTCACGCCAGGCGCATGGGAATACCATGCTTTGCCATGTGGGTCTTGGCCTGGCCTATCGTGTAGGTTCCAAAGTGAAAAATAGATGCGGCCAGAACCGCCGTCGCATGGCCGTCGCGGATGCCTTCAACCAGATGATCCAGGGTGCCGACGCCGCCCGAGGCAATCACCGGCACGGTGACGGCATCGGCAATGGCGCGGGTCAGGGCCAGATTGAAGCCCAGGCCCGTGCCATCGCGATCCATGGAGGTGAGAAGAATTTCGCCGGCCCCCAGGGCCACGACTTCCTTGGCATAGGCCACGGCCTCGATCCCGGTGGGATTGCGCCCGCCGTGGGTGAATATCTCGAAACGGCCGGGGGCTGTTTCCTTGGCATCGATGGCCACAACAATGCATTGGCTGCCGAACTTCCTTGCGGCCTCGCTCACAAATTGCCGGTTGCTGACGGCGGCGGAATTGATCGAGACCTTGTCGGCGCCAGCCAGCAGAAGCTGGCGGATGTCGTCGATGGTTTTCACCCCGCCGCCCACGGTGAGGGGCATGAAACACTGGGCCGCGGTGCGCCGGACCACATCCAGCATGATGCCACGGTTTTCATGGGTGGCGGTAATGTCAAGGAAACACAATTCGTCGGCGCCCGCCGCGTCATAGGCCTTGGCGACTTCAACCGGATCGCCGGCGTCGCGCAGGTCGACGAAGTTCACGCCCTTCACGACGCGGCCGTCCTTCACATCGAGGCAGGGAATGATGCGGGCCTTCAGCATGGCGCATGCTCGCGGATGAGCCTGAGCGCTTCGGCGGGATCAAGCCTGCCATCATAAATGGCGCGGCCCGAGATGGCGCCTTCGAGAATGGCGCAATCGGGTTCGAGCAGGCGCCGCACATCGGCGATGGAGGCAAGGCCGCCGGAGGCGATGACCGGAATGTTCACGGCCTTTGCAAGTTCAAGGGTCTTATCAAAGTTGATCCCCTTGAGAATGCCGTCGCGGTCCACATCGGTGAAAACAATTGCTGCAACACCGGCATCCTCAAAGCGCCGGGCAAGCTCGATTGCCGTCAGCGAGGAACTCTCGCCCCAGCCTTCGACAGCCACACGGCCGGCCTTCGCATCGATGCCGACAACAATCCTTCCCGGATATTTCCGGCAGGCTTCTTTCACGATTTCCGGATTCCGCAAGGCGATGGTTCCAAGAATGACGCGGGTGATACCGTGCGAAAGCCAGTGGGCGATGGTGGCCATGTCGCGGATGCCGCCGCCAAGCTGGACCGGAATGGCAATGGCCTTCAGGATATCTTCAACGGCCTTGCCATTGACGGGCCGGCCTGCGAAGGCGCCATTCAGGTCAACCAGATGCAGCCATTCGAAGCCCTGCGCCTCAAAGCTTCTGGCCTGGGCTGCAGGGTTGTCGTTGAACACGGTGGCCTGCGCCATGTCGCCCAATTTCAGGCGCACGCACTGGCCGTCCTTCAAATCAATGGCGGGAAACAGGATCATGGTTTCCACCTGAGAAAATTTGCAATCAGCGCAAGGCCGAGGGCCTGGCTCTTCTCGGGGTGGAATTGGGTGCCTGCCAGATTGTCGTAGCCGACCATGGCGGTGACCGGCCCGGCGTAATCGGTTGTTGCGATCACGTCTTCCGGCAGCGCCGCCGCAAGCTGATAGGAGTGGACGAAATAGGCGTGGAGGCCGTTCTCGCCCAGGGCAATGCCATCAAGCAGCGGGTGCGGCTGTTTTGCTTCAAGCGTGTTCCAGCCCATGTGAGGAATTTTCAAGTTTGGATCGGCGGGAACAATGAGCTTCACATCGCCGGCGATCCAGCCCAGCCCCGGGGTGATCTCATGCTCGAGGCCCCGCGTGGCCATGAGCTGCATGCCGACGCAGATTCCAAGGAATGGCTTGCCGCGGGCAATGACCTGCTCCTGGAGCGTTTCGCGCATGCCGGGAACCGCCATGAGTCCGAGATAGCAATCCTTGAAGGCGCCGACACCGGGCAGCACGATGCGTTCGGCCTTGCGCACAACGTCAGGATCGGAGGTCACGGCAATTTGCCCGCTGCCGCCCGCCACGCGCTCGAAGGCCTTCAGGGCGGAATGCAGGTTGCCAGACCCGTAATCAATGATGGCGACTTTCATGACGTCAGCTTCTGGCGCCGAAAAGGCCAAGCATGTCGTGAGGCGCGGAAACTGGCAGCGGCACAACCGCGGCCTTCATGCGGCCGGAATAAAAACGCAGTTCGGCTTCCTCCAGGCTGGACCCCTGGCTCTGACCAATTTCGGTAAGCCCGCGCCGGGCGAGCGACCAGCCCAACAGGCCGTTGCCGTGCAGGCCCATGATGATACTCAGGCCGAGGAGAAGGAGGGCCTGCGGCACGGGCGGCAGGACGGCGGCAACCAGCACGACCGCGAGCGCCAGGACGGCGACGATCCACATGCGGTTCCACAGGGCCCAGGCCCAGGTGAAGGCAAAGGCGCCCCAGGAAAAACCTTCAGACAGGAAAACCGCATCGGCGGCGTCCGTGTCATTTGCCTTCGCGTATATGGAATAGATGGTCATCAGCCCTGCAGCGAACCCTTGGTGGAGGGGATCCGGTCCTTCTGGCGGGGATCGATTTCAATGGCGCCGCGCAGCACCCGCGCCAGGGCCTTGAAACAGGATTCCGCAATGTGGTGGCAATTGTCGCCGTGCAGCGTTTCGACATGGAGCGTGACGCCTGCATTCATGGCGAAGGCCTGGAACCATTCGCGCACCAGCTCGGTATCGAACTCGCCGATCTTGGGGCGCGAGAATTCGACCTTCCAGATGAGGAAGGGGCGGCCCGAAACATCTATTGCCGCGCGGGTGAGCGCCTCGTCCATGGGCAGCAGGCAATCGGCATAGCGGCGGATTCCCTTGCGGTCGCCGAGCGCCTTGGCGAAGGCCTGGCCCAGGGCGATGCCGGTGTCTTCGGTGGTGTGGTGAAAATCTATGTGGGTGTCGCCCGAGGCTCGCACTTTGATGTCGATCAGGGAATGGCGCGACAGGAGTTCCAGCATGTGGTCCAAAAAGCCCACGCCGGATTTCACGTCATAGGCGCCGGTGCCATCCAGATCGATGGAAACGGCGATCTGGGTTTCTGTCGTCTTGCGGTCTAAACTGGCTTTGCGCATGGGAAATTCCACTTTCTTTGCGGCCTCTTAGCAGATGCAGCAATGGATGGCCACATGGACTTGCCGGAATCGTTAAGCTTATAGAAATAACGGCTTTTCTTTCACCGGGCGGATGCCTACATGGAAGCTCCAAGGACAGGAAGGCACAATGACTGAGATTCCCCAGTGGCACGGCACGACGATATTAACGGTGCGCAAGAACGGCAAGGTGGTGATTGCCGGCGATGGCCAGGTGAGTCTCGGGCAGACCGTGATCAAGAGCAATGCGCGAAAAGTGCGTCCTCTCGGCACCGGACAGGTGATCGCCGGTTTTGCGGGGGCGACGGCCGATGCCATGACCTTGTTTGAACGGCTCGAGGGCAAGCTTGAGCAATACCCCTTGCAGCTCACGCGGGCCTGCGTGGAGATGGCCAAGGATTGGCGTACCGACCGCTACCTGCGCCGCCTTGAAGCCATGATGATCGTGGCCGACGTGAACGTGACGCTGGTGCTCACCGGCACGGGCGACGTTCTGGAACCGGAACGCGGCGTCACGGCCATTGGTTCGGGGGGAAATTTCGCCCTTGCGGCGGCGCGCGCCCTGATCGACACGGACATGGATGCCGAGGCCATCGCCCGCAAGGCCATGGCCATTGCCGCCGAGATCTGCGTTTACACCAATGGCAATGTTACCGTTGAAAGCCTGTGATGACTGACTTTTCTCCCCGTGAAATTGTTTCCGAACTGGACCGCTACATCGTCGGCCAGAATGATGCCAAGCGGGCGGTGGCGGTGGCGCTGCGCAACCGTTGGCGGCGCAAGCAGCTCACCGGCATCATGCGCGAGGAAGTGAGCCCGAAGAACATCCTGATGATCGGACCCACCGGCGTCGGCAAGACCGAAATCGCCCGGCGCCTGGCCAGGCTCGCCAATGCGCCCTTCCTGAAAGTCGAAGCGACGAAATTCACCGAGGTTGGCTATGTGGGCCGCGATGTGGACCAGATCATCCGCGATCTCGTCGAGGCCGGCA
>CAZRZB010000155.1:0-5908 GCA_964604435.1 uncultured Aestuariivirga sp. | reverse complement strand
CGCTGTCAGGAGCGCGAGGGCGCGCTGCCTGGGACGGGAATACAGACCCATCGGATTTCGCCTCCACCCGAGATGCCATGACCGGGGCGCTGGCTGGTGCGATCTCTGGGCCGACCGACGGCCGGGAAGTGAGGACGAAGCGATGAGTGCGATCGAGGACTGACGATTCGGTCGACCTGTGGCTGCTGTCGCATGCGTCAGCGCATTGAGTTCGGCACGACCCCCCGGCCGCCGCGAACAGACATGGTACGCCGGTACTACCCACTGTCCAGTACCAACGGGCTGTAATGGTGCGGGTCCGCACCGGCCCGGGGCATCGGGCGCGCTGGACGCAGCCCTCAGCACGCGGCCCTGCAGACGCCCGCCGGCACCGGAACGTGCCAGATGCAGCGAGGCCGGGCCTCGCGGCCCGGCCTCGCCGATCAACAGCTGGGTGAGCCGCCGGCTACGGCACGAGGGTGATCCGGTTCTGCGGTCCCGGAGCGACCGGGGAATGGGCGACGAAATAGGCCTCGAGGGCGTCCGTGTCGACGGCGCCGCCGAGGCGGTTCGTGCCCAGCTTGAGGACGGCGAAGTTGTCGCCGCCGTCCGCGAGGAAGCTGTTCACGGTGATCCGGTACGACGCGGCCGGATCGACCGTGACGCCGTTGATCTTGATCGTCGTCGGGTCGACCTTGCTGCAGGGAGCGGCCGACGTGCTCCAGGAGTAGGTGAACCCGGCCGAGACCTGGAGGATCTTCTGGCCGCCCGCCGGCTGGCCGCAGCCCACGAACTGCTGCTCCAGGAGCGTGTCGAGGTTGGCGCCGGTCACGGTCATCGTGACGAGGCTGTTGCCGAACGGCTGGACCGCGAACGATTCGCCGTAGGTGACGTTGCCGTCGCCCTCGCCGGCCGTGCTCGACGCATACGTCAGGTCGGCCCGAATGCCGCCCGGGTTCATGAACGCGGCGACCGCGTCGCCGGACCCGGGGTTCTTCGTCTGCTCGAACTGGGCATCGGCGATGACGTCACCGAGCGCGGACTCGCCCGCCCCATTGCCGGTGCGCGTGATGTTCTGGGTAATCGAGCCGATGATCCGGTTGGCGAGCGGCGCCGCGATCGCGTCGTACTTCGCGATGAGCGTCGTCTCGTCCTCCGCCTTCAGGACGTCACGCGTCACGATCTTGTTGTTCGCGGACATGCTCACGACCTCGCCGGTGGCCCGACTGATCGTCAGGTCGACATCGGAGACGATCCGCCCGAACGAGCTGCCGCTCGTCACGAGCTTGCCGCCGATGTTGCAGTTGTACGCGTTGTGCGTGTGGCCGCTCAGGACGACGTCGACTTCGGAGTCGAAGCGGTTGACGATGTCGACGATGGCGCCGGAGATCCCGACACAGCCGTTGTACGGCGCCGGAAGCGCCTGGGCGCCGCCCTCGTGGATCAGCACGACGACGGCCTCGACGCCCTTCCTCTGGAGATCCGGGATCAACGCGTTGACCGTGTCGGCCTCGTCCATGAAGGTGAGGCCGGCGACGCCGGACGGCGTGACGATGGTCGGCGTCCCTTCAAGGACGATCCCGATGAAGGCGACCTTCGCGCCGGCGAAGCTGCGGATCTTGTAGGCCGGGAAGACGGTCTTGCCGTTCTTCTCCCAGACGACGTTGGCCGCCAGGAAGCGGAAGTCCGCGCCGGCGAAGTCGTCGCCGTCGAGGCACCCGTCGACCGGGTGACAGCCGCCCTCCTGCATCCGGATGAGCTCGGCCGCGCCCTCGTCGAACTCGTGGTTGCCCACCGCGTTGAAGTCAAGGCCGACCAGGTTCATGGCCTCGATCGTCGGCTCGTCGTGGAAGAGGGCCGACAGGAGCGGGCTTGCGCCGATCAGGTCGCCTGCGGAGACGACCACGGTGTTCGGGTTCGTCGCCTCGAGGGCGCGGACATGGGTCGCCAGGTACTCGACGCCGCCGGCGTCAACTGCGCCGATCCGGCCGGACGAGCCCGTGGGCGGCTCCAGGTTGCCGTGGAAGTCGTTGATCGAGAGGAGCCACAACAGGTCTCCCCGGATAAGAACAGCCGCTGTCGCTCCAGCCCCGCCGCATTTACCTGACGACGTCTTGGTGGTGGCGGACATCACCGTGCGTGGCCGGCTCATCCACGTCGCCCAGCCTCGTACGCGGTTCGTGTTCCTCGGGTCGGAGCTTTGCCTCGGGCTTCCTTCCGACCCCACCACGGGGTGACGCCGTTGCCTCCGGCTTGCAGTCGGCACCACCGCCTCCTGCAGAGGACTTGCACCTCCAAGCTGCTGCCCATGCCGGGCGTACACGAAGAGGGCGGGGAGCGATCCCCGCCCTCTCGACTGGCGATGGCGCCGAAGCGTCGATCAGTTGAAGGTCAGCCGGCCCTCGATCGCAGGTGAGATCGGACCGGGCTGGGCATCGATGTAGTTGATCACGGCGTCGCGCACGTAGAGCTGGGTGTCGTTGGTGATCTGGCTCAGCGGCCAGAGGCTGACGCCATCGTCATTGAAGTTGCACGAGCCGGCCGCCAGGTAGTTGACGGTCGAGACCCGGTAGTAGGTGGCGGCGTCGGTGAAGTCCACCGGTGTGCCACCGATCGTCAGGGAGACGACGTTGTTCCCGCTGGGGAGCGCGGGGGAGGTGTCGTCGTAGGTGATGTTGTTGCCGTGGTCGGTGTCGAGCATGCACGTCGTGTAGTACGAGTACCCGCCGTAGCCGGACACGTACTTGTAGTAGTAGTAGTTCCGATAGGCGCGCTCCAGCACCGCCTTCAGCTGCGGCCCGTTCATCTCCATGACCACGAGCGAGTTCTCGTAAGGCATGAGCGTGAACATGTCGCTGACCTTCAGGGTTACCGGGCTCGCGGGGGTCGCGGTCGCCGCCACCTTCCGGTTGCTCATCGCGCCCGAGAGGTGGACGTCCACCGTGATCATGTTCGCGGTCAGCTCGTAGACGGCCGCGTCGGCCTGCAGGTTGGCGCCGTTCGTCTCCTGGGTGTAGGCCTGGAGGGCATCGATCGGCACGGTAGTCGTGCCGATGACCGTGTTGTTGTAGGTCGCGAGGAGCGACGCGTACGGGTCGACGATCGCCTTGATCGCCGAGTCCTCCGCCGTGCCCGTCGAGACGGACAGGTACTGCCCGGCGCGGCTCACTACCTCGTAGGCCCCGCGGTGGGTCATGAACCAGCGCGCGTCGGCGATGAGCACGGCCGCGGCATCGCCGGCGACGTGCTTTCCGGCTTGCGCCTGGAGCTGATTGATGAGCGCGTTCAGGATGCCGACGCCGGCAGCGGTGTTGCCCCGGTCGAAGGCGGCCCGGGCATTCGCGAATGCCTTCGTGATGGACGTTCGAACGCCGGCGTTGTCGATCTTGCCCGCGCCGTAGAAGCCGTTCACGGCGGCAATCGTGCCGGCGATGCTCTTCTGGCGCAGACCGAGGAACAACTCGCCGAGCGTGTTGTTGTAGCGCCAGGCCTGGCTGACGACGACCGGGGTGCTGGACGGGCCGGGGACGATCGTCGGGAGGTACTTGTAGCCGGCGAAGCCCGTGGCCGGGTTCGTATGGCTGTGGCCGCCGACGATGGCGTCGAGACCGCTGACCTGAGCCGCCATCACCGTGTCGATGTTGTCGTCCACCTCGACGCTGGCGGGGTTCTCCGTGAAGCCGATGTGGGTGAGCGCCAGGACGACGTCGCTCTCGGGCCTGAGCTCGTCGGACAGATCCTGGGCCGTCGTCAGCGGGTTGGTGAACGTCAGACCGGGAATGTTGCTCGCCAGCTCGTAGTTCGGCACGCGGTGGTTGCCGATGCCGAGAATGGCGATCTCGATGCCTTCTGGTCCGACGGTCCGCACGACGTACGGCTCGACCGGGACGTCGTCGAGTCCGTAGGCGCCGGTGTCGGATACGTTCGCCTGGAGGATCGGGAAGTTCGCCTGGCCGAGGGTGGTCGTGAAGACCTCGCTCCCGAAGTTGAACTCGTGGTTGCCGAGCGTCATGGCGTCATAGCCCATGGCGTTGAAGGCCTTGATGAGCGGGTTCATCTGCAGGTCGGCCGCCAGCGGCGTGCCGTCCGCGGCAAATCCCTGGGCGGCCGTCTTGAAGTAGTACATCATCGCATCGCCCTGGATGTTGTCGCCCGAGCTGACGAGGATCGTCCGATTCGGGTTGTACGCGCGCTCCTGCTTGATCAGAGTCGCCAGTTGCGTGTAGCCCACGAAGGCGCCCTTGGCAAGATTCCCGTGCGAGTCGTTGTGGTGGAGGATCGTGATCGGGACGATGCTCCCGCCGGCATCGGTGCCGTCGCGGGTGATCCGCCCGTCGAGCGTGCCGTTGAACGGCCTCGCGGCGGTGTAGGTGTCGCTCACCCAGTCGTTGACAGTGTCGAGCATGTCGCCCCAGTACGTGACGTCGGTCATGTACTTGAAGCCGTGGAAGTTGTCCTGGCCGGCCGGGGCGAGGAACTCGTTCGTGGCAACCCGGTAGGTCCGGTTCAGGTCGAGCGGGTAGCAGCCACCGTCATCAGCGTCGATGACGCACGGGTCGAACGCTCCCCAGGCGTACGACCTGAGCGGAGTGCCGCCCTTGTAGTTGTAGAACTTGTAGCGGACGCCGGCGACCTGGATCGGCCCCCTGGTGAGCGAGGCGCCCTGGTTGAGCACCTCCAGGATCCGCGCGCCGGTCATGCTCCCGACGATCGTCTGGTTGCCGAACGGGAGAATGCTGAACATCATCCCGTACGTGAGCTTGCAGGGGTAGCTCGCGCAGGCGATGTCTGACCGCAGGCCGCCCGAGTTGTTGAACACGATCTCGACGTCGTTGGCCGGCGTGGCGTCGGTGTTGAGGTCGTTGTAGATGGAGTCGTTGACGAACTTCCCCATGAGGGAGTCGCCGTCGTAGTAACGGGCGATCGGGACGTTCGTCCAGCCGATCTCCTGGTTGATCAGCGTCACGTAGTCGGGATCGCTGGCATAGCTGGCGATCAGCGCCTTGATGTCCGGGTCTTCGGGGGTGGGACTGGACGCGTTCCCGGCGTTGACGGTCAGCCTGGTCCACGCGACGCTCACCGTGCCGTCCGGGTTCGCCGTGATGTCGGCGCGGCCGACCTTGCGCCCGTTGTAGTGAGCCTGGACCACGGGGGTCTGACCGGCCTTGCCCGTGACGGTCACAACCTTGGCTTCTGCCAAGTTCGTGTGGCTGTGGCCGCCGATGATCAGGTTGGCCGGCTTGTCGGCAGTGATCAGCTTCTGGGCCAGGGTCTGGTCGCCGTAGATCGGGATCCCGTAGCCGTAGCCCCCATCCGCGAAGCCAAGGTGGCTCAGGACGACGATGACGTCCGCCCCGGCGGTCTTCATGGCGTCGTAGTAGTGAAGGATCGACTCGGCCGGGTCCTTGAAGCAGAGCCCCTCGGTCGCCGAGGCGATCGTGATCGTCGGCGTCTCTTGAGACGTGACACCGATGAAGGCGACCTTCGCCGTGTTCGGTGCGGTTCCGACGGTCTTCACGACGTACGGCGCGGCGACGAAGGACGGCGGGGTCCAGCCCGACGCGGAACATTCGGCGGCGTCCTTGACGACAATGTTCGCGGAAACGTACGGGAAGGTAGCCTGGTTGACGCGATCGCTGAGGACGGTCTTGCCCCAGTCGAACTCGTGGTTCCCGAAGGTCCCGACCGCATAGCCCATCGCGTTGTACGTCGCGATGGTGGGCTCACCCTTCTGCAGGTTCGATAGCAGCGATCCCTGCATCTCGTCGCCTGCATCGACGAGGAGGAACTTGTCGGCGCCGACGGTGGACCGAACGTCGTTGACGATCGTCGCAACTCGCGCCATTCCGGGGTTGCTGCTGGTGGCCGGGCTGGCGAGCACTTCCTCGAGCTGGCCGTGGAAGTCGTTCGTGTGCAGAATCGTGAACGA
>CAZRZB010000154.1:0-5938 GCA_964604435.1 uncultured Aestuariivirga sp. | reverse complement strand
ATTCTATGACAAGGAAGGAGCGCGGCAGAATGTCTGAGCTCTATGTTGAAAGCCCGCTGGCCCATCGCGAAGCGCCGCAAGGCCTGAGCATCGGGTTGCGCGAAATCGCCGACCGCGGCATGATCGACCTGCGCGGCTCTGCCGCCGACAAGAAGTTCATGGCGGCGGCCAAGAAGGTCCTGGGCCTCGATCTCCCGAAAGCCCCGCGCAGCAGCGCCTCATGGGGCGATGTGAAGGCGCTGTGGCTCTCCATCGACCAGTGGCTCATCCTCTGCCCGCGCGCCAAGGCCAATGAACTGACGGCGGCCCTCGTTGCCGAACTCGGCTCCATCCATTCGCTTGCCGTCAATATCTCCGACATGCGCGCCGTGCTGCGCCTTGAAGGCGAAGGGGTGCGCGAGGTCCTGCTCAAGGGCTCTTCACTTGATCTTCTGAGCGAGGATTATGCGCCGGGCACCGTGCGCCGTATGCGCTTTGCCGAAATCGCCGCCCTGCTCCATGTGGTCGAGGACACGGTGTTCGACATCTATGTCTTCCGCTCCTATGCGGACTATGCCTGGGACTTCCTGCTCGCCACGGCGCGGGCTCCCGCCGCGGTGAAGCTGTTCGGGAACCAGGAGATGAAGGCGCAGGGCTGAAAGCCCGGCGCGCTGCCCGTCAACAGACCTACGGTTTGCCGTCGGCTGCCGCGAGAACCCGCTCCACCGCCGCCTTGAGGCGGGCAATGGTGCCCTCGACATCGGCCAGCTTATCGAGGCCAAAGAGGCCAAGCCGGAAGGTGCGGAACTCGGGGCCCTCGCCCACCTGCAGCGGAACCCCCGCCGCGATTTGCAGGCCTTCGGCCAGGAACTTCTTGCCGCTCTGGATGTCCGCATCGTCGGTATAGGAGACTACCACGCCCGGCGCGCCGAAGCCCTCGGCGGCAACCGATTTTATGCCTTTCGCCGCCAGCATGGCGCGCACTCCGTTGCCCAGGGCCCATTGCGCCTCGCGCAATTTCTCGAACCCCGCCGCCTTCGTCTCCGCCATCGCATCGCGCAGTCCCACCAGGGCGTCGGTGGGCAGCGTCGCGTGATAGGCATGGCCGCCCGCCTCGTAGGCCGCCATGATGGCGCGCCATTTCTTGAGGTCCATGGCGAAACTGTTCGAGGCAGTCTGTTCGAGCCGTTCCTCGGCGCGCTTCGACAGCATGACCAGCCCCGCCGAAGGCGACGCCGACCAGCCCTTCTGCGGCGCGGAAATCAGCACATCCGCGCCGGTGGCGGCCATGTCCACCCAGATGGCCCCCGAGGCGATGCAGTCGAGCACCATCAGGGCGCCGACATCGTGGGCAGCAGCGGCAACAGCTGTGATATAGCTGTCGGGGAGGATCAGTCCCGCCGAGGTTTCAACGTGCGGAGCAAACACCACATCCGGCTTTTCCTCGCGGATTTTCGCAACCACCTCGGCGACCGGCGGCGGCGCATAGGGCGAGCGTGTCGCGTTCCCCGTTTGGCGCGCCAGCACCACGGTGGTCTTGGCGGCGAAGCCGCCCATCTCGAATATCTGGGTCCAGCGGAAGGAGAACCAGCCGTTTCGCACAATGAGGGCGTGCCGCCCGGCGGCAAACTGCCGGGCGACCGATTCCATCGCATAGGTTCCGCCGCCGGGCACCAGCGCCACTGCGCTGGCCTTGTAGACCTCGCCCAACATGGCAGAGATGTCGCGCATCGCTGTCCGGAACTTCGCCGACATGTGGTTGAGCGAGCGGTCGGTGAACACGACCGAGAATTCCTGCAGGCCGTCAGGGTCCACGTCAGGGCGAAGTCCAGGCATCAGAAGTTCCTCTTGCTAAGGCGCGACAGGGAAGACAGCGCTATCGGGAGGCGCATTGCCGGATGTTCAGGCTTCGCGTTCCCACCGTGTCCGTCGCCCGGCCACCATGGATTGAAGCGGAACTTGTGTCGCAATATCGGCAGGGACGCAAGGGCCGGCAATGAACCAGAGCGGGCTCTTGCCGCGGCTGCCAATTCCGTCAACCGCCACGCCGCACTTGCAGTTGGATGAAGACGAGGCTTGCCGCGGCCCAGAGGGTTGCTGTGGCGGCGAAGGAAACCGCAAAGAAGCCATGGCTCTCATAGACCGAGCCATAGGCCGCACCGGCCATTCCCTCCGCCACATAGGTAACGAAGGAGAAAAGCCCCATGATGGTGCCGCGCCGTTCCGGCGAAAGCGACTCGAGGAATGAAACCAGCGCCGTCATGCAGAAGTGGTTGGCAAGGCCCCAGAAGAACGGGTAGAGCGCTATGGCAACGACCGAAAGCGTTGCAAAGGGCAGCACCGCATAATTGAGGCCGACAAGGAAGAGCCCCGCCGCCAGCAGGCGGCGGGGGCCCGCGGCATCGATCCACTTGTCGAACACGACACCGGCTCCGAAACCCACCCCGTAGGACATGGAAATTGCCCCGCCCAGCCAGGCCCCGGATTCATGCAGCTGCCGGACGTTGTCGCCGATGAAAGTGTAGGTCTGGTAGAAGGCGATCATGTAGGAGAATGTCGCGGCATAGCCGAGCAGCGCGCCGGGCGTGCCGATCACTTCCGCATAGCTCACCCGCTTGCTCTCGCCGTGCTGCGCTACCCTGGGCAGCAATGCGCCGGCAAGCACCATGAGGACGGCGATTGCCGAAACGAGCAGGAAGGTTCCGCGCCAGCCGACGAAGGCTGAGAGGAGCGCCGCCAGCGGCACGCCGGCCACCATGGCCACCGACCATCCGAACAGCACCCGGCCGAGCGCCCGTGAGCGTTCCTCGGGAAGCGAGATGTCGCCGGTCAAGGCATAGGTCGCGGGAATGATCACGCCGGAGGCAAGGCCGGCAATAAGTTGCCCCGCGGCCAGGACCTGCCAGGCCCCGGCAAAAGAACAGAGCAGCAGTCCGCCCGCCAGCACGGCAAAGGCAATCCGGATCGCTTTGCGCTTCGGCCATTTGCCAAGCCGCGGGGCGGCCAGCAGGGCCGCCGCGGCAACCCCCAGCCCGTAGGCGCCTGCGGCAAAACCAATCTCCGCCGCGCCGGTGCCAAGGCCCTTGGCTATGTCGGTGAGGAGCGGCGACAGCATCAGCGCCTGAATCCCTACTGCCGCGAGGTTCAGCGTGAGAAGCCACAGGGGACGCCGTACAGGTTGGGCAGGAAGATTCATTTATGCTCCGGAGCTTTGCCGCGTTTGCAGGATTTCATCTCAGGCTGCACGCTTTCGCAAGGGAAGCATGGCCACTAGTCCGAGTGCCGGCCCGATGGCCAGGCCGGCCAACACGGCTGGCCAGCCGAAGGCCGCCGCGGCCAGCGGCGTGAGCTGCACCGTGGCAATCGTCAAGGTGAAACCGAGGGCGGTCTGGAACGTCAGCAGGCTGCCGACCAGATGCTGCGGCGCCTCGTCGGCCACAATGGCGGAGAACTGGGCCGAATCCGGGATCACGGCGATGCCCCATATCACGACGAGAAGCAGTGTCAGCCATACGGGCCCGCCAAAGGTGGCCGCCGTGGCCAGCGCCGCCAGACCGCTGGACGCCAGCGCGATGATCGTCACCTCGGCCTTGCCGATACGGTCCGCGGCCCAGCCAGCAGGGACACAGGCTATGGCGCCACAGGCTATGGCCGCAAATGCGGTCAGCTTGCCAAGGCTTTCGGCATCTCCGAGATCGGTTGTCACCGCATAGGAGGCGGAGGTCGCAGCACCAATCCAGGCCCACATGGCGAAGAGTTCCCACATATGCCCGAAGTATCCGAGATAGGCGCGGCGGATCCGGGCATTTGTCCAGGCGAGGCGTATCGCGGCCGGCTGGAAGCGCGGGGCGCGGGCGTGGTGCGGACCAAGGCGGGTTGCAAGCACGAGAGCGCCGCCGACGGCCGCCAAGACGGAAATGATCACCACCGTCGGGCGCCACTCGGTTCCGCCGGCGAAGGCTGCAAGATAGGGAATGGCCTTGCCGATGGTGAGTGCCGCAACGAGAATGCCGACAAGAAAGCCGCGATCACGCGTCCCCCAGCCCACCGCGATCTTCATGCCCACCGGATAGACCCCGGCAAGAAGTGCTCCCGTCGCAAACCGTGCGCCAACGCTGGCGTCGCTGCCGAGGGGTGCCACAAGCAAGGCCAGATTGGCAATGGCGGCAGCGATTGCGCAAGCGGCAAACACCCGCCGCGGGTCAAGCCGGTCAGCGAGCCCGCTGATCGAGATGAACAGCGCGCCGGCAACGAAGCCCGCCTGGACGCTGCTTGAAAGCAGGGCCTGCCTGTCGGGTGTCAGGGCGCCTTCGCGTGCCATGTCGGGAAGGATTGCCGCCGAGACAAACCAGAGGCTCATCCCTGCCATTTCGGCGATCACCAGAATCAGGATGGATGAAACCTTGGAGCTTATCGCCAATGCATTTCCCCCGATTCATCGGATTAGGCCGAACCCGGGCAGCGGACATCCGCCATGAAAAGCGCCGGGGCCAGTCGCGTGGGCAAGCAGCCTTACCACGCCCGCGCCATTGGCACCACTCGGGCAAGCCGCGGGTGCATGCCAGCACCGCGCTGGCCCAGCGCGGGCGCTGCAACCTGTGCTCTATCCTGCCAGTTTCGGCGTCAGCCACTCGAACATCTTGTCGAAGCCGCCGAAGGGATAGAGGTGCGGGGCGGCGATGCCCAGCTCGGGGCGGTCGAGGTGCAGCACGGCCAACTGCTCGATGAATTCGTCGGGGGTGTTGACGGTGAGCAGCTTGGTGATGTTCAGCGCCTGCTTGCGGATGAAGCGGGCGGAATTACCCACCCCGCACATGGCGGCGTATTTCACCAGGGTCTTGATGGTGGCGGGGCCGGGAATGCCCACATGGATGGGGAGGTCGATGCCGTTGTCGCGCAGCAGGCTGGCCCAATAGGCCACGGGCGGCGCTTCAAAGAGGAACTGCGTGGCGATGAAGCCCGCGATATTGTTGGCTTTCAGCCAGGCCTGCTTTTCGCCAAGGGCTTTCAGCAGCACGGCCTCGCCGTGGACCTTGGTGATGTCGGGATTGCCTTCCGGATGGCCGGCGATGCCGAGGCGCTTGACGCCATTGTTCTGGAACACGTCGGTGCGCATCAGCTGGATGGCCGCGTCGAATTTGCCGATGGGGGTTGGCGCGCCGCCGCCGAGCACCAGCATCTGGGTCACTCCCGCCTCGCCGGCGAGTGCGGCAATGCGGCTGCTTAAATCCGTTTCATCGCGGATGAAGCGGGCCGGCACATGGGGAATGGGTTCAAGCCCCGCCTTGCGCAGAGCCGTTGCGGCAGTCAGCTGGCCCGCCACATCGGCGGGATCGATCAGGGCGATGAAGATCGGCGTGCCCTGCGGCAGGCGCTCCTGCAGCAGGGGCAGTTTCTCGATCTGCCTGGGGGTGATTTCAACCGAGAGATTCTTCAGGAACTCACGCGACGGATTGGCCACCAGCTGGGATTTGGCGGGGCTGAGATTTTGGGGAGCATTCACGGCAAGGGTCTCCAAGGGGAGCCCTCAAAATGGCGGGAGAGCCGTTCCTGCGCCCAAATATTTGCGACAGCAAGCGTACGAAACCGACTATTTACCTTTGCGGCAAGTCGGTTTCAGCCTGCGACATGGCGCTGGTGGACAAAGTTCCGGAACTGTCGCAAAGATGCGCTTCTGGAGAAGATCATGTTCGGCGACAAACCCAAGGACGTGCCTCAACCCTTTGCCCTTATTCTGGTGCCGGAATTCACCATGATGCCGGTCACCTCGGCCATTGAGCCTTTGCGGCTGGCCAACCGCCTGTCGGAAAAGGCGCTGTACCGCTGGACCATGCATTCGGTCGACGGCCAGCCGGTGGCCGCCTCCAACAACATCCTCACCATGGCCGACGGCGACCTCGAAAGCGTGCCGCCGCACGCCACCATCATCGTCTGCGCCGGACTCAACGTGCAGCACCAT
>CAZRZB010000153.1:0-5950 GCA_964604435.1 uncultured Aestuariivirga sp. | reverse complement strand
ATCTTGTTGCCGACCTGGCGCTTCGGATACTGGATCAGCAGCCGGCGCTGGGCCCTTTCCATCAGCACGATGAAGCCGATGACGGCGAACGCCATCAAGATGATGCCGAGAATGACGAAAGTCGAAAGCTGGCCGGTACGGCCAAGTTCGAGCATGGCGGCAACGCCGCGCGGAAGCCCCGCCACGATGCCGGCGAAGATGATCAGCGAGATGCCGTTGCCAATGCCGCGCGAGGTGATCTGCTCACCGAGCCACATCAGGAACACGGTGCCGCCGGCCAAGGTGATGACCGTGCTGGCGCGGAAGAACATGCCCGGGTCGAGCACCAACCCGCCCTGCCCTTCGAGGCCGACGGAAATGCCATAGGCCTGGAGAGCGGCAAGAATGACGGTGCCGTAGCGCGTGTACTGATTGATCTTCTTACGGCCCTGCTCGCCTTCCTTCTTGAGCTGCTCGAGATGCGGCGAGACCGTGGTCATCAGCTGGATGATGATCGAGGCCGGGTATAAGGGCAGGATGTTGGGGGCGAAGTTCGCCCTGCGGCCGAGGGCGCCGCCGGCCAGCCCGTTGACCCAGCCGAGAATGCCGGAAGAGTTCTGGGCCGCGAATTTCGCGAGTTCTATCGTATCGATGCCGGGAATGGGGATGTAGGTGCCGAGCCGGTAAACGATGAGGGCACCCAGGGTGAACCAGATACGGTTCTTCAGGTCCTCGGATTTGGCGAGGGCGCCGAAGTTGAGATTAGCGGCAAGTTGTTCTGCTGCAGATGCCATTCCATGTCCTCGCCTCGTGCCCCCGGCCCGAACTATGTGGGGAGCCCAGGGACCGCACGCAACCCTACTTCGTTTCGGCGGGCGCTTCGGCCGGCCGCAGAACCTTGACGCTGCCGCCGGCCTTCTCGACCGCGGCGATCGCGCCCTTCGAGGCATGCCAGACCTCGAAAGCGAGCTTCGACTTGATCTCGCCCTTGGCCAGCAGCCTGACGCCGGCCAGCGGCTTCGACAGCACGCCCGCAGCGACCAGGGCCGCGACGGTGACCGGCGAATTGCCGTCGAGCTTCTTGGCATCGACAGCCGCCTGAACGCGGCTCAGATTGATTTCATTATAGGCGACCGCATTCGGCTTGTTGAAGCCGCGCTTCGGCAAGCGCCGGTAGATCGGCATCTGGCCGCCTTCGAAGCCAGCCTTGGCGCCGCCCTTGCGCGCCGTCTGGCCCTTGCCGCCGCGGCCCGCCGTCTTGCCCAGGCCGGAACCGATGCCGCGGCCGACGCGCTTGCGGGGCTTGGTGGCGCCGGCATTGCCGGCGATCTGATTGAGCTTCATGGGTCTTGATCCTTATCCAACCACGCGGACGAGATGCGCGACCTTGGCGATCATGCCGCGCACCGCGGGAGTATCTTCCAGCGTCGAGGTCTTGTTGAGCTTGTTGAGGCCGAGGCCGACAAGCGTCGCGCGCTGATCGGCCGGACGGCGCTGCGGACTGTGAACCTGCTGCACCGTGATCTTCTTGCCGGTATTTGCCTTCGCCATGGGAACCGTCCTTCGCTTATTCGGCAACCGCTGCCTCGCCGCCGCGGCGGCGGAGCACGTCGCTTACCTTCTTGCCGCGCCGCGCCGCCACCGAACGGGGCGACACCTGCTTCTTCAGGGCATCGAAAGTGGCGCGCACCATGTTGTAGGGGTTGGATGACCCCTTCGACTTGGCGACCACGTCCTGGACGCCGAGCGATTCGAACACGGCGCGCATCGGGCCGCCGGCAATGATGCCGGTTCCCGGAGGTGCCGCGCGGACTACGACCTTGCCCGCGCCCCAGCGGCCGTCCATGTCGTGATGCAGGGTGCGGCCTTCGCGCAAGGGAATGCGCACCAGGCTGCGCTTGGCGCCTTCCGTCGCCTTGCGCACCGCTTCCGGCACTTCGCGGGCCTTGCCGTGGCCGAAGCCGACGCGGCCCTTCTGGTCGCCGACAACGACGAGTGCCGCAAAGCCGAAGCGCTTGCCGCCCTTCACCACCTTGGCGACGCGATTGATGTGCACGAGCTTGTCGATGAACTCGCTGTCGCGCTCCTCACGGTTGTCCTTGCGATCCCGGCCGCGTTCGCCACGTTCCTTAGCCATTGTGCTTTCCGCCTATCAGAAGTTGAGTCCGCCCTCGCGGGCGGCATCGGCGAGCGCCTTGACGCGCCCATGAAAGAGATAACCGCCGCGGTCGAAGACGACGTCCGTGACGCCAGCCTTGAGCGCGCGCTCGGCCACGAGCTTGCCGACGGCGGCAGCGGCTGCCTTGTCGGTGCCCTTCTTCTTGGCCGCCTTGAAGGCCTCATCGAGGCTCGAGGCGGCGGCGATCGTGGCGCCCTTGGCGTCGTCGATCACCTGGGCATAGATGTTCTTGCTCGAGCGGAACACCGAAAGCCGTGGGCGCAGATTGCCGCGCGCCGCAATGGCCTTGCGCACCCGCGCCCGGCGCATCGCAGATGGGGACGATTTTGTGACCATGTGAACCACCCGTTACTTCTTCTTGCCTTCCTTGCGGAAGATGTATTCGCCAGCATATTTGACGCCCTTGCCCTTGTAGGATTCGGGGCCACGGTATTCGCGGATTTCCGCCGCCACTTGACCGACACGCTGCTTGTCGATGCCGGTGATGACGATTTCGGTGGGCTTCGGCGTTTTGATTTCGATGCCGGCCGGAATCGGATAGTTGACGTCGTGGCTGTAGCCGAGATTGAGCTGCAGCGACTTGCCCTGAACCGCGGCGCGATAGCCGACGCCGTTGATCTCCAGCGACTTGGAATAGCCCTCGGTGACGCCCTTGATCATATTGGCGACCATGGTGCGCGACATGCCCCAGCAGGAGCGCGCCAACTTGGAGTTGTCGCGCGGGTCGACCTTGACACCGCCCTTGTCGAGCGTGGCGAGCACATGCTCGGCGAGCACCATCTTGAGTTCGCCCTTGGGGCCCTTCACCGACAGGTTGGCGCCGCTCACGTTGACCGTGACGCCCGCCGGAACCAGAACTGCCTTCTTGCCGATACGAGACATGGATTGGTCCTCAGAACACCGTGCAGATGACTTCGCCGCCCACATTCTGGGCACGCGCTTCGGCATCCGACATGACGCCCTTCGGCGTTGACAGGATGGAAATGCCCAGGCCGTTGTAGACGGTGGGGAGAGTTGCGACCGAGGCATAGACGCGGCGGCCCGGCTTCGACACCCGATGGATCTCGCGGATCACCGGAGCGCCGTCGAAATATTTCAGCTCGATCTCGATCTCGGCCTTGGCCTTGCCCTGCTGCACCGTGGCGAAGCCGCGGATGAAGCCCTCCTGCTGCAGCACCTCGAGCACGCGTTCGCGCAGCCGCGAAGCCGGCGTCGTCACCTTGGACTTGCCGCGCTCATGGGCGTTGCGGATGCGGGCGAGCATGTCTCCGATCGGATCAACGACACTCATTTCATCATTCTCCTGAAGTCCGTATCCGTTACCAGCTCGACTTGACCATGCCGGGGATCAGACCCTGGTTGGCCATTTCGCGCAGTGCCAGACGCGACATCTTGACTTTCCTGTAGTAAGCACGCGGACGGCCCGTCACTTCGCAACGGTTGCGCACGCGGTTGGGCGAGGAATTGCGCGGCAGCTCAGCCATCTTGAGCTGCGCGGCAAAACGCTCTTCCATCGGCAGCGCCTTGTTCTGCGCGATCGCCTTGAGGCGGGTGCGCTTGCCGGCGAATTGCTTCACCAGACGCTTGCGGCGGTTGTTCTTTTCTACCGAGCTCGTTTTCGCCATGTGGCTACCTCAGCCTGTTGTCTCTTGTCCGCTTCATGCCGCCTGCTTGCGCATGCTGCGGCGGAAGGGGAAGTTGAATGCTTCGAGCAGCGCGCGGGCCTCTTCGTCGGTGCGCGCCGTGGTGCAGACGATCACGTCCAGGCCCCACACCCGGTCGATCTTGTCGTAGTCGATCTCCGGGAAAATGAGGTGTTCCTTGATGCCCATGGCAAAGTTGCCATTGCCGTCGAAGCTCTTGTCCGAGAGGCCGCGGAAGTCGCGCACCCGGGGGAGCGCTATGGTGATGAACCGGTCGAGGAACTCGTACATGCGGGTCTTGCGCAGCGTCACCTTGGCGCCGATCGCCAGGTTCTCGCGGATCTTGAACTGGGCGATGGCCTTGCGCGACTTGGTGATCACCACCTTCTGGCCGGCGATCCTCTCAAGCTCGGAGGCGGCGACCTGCACCAGCTTCGAATCCTGGGTGGCCTCGCCGATGCCCATGTTGAGCACGATCTTGTCGATCCGCGGCACTTCCATGACGTTCTTATAGCCGAACTGCTCGATGAGCTTCGGACGCACGACCTCGTCATAGTGCTTGCGCAGGCGCGGCACGTAGTCCTTCGGCAGCACCTCGGCGGGAGCGGCTTTCGCCTCCTTGCCGGCGTCGGCTTTCTTGCCTTCGGGCTTCTTGGCTTCCGTCTTCTTGGCCTCGGGCTTCACCGCTTCCAGCTTGCCGGCCTGGGACTTTTTCGCCGCCTTCTTGCCTTTTTCGTCAGCCATCGATGACCTCCCCCGAGCGCTTGGCGAAGCGGACCTTCTTGCCGTCGGCGAGGAACTTGTAGCCCACCCGCGTCGGCTTGCCGTCCTTGGGATCGCGCAAGGCCAGGTTGGAAATTTGAATCGGCATCTCCTTGGGGATGATGCCGCCTTCCTGGGCCGCGGTCTGGCGGGTGTGGCGTCTCACCACGTTCACGCCCTGCACGACGGCCCGGTTCTCGGACGGGAACACGCGGACGACTTCGCCCTGCTTGCCCTTGTCCTTTCCGGTAATGACGACAACCTTGTCGCCCTTGCGGATTTTCAACTTCGCCGCCATCACAACACCTCCGGCGCCAACGAAATGATCTTCATATGGTTCTTGGCCCTGAGCTCGCGCGGCACCGGCCCGAAGATACGGGTGCCGACCGGCTCGCCCTGCGGATTGATCAGCACCGCGGCATTGCGGTCGAAGCGGATCACCGAACCGTCGGAACGGCGGATGTCCTTGGCGGTGCGCACCACAATCGCCTTCATCACCGTGCCCTTCTTGACGCGGCCGCGCGGAATGGCCTCCTTGATCGACACGACGATGATATCGCCGACCGAGGCATAGCGGCGCTTGGACCCGCCCAGCACCTTGATGCACTGGACCCGGCGTGCGCCGGAATTGTCGGCGACTTCGAGATTGGTCTCTTGCTGGATCATGTCATCACCTGTTCACTTGGGGCTTGCCGCCCGCTTGTCCTTGTTGCCTAACCGCCCGCTGCGGCGGCTTTGCCGAGCAGCGTCCAGCGCTTCTGTTTCGACAGCGGCCGGGTCTCTTCGATCCGCACCACGTCGCCGGTCTTGGCGGCGTTCGTCTCGTCGTGGGCGTGATACTTCTTCGACAGGCGCACGGTTTTCTTCAGCACCGGGTGACGCAAGCGGCGTTCGACCTTGACCACGATGGTCTTGTCGTTCTTGTCGCTCACGACGACGCCCTCCAGGACGCGTTTCGGCATCTTCGTCTCTCCTACTTCGCGGCCGCCCGCTGCGACGCCACCGTCTTGAGACGGGCGATGTCGCGGCGGATGTTGCGGATCTGCGCGGTGTTTTCAATCTGGCCGGTGGCCCGCTGGAAGCGCAGGTTCAACTGCGCCTTCTTCAGCTTGAGGACTTCGTCCTTGAGCTGGTCGGCGGTCATGGCCTTGACGTCGGCAATCTTCATCGGCGCCCTCCGGTTATTCGCCAAGCCGCGCCACGAAGCGCGTCTTGATCGGCAGTTTGGCGGCGGCAAGACCAAGCGATTGCTCGGCGACCGCGCGCGGCACGCCGTCGATCTCGAAAATCACCCGGCCGGGCTTGACCCGGGCCGCCCAGTATTCGATCGAGCCCTTGCCGGAACCCATGCGCACTTCGGCAGGCTTCTTCGACACCGGCACGTCCG
>CAZRZB010000152.1:0-5956 GCA_964604435.1 uncultured Aestuariivirga sp. | reverse complement strand
GTGGTTTGGGCCGTGGCGACAAGGGAAGGGCTGGCCAGGCACAGGGCGAGAGCCACACCAACGGATTGCAAGAATTTGCTGTTCATAGGACCACCTTACGCATCGGCAGCCCACCTCTGCCGGGGGGGCGGAAATGGGCCAAGTTCAATTGCTAATGAAACGTAGCCGAGAGGGCTTACGAGAAAGTTAACTTAAGGCGGATCACGCCGCGCTGGCAATGAAGCCCGGGTTGTCGAAACCCCGGTCATGCTTGCCGTAGCGGAGGGGCTGGCCGTCGCTGTTCAGCACCTTGCCGCCTGCCGCCAGCAGCACGGCGTGGCCCGCCGCCGTATCCCATTCCATGGTGCGGCCGAAACGGGGATAGAGATCGGCTTCGCCCGCTGCAATCAGGCAGAATTTCAGGGAAGAGCCGGCGGAGACCAGCTTGGCCACCTTTACCGTCTTGAGGTAGTCGTCGGTGGCGCTGTCGCGGTGGCTGCGGCTCGCCACCACCGTAGCGCCGTCGCCGGGGCAGGGGCGGACCAGCAGTTTCTTCCAGGCGATGCTTTCATCGGCGGCAACCCTGCCTTCGGCGGCGCCCTTGGCGATGGCGCCCCAGAAAATGCGCCCGATGGCCGGGGCGTAGACCACGCCAAGGACGGGCACGCCGTTTTCGATGCGGGCGATGTTCACGGTGAACTCGCCATTGCGCGAGACGAACTCCTTGGTGCCGTCCAGGGGATCGACCAGATAGAAGCTGTCGCCCACCTGGGGAATGCGGCCGGCGGCTGCGGCTTCCTCGGAAATCACCGGCGTCGTGGCATCGAGCTTGGCCAGGCCGTCGAGAATGATGCGTTCGGCCGCCTCGTCGGCCACAGTCACCGGCGTCAGATCGCTCTTGGTGCGGGCGCTGAAGTCGGTGGCGTAGATTGCCATGATTTCGCGGCCGGCCAGAAGGGCGAGATTTACCAAGGATTTTGCTGGGCCTGAGGGGGCTGGGGACATGGGGGTTCCGGCTGATTTCGAGGCGTCTCTATGGGCGTGCGGGGGGGCAATCGTCAATGCAGAAAATTTTGCGGGGCTTTGGTAAAAGGGTAGTCCACGAATCACTTTATGGGGACCTCATGACAGACGCGTCACGCATTTCCGATCTCGATCTTGCTGCCCTTCTGTGCAGCCGCGTTTGCCATGACGTGATCTCGCCGGTCGGCGCCATCGCCAATGGCCTGGAACTCTTCGACGATCCGGAAATGGACGAGGAAACCAAGGCGACCGCCCTGGACATGATCCGCTCCTCGGCCAAAACTGCCGGCGCCAAGCTGAAGTTCTGCCGCATTGCCTTTGGCGCGGCGGGAACCGCCGGCGCGCTGATCGACCTGAGCGAAGCAGGCGATGTGGCGCGCGGTTTTGTCGGCGAGGAAAAGGTCAAACTCGACTGGCAGGCGCCGCGCGAAAACCGCCCCAAGCAGCAGGTGAAGCTGCTGCTCAACATGCTGCTTCTGGCCATTTCCGGCATTCCGCGCGGCGGGGTGGTGACCGTCACGGTGGAAGGCGACACGCTGACGGTCCGCGCCTCCGGCGAACGGGCAAAAATATCTGAGCCGCTTGCCGAAGTCCTGGCCGGGACGGCCGACCTTTCCTTGCTCGACGCCAGGCTGGTGCAGCCCTATTATTCAAAACAGCTGGCACAGTCGGCGGGGCTCAAACTCGCCATGGCCATGAACGGCGACGATGTTCTGGTGCAGGCCCAGGCGGCGTAGAGCGCGCTGACCGGAAGGCCGCGGAAACGCAAAAAGCCCGGAGCAGTTCCGGGCTCTTGAATTCCTGGTCCTGGATCGGCTAGGCGCTCTCGCGTATCTCTTCCTGGCCGGACATGGGCGGAGCGCCTTCGCGCAGCACATAACCGCGGCCCCACACCGTCTCGATGTAGCTTTCGCCGCCGGTGGCGGTGGCCAGTTTTTTGCGGAGCTTGCAGATGAACACGTCGATGATTTTCAGTTCCGGTTCGTCCATGCCGCCATAGAGGTGGTTCAGGAACATTTCCTTGGTTAGCGTCGTACCCTTGCGCAGGCTGAGCAGTTCCAGCATCTGGTATTCCTTGCCGGTGAGATGGACGCGCTGGCCGCCCACTTCGACGGTCTTGGTATCGAGGTTCACCAGGAGTTCGCCGGTGAGGATCACCGATTGGGCATGGCCCTTGGAGCGGCGCACCACGGCATGAATGCGGGCAACGAGCTCGTCCTTGTGGAAGGGCTTGGTCATGTAGTCATCGGCGCCGAAGCCGAGGCCCTTGACCTTGTCTTCAATGCCGGCAAGGCCGGAAAGAATGAGAATGGGCGTGCCGACCTTCGAGACGCGGAGCGATTTCAGAACCTCATAGCCCGACATGTCCGGCAGATTGAGATCGAGAAGGATGATGTCGTAATCATAGAGCTTGCCCAGGTCCACGCCTTCTTCGCCGAGGTCGGTGGTATAGACATTGAAACCCTCGGACTTCAGCATCAACTCGATACTTTGGGCGGTTGCCGTGTCGTCCTCGATCAGCAGTACTCTCATCGCGAAACCCCTTTTATGCTGGCTCCTTGGTGGAGCCTTTCCTGTCGCACCGTCTGACAAGGCAACGGGCCCTGGACGCGCAACCATGCGTTAACTCTGAATGTTAAGATAAGCTTAGAAAGGTTAACAAAACCTAATCTCTGATCGGGATACTTTAACTAACTGGACGCCATATCTAGTGATTTAACGCATTAAACATACCACATTTAGTTGCCCGCCGCGGATTGGCCAGACGGTAAAGCGTTTTAAATGTCTCACTTTTCCAGTTTACCCAGCTTTAAGCTTACCCGTTCATGATGTTTCCTGAAGCGACCGAATCTTCTGGTTAGTTGATTCGGCGAATCGTGCCTAGGGGCGGCATCCGATGCCCGGTTTGTTTTTGAGTTTGTGAGGATTTCCATGCGTTCACGTGAGACCCTTTTGCGACTGCACCGTTTCCGCACAGAGGAACGCCGACGCCAGGCTTCCGACATCGACGGGATGATCCAGGACCTCACCAAGAAATATGATGAGCTCGACTCTCATGTCCGGTTTGAAGAAAGCCGCAATGGCGTCACCGATCCCGCCAATGTGAATTATTCAATGGCTGCCAAGGCCACCCGCGGGCGCCGCGACAATCTTTTGAAATCCATTGCCGATCTCAAGGAGCAGAAGGCCTCCGTCATGGCACAGCTTGCCGATGAGGAAGCGGAATTGCGGAAGGTCGAACTGCTGATGGAAAAGGAAAGCGCCGGTTCACCTGCTTCGTCTGTCGCGTCCGGACTCATCGCGGTCCACGCCCACTAGACGGTGGGCCTTCAGGCGCAGGTAATAGGCCTGCGCCGCATCGGCGATCCTGGCGAGATGCGGAGGCAGTTCGACTGTCTTCTCAACTGGCGCCGCAAACCCCGTGGATTCCCAGACGGCATTGTACCAGTGGGGCGCCCAAACGCCGTCGAAGCTCTTGGGTCCCTTCGGCCATTGCAACATGGCCTCATCGAAATCCACATCACAGGCGTGGCAAAGCGCCGTGAGAACTCCGCGTGGGTTTGCCAGCACGTCATCGGCATCGATCACCGGCGGGGCGTGTCCACGCTTTTGCGCCACCGCATCAAAAATCTCAGCCTGTTCGACAAAGCCGATGTCACGCAGGGAAACATCGGCCCACTTTTTGGTGTAGCTGGCAAGCACCCGTTCAGGAGCGCGGATGAGAAAGGCATTGATCAGCCGGTGAATCCAGCTGCGGTCATAGCCCGGCAGCATGTGATGGGTCATGTGCTTCTGGTAGAAGAGGGGCCTGGCCGCGGGCGTCGTGCATTTGGCCACGAGCGCGCCCCAGTCACTTTCATTGCGGGCAATTATTTCATCGCGCATGGGATGGTCGTTGCCGTGATGGACCAGCGAGAAGGCATAGAAGGGCTCGTCCCAGGCCAGGCAATCGGCGCGGTTGCCGAAGGAATACATCATCGCCGTCGATATGTTGCGTGGTCCCGACCACATGGCGATGATGGTCATGTGAGGCTACGGGTTTTTTCTTTGGCGCAGAGTTCCTTGTAGAGCCGGGACAGCCTTTGCGACACCGGGCCGGCGCCCTGCCAGTCTTCCGCCGACAGCGGGTTGCGCACCGGGCGGCCATCCACCTCGCGCACCGGGATGAGGCCTGCGAAGGTTCCAGTGACAAAAACCTCGTCGGCGCCGTAAACATCATAGAGCGAGAATTGCTTTTCAAAGACCGGAATGCCGTTGTCGCGGCACAGCCTGATCATGTTGCCGCGGGTGATGCCGGGAATGCAGTACTGCCCGGACGAGGTCCAGACCTCGCCGCGCCTCACGATGAAGAAGTGGGTGGAATTGCAGGTTGCCACGAAACCCAGGGGATCCAGCATCAGGGCCTCATCGGCCCCGGCGTTCATGGCCTGCACGCAGGCGGTGATGCAATTCAGTTTTGAATGGGAGTTGAGTTTCTGGTCCTGCACGTCGGGCGCGCCGCGGCGCACATTCACCGTGTACAAGCGCATGCCGCGGTCAAATTTTTCCGGGCTTGGGGTCTTATATTCCGGGATGATGACAATTGTTGCAGGCGAAATGGTCACCCGTGGATCCTGATAGGGCGTGGCCTTGACGCCTCGGGTCACCATCAGGCGGATGTGCGCGCCATCCTGCATGCCGTTGGCATCGATGCAGGCAAATAGCCGCTTCACCAGTTCCTCGGGGCTAACACCCACATCCATGAAGATGGCCTTGGCGCCTTCGTAGAGCCGTTCGATGTGGGCGCGGAGGAAGGGCACGCCGCCATTCACCAGCCGCAGTCCCTCCCACACGCCATCGCCCAATATGAAGCCGGAGTCGAAAACCGAAACCATGGCTTTGTCGCGGGGAAAAAGCGTGCCGTTGACGGAAATGAGAATCGCCGCGTTGCGCGGATCGATTTTGACGTCGTGGAGGGACTGGGACATGGGCGCTGTCTTTATCGCACGGGGCGAAGGGCGGCAAGCGCGCTAGAAAACCAGCCAGAAAACAATCCAGGCAACGAGTGCAAGCTTGGCCAGGGTGGCGTGCAAGGGATTGCCCTGATAGCGGTCGGCGCTTCGCCAGGCCCCGGTTGCCGCGAAGAGGGAATAGGGTAGGGGAAGGAAATGGGCGATGGCGGCAAGAACGATAGGCGCTCCGGCAAGAACCAACGCGAGGGCAGCGATTGTGGCGGCAATATTCAGGATGAGATCATAGGTTATGGCATAGCGCCAGAAGGCCTCGGCCAGCGGCAGCTGGCCGTCCCAAAGCTGTTTCAGCGAAAAGGCGGGCATCATGGTAAAGCGCAGATTAACGCAATTGGCGGTCCGGGCCAGTCCCAATGGAAAAGGGCTGGAAACTCGCGCTTCCAGCCCCGCTACTCATCACGCAACATACCTATTGGCGGTATTTTTGAATCTTTGTGGTGCGAAGGCCCGCCAATCCATGGCGGTCGATCGACCGTTGCCAGCCAAGATACTCCTCGACCGTCAGCACATAGCGATCACAAGCCTCCTCCAGGCTCAGCAATCCGCCGCGCACCGCCGCCACAACCTCCGCCTTGCGGCGGATGACCCAGCGATGGCTGCCGGGAGCTGGCAAATCGGTAATGGTTAGAGGACTGCCATCGGGGCCGATGACGTAATTAACCCGTGGACGCAACTGACCGTTCATTCTTGAACTCACAAACCTAAAACGCAGGTACTCAACAGACACCCAAGCTAGGACAGGTCACTTAAGAATGAGCTAAACGCCTATGAACAAATCGCAAATTCTGCATTTCTTGTGCCTCAAATCAGGACAAATTCGCGGGCAATGTTGCGTTTTTGCCGATTTGCGCCCAATTAGGCCCGATGAAATTGGAAAGTACCGTTCTTGAGGCTGTTCATGCGGCCATGGGCCTTGGGGGAAACCCCGGGGACCACCGGGTTGT
>CAZRZB010000151.1:0-6015 GCA_964604435.1 uncultured Aestuariivirga sp. | reverse complement strand
TGATGCGCCTGGGCTGGAAAGTGTTTCTGCCCCTGTCGCTCGCCTGGGTGGTGATCACCGCTGGTGCCCTTGTTGCATTCGGGTGGCTGCCATGACCTACAGTCCGCTTGGCGCACTTGTTTTCCTTGTACTGGGCCTGATCGAACTGAAGCTTGTGCAGCGGTTGATCTACCCAACCCTGCGCTGGCGCTACGAGGAGGCCAAGGTGACGGCCTCGCAGGGCACGGACCCAGCGAAGATCATGGTTTTGGTAAAGCTGCAAAGTCTTGTATTGATGCCAATTATTGGTTTGCTGTTCGGCAACCGCCTTGGGGCAATGTTTGGGTGAATGACCGATGAAACTTGAACAAGCCGCGCGCGCCCTTTTTCTGAAGGAATTCGTGTCAGCTACCTGGCTGGCGCTCAAATACTTCGTCGGTCCGAAGGCCACCGTCAACTATCCCCATGAGAAGGGCCCCTTGAGCCCGCGCTTCCGGGGCGAACATGCGCTCCGCCGCTATCCCAATGGCGAAGAGCGTTGCATTGCCTGCAAGCTCTGCGAGGCCATCTGTCCGGCCCAGGCCATAACCATTGAAGCAGGGCCACGCCGCAATGACGGCACCCGGCGCACCACGCGCTACGACATCGACATGGTCAAATGCATCTACTGCGGCTTCTGCCAGGAAGCCTGCCCTGTGGATGCAATTGTTGAAGGCCCCAATTTCGAGTATGCCACGGAAACCCGTGAGGAACTGCTTTTCAGCAAGGAAAAGCTCCTGGCCAACGGCGACCGCTGGGAACGCGAAATCGCCCAGAACATTGCGCTCGATGCGCCATACCGGTGAGGGGGAGACAATAACATGGTAGCAGCCCTCTTCTTTTATCTCTTCGCCTGCGTGGCCGTGGCTTCTGCCGTGATGGTCATTTCATCGCGCAATCCGGTTCATTCGGTGCTGTTCTTGATTCTGTGCTTCTTCAATGCGGCCGGCCTGTTCATCCTGTTGGGCGCTGAATTCCTGGCGATGATTCTGGTCGTGGTCTATGTCGGCGCGGTTGCCGTGCTCTTCCTCTTCGTGGTCATGATGCTCGACGTGGATTTCGTCCAGCTCCGCCAAGGAATGCTGAACTATCTGCCCATAGGCGGAACCATTGGCCTGATCGTTCTGGTGGAGTTGGCGCTGGTTCTCGGCACCTGGACGGTTTCGTCCGATGCCTTGACCGCGGCGGGCGCGCCTTCCGCTGGAGGGGTTACCAACACCGAGGCCCTGGGCCAAATTCTCTACACCAAATACGTCTACTTTTTTGAAGCCGCAGGCCTCGTGCTGCTGGTCGCCATGATTGGCGCCATCGTCCTGACGCTGCGCCACAAGCAGGGCGTCAAACGCCAGGACGTTTCTGTTCAGGTCGCACGCAATCCCGCAACGGCCATGGAAATCGTCAAAGTCAAACCGGGGCAGGGGATTTGATCATGACCATCGGTCTCTCACACTATCTGACGGTTGCCGCCATCCTTTTTACGATCGGCATTTTTGGAATTTTCCTCAACCGCAAGAACGTCATCGTCATCATGATGTCAATCGAGCTGATGCTTCTGGCGGTGAACATCAATCTCGTGGCGTTCTCGGTGGCGCTCCATGATCTTGTGGGCCAGGTGTTCGCCCTTCTGGTCCTGACCGTCGCCGCCGGTGAAGCGGCCATCGGCCTGGCCATTCTCGTAACCTACTTCCGCAATCGCGGTTCCATCGCGGTGGAAGATATCAATCTCATGAAGGGCTGAAGCAAAACCAATGTATCAGGCCATCGTATTCCTTCCCCTCATTGGCGCGCTCATCGCCGGGCTCGCGGGCACCAAGCTGTTCCATAGCCTTGGCAGCGATGCCGCTGTCTATGCTGACCATGCGGCCCATGCCGCTTCTGCTGAACACGCCCATGACGATCACCATGGTCACTACGACGGGCCCGCCTGGCCCATGTATCTCACCACGGCGCTGCTCTGCGTTTCCGCCGTCCTGTCGTGGATCGTGTTCGCGGGCTTCCTCCATGAGGGGCAAGACTCGAAGGTTGAAATTCTTCGCTGGATAAATTCCGGCGCGTTTTCGGCCAACTGGACCCTGCGGATTGATGCCCTGACCGCGGTTATGCTTGTGGTGGTGAATTCCATCTCCGCCCTGGTCCATGTCTATTCCCTTGGCTACATGAGCCATGACGAACACCAGCCGCGCTTCTTCGCCTATCTCTCGCTCTTCACCTTTGCCATGCTGATGCTTGTCACCTCCGACAACCTCCTGCAAATGTTCTTCGGCTGGGAAGGGGTAGGCCTCATGTCCTACCTGCTCATCGGCTTCTGGTACACGCGTGAAAGTGCCAATGCCGCGGCGATCAAGGCCTTCGTGGTCAACCGCGTCGGCGATTTTGGCTTCGCTCTCGGCATTTTTGGCTGCTTCTATGTCTTTCAATCGATTGAATTTGATACGATTTTCGCCGCAGCCGGGACCCAGACAGGCAAGACCATTAACTTTCTGAGCTGGGATTTGGATACGCTCACTACCTTGTGTCTGCTGCTCTTCATGGGGGCTATGGGCAAGTCGGCCCAGTTCCTGCTGCACACCTGGCTGCCGGACGCCATGGAAGGACCCACGCCCGTTTCAGCCCTGATCCATGCCGCAACCATGGTCACCGCCGGGGTATTCCTCGTAGCCCGTCTCACGCCGCTTTATGAACTCGCCCCCCATGCCAAGGAAGTTGTTGTCATCGTGGGCGCCATCACCGCCTTCTTTGCCGCAACCGTCGGCCTCGTCCAGAACGACATCAAGCGCGTCATCGCCTATTCCACCTGTTCGCAGCTCGGCTACATGTTTGTGGCCCTTGGGCTCGGTGCCTATGGTGTGGCGATATTCCATCTCTTCACCCACGCCTTCTTCAAGGCACTCCTGTTCTTGGGCTCGGGCTCCGTCATCCACGCCATGTCGGGCGAGCAGGACATGCGCAAGATGGGTGGCCTTGCGCCCCATATTCGCAAGACTTGGATACTTATGGTGATCGGCAATCTGGCCCTGACCGGTTTCCCGCTCACCGCCGGTTACTATTCCAAGGACGCCATCATTGAGAGTTCCTTTGCTGGCAATAGCGCCTTCGCCTTCACCCTGCTGATCGTCGCTGCCTTCTGTACCTCCTTCTATTCATGGCGCCTGGCTTTCATGACCTTCAACGGCAAGTCCCGCGCCGATGCACATACTCTTGAACATGTGCACGAAAGCCCGAACGTGATGCTTGTTCCGCTCTATGTTCTCGCCGCAGGGGCCTTGTTGGCAGGCATGGTATTCGCGCCGTATTTCATTGGCCATGAGGAAGCTTTGTTCTGGGGATCCGCCATCTATCGCGCTCCCGGCAACGAAATCATCCATCATATGCATGACGTGCCAAGCTGGGTTGTGTGGTCGCCCTTCATCGTCATGGTACTTGGCTTTGCCTTGGCCTTCCTGTTCTATATCCGCGACACGTCGCTGCCGCAGAAGCTGGCTGCGATGAATTGGCCGGTGTACCAATTCCTGCTCAACAAATGGTATTTCGACGAACTCTATGACCTGATCTTTGTCCGCCCCGCCATGTGGCTTGGCCGCTTCCTGTGGAAGAAGGGCGACGGGGCCGTCATCGACGGCATGGGTCCTGATGGTGTTTCGGCTCGTGTCTATGATGTCACTCGCGGCGTGGTGCGCCTGCAGACCGGCTATGTATATCATTATGCCTTTGCCATGCTGATCGGCGTGGCAGCCTTTGTGTCGTGGTTTACCTTTGGAGGGGCGCACTGATGTCCAGCTGGCCCATTCTTTCCTTTGTCACCTTCGCCCCGCTTGTCGGTGTGGCCTTCATCCTGATTGTCCGCGGTGAAGACGCTGTCGGAAAACGCGCCATCCGTTGGACAGCCCTGTGGACCACCCTTGTAACATTCGTCATTTCGCTTCTGGTTTGGATCAATTTCAATCCCGGCGATTCAGGCTTCCAACTCGTTGAGCGCCACGAGTGGCTGGGCGGCATTGCCTCCTATCAAATGGGTATTGATGGCATTTCCATGCTGTTTGTGATGCTCACCACCTTCCTCATGCCAATCTGCATTCTGGCGAGTTGGCATGTGGAAAAGCGCGTGCGCGAATACATGATCGCCTTTCTGGTGCTCGAAACCCTGATGATCGGCGTATTCACAGCCCTCGACTTGGTGCTGTTCTATGTATTCTTCGAGGCTGGCCTCATCCCCATGTTCCTGATCATTGGAGTATGGGGCGGTCCCCGCAGGGTCTATGCCAGTTTCAAATTCTTTCTCTACACCTTGCTCGGCTCGGTGTTGATGCTGGTTGCCATCATCGCCATGTACTGGCAATCCGGCACCACGGACATAGTGGCGTTGCTTGCGCGGAGTCCGGGTTTCCCACCTGAATTGCAAACCTGGTTGTGGTTGGCGTTCTTCGCATCATTCGCGGTGAAAATGCCCATGTGGCCGGTTCATACCTGGCTGCCGGACGCCCATGTCGAAGCGCCAACGGCGGGTTCGGTCATCCTTGCAGCAATCCTGCTGAAAATGGGCGGCTACGGCTTCCTGCGCTTCTCGCTGCCGATGTTTCCGGATGCGAGCCTCTATTTTCAACCATTCATCTACGTACTGTCCGTCGTCGCCATCATCTACACCTCGCTGGTAGCCTTGATGCAGGAGGACATGAAAAAACTGATTGCCTACTCCTCCGTCGCCCACATGGGCTTCGTCACCATGGGCATCTTCGCCATGACCCGCCAGAGCATCGACGGCGCTTTGTTCCAGATGATTTCCCACGGCCTCGTCTCGGGGGCACTCTTCCTCTGTGTCGGCGTTGTCTATGACCGCATGCACACCCGCGAGATCGCGGCCTATGGCGGTCTGGTGAGCCGCATGCCGCTCTACGCCTTCACCTTCATGCTCTTCACCATGGCCAACGTAGGTCTGCCGGGAACCTCGGGGTTCGTTGGCGAATTCCTCGTCCTGTTGGGGACCTTCCAGAACAACACCTGGGTTGCTTTCTTCGCCACGACCGGCGTCATTCTCTCGGCCTGCTATGCCCTTTGGCTCTATCGCCGCGTGGTGTTGGGAAAACTGGAGAAGTCCTCGCTTGCCCACATCGTTGACATGACGCCCCGTGAACTGGCCACCCTGGCGCCGCTCGTCATTCTCACCATCCTGTTTGGCGTTTATCCCACGCCGGTCCTCGATGTGTTTGGCGCATCCGTTGAAAATCTCATGAAGACGGTTCAGACCGCTGCGGCCGCGGCCCAGGCGGTTGCCACCGCTTCGCTGCAATAAAGGCCCTGTGATGAATATGCTGCAAAACTACGATGCCGTGGCCAGCCTGCCGGAAATCGTTCTGGCCGGCCTTGCCATGGTCTTGCTGATGTACGGCGTATTCAGGAAGGGCGATGCCACTGATCAGGTGACGCTCGGTGCCGTCGTCTCCCTCGGCCTCGTCATGGCCCTGGTGATCTTCGGCGGCGAGGGCAAGGTAACGGCCTTTGGCGGCGCCTTCGTGGTCGATATCTTTGCCCGCGTGATGAAGGTCATGGCGCTCTTCGGCTCCGCCATCGCCATCATTCTCTCCAGCCATTTCATGAAGCGGGTGAAGATGGCGCGTTTTGAATATCCAATCCTGATCATGCTGGCGAGCGTTGGCATGATGATGATGATTTCCGCCAACGACCTCATTTCACTTTACGTCGGCCTCGAATTGCAGTCGCTTTCACTTTACGTGGTGGCGGCAATCGATCGCGACAGCGCCAAATCTTCCGAAGCGGGCCTCAAGTACTTTGTGCTCGGCGCACTGTCGTCAGGCATGCTTCTCTATGGTTCCTCGCTTGTCTATGGTTTCACAGGTACAACGGCATTCCCGCAGATAGCTGCCGCACTCACCGCAAACGGCTCAAGCCTCGGCCTTGTCTTTGGCCTGGTATTCATCATTGCCGGGCTTGCCTTCAAGGTTTCCGCCGTGCCGTTCCATATGTGGACGCCCGATGTCTATG
>CAZRZB010000150.1:0-6075 GCA_964604435.1 uncultured Aestuariivirga sp. | reverse complement strand
ATGGGATCGGTATTGGATGAGGGGAGGAAGTCAATCAGGCGGCGCATTTGCAGCAGCGCCTCAACGTCATTGTCGAATCCCTTGTCGGCAATCGATGACCTGGTGGTATGGACCGAGGCGCCGCCAAGCTCCTCAGCCGTAACGGTTTCGTTGGTCACGGTCTTGACCACGTCGGGGCCAGTCACAAACATGTAGCTCGTATCCCTCACCATGAAGATGAAGTCGGTCATGGCGGGGGAATAGACATCGCCCCCGGCACAAGGCCCCATGATCACCGATATCTGGGGAATGACGCCCGAGGCCAGCACATTGCGCTGAAACACTTCGCCATAGCCGCCGAGGGCATTCACGCCTTCCTGGATGCGGGCTCCGCCGGCGTCAAACAACCCGATGATCGGGGCGCGGTTCTGCAAGGCCATATCCTGTATCTTGGTGATCTTGCGGGCATGGGCCTCCGAGAGTGAGCCGCCGAAAACCGTAAAATCCTTGGCAAAGACATAGACCACCCGGCCATTTACCGTGCCCCAGCCGGTGACCACGCCATCGCCGGGTATCCGGGTTTTTTCCATGCCGAAATCAGTGCTCCGGTGTTCGACGAACATGTCGAATTCCTCGAAGGAAGCTTCGTCGAGAAGCAGGTCGATACGTTCCCGGGCGGTCAGCTTGCCGCGGGCATGCTGGGCCTTGGTGCGCTTTTCACCACCTCCCGCCCTGGCCTCTGCCCGGCGAAGTTCCAGTTTTGCTAGGATTTCCTGCATCGATACTCCCTCAGCGGCCTACACTAACGAGTCTTCGAGGCTTTCGTCAAACAGCTAAATGAATGAACCTATTGGATTTTTAACTTGGTCTTAACCGCGAGGGAAGCACTGTGCGGCGCGCCCACAGATCTCAGGGAGTGAACTTTGCAGAGGGCCGGCTCCACAAAGCTGGGATACCTGGTCATTCTCCTGGCCGGGCTGCTGCTTAGCGTTGGCGTCAGATACGAAGCAAAGCGCCAATACCTGGACGCCTGGCAGCAATATCTTGCGGACCAGAAAAGCGAGTCCAAGGAATTCACCAAAAGGGTAAGTTCCTTCTTCACAATCCTCAATGACAATCTCGGCACCCTCAGCTTACTGCCCGATGTGCGCAAGATCGACCGCTATGGCGATAACCTCGGTGCTGACGGCAAGGAAACCATCCAGCAGGTCTACAACAAGCTCGCCAAGAACATAGCGGTCGCGCGGGTCCACATCGTTCAGGTGAATTTTGACGCCACAAAACGCGACCTTGCAACGGGCACAAAAGAACAGCCAGCCCTTACACTCTACGGCGCGCCAATTAGCTACAAGACCGGCGACATTGCGCCCATTTCGGCTGTTGGCGCGGAGCAAGCTCCCGCCAGACTTCCCGAATACCAGGAGATACAACGGCAACTCAAATGGCTGGGCGTGAACTACCCAAGCATCCAAAGGGTCAAGACCGCTACTGTTCCCATGACCAGCGGCCAGGAGATTGCGATTGATGGTGGCGACAGCGTTGCCAATGTGAAACCGGACAGCGGCAATGGCGGACTTGTGTTTTCAGTGCCGTTTTTTGATCGCGATGGAGTGCTGGCAGGAAGCGTGTCGGCAATTGTTCCGAGCAGGATACTGCGTGCCATCACGGTGAACGAACACTACTCACTGATCAGTCCGTTGGCTGAATACATGTCTGCGCCAATTCCGCGGGACCGAAATATCCGGTTGATGCTGCATGCGGCCGATCGCGTTCCGGCCCCCAGCACCACGTTTTCCGAAACTGTGGCGGTTGATACGAATGATGCGCGCGGCAGATGGCAACTCAACATGCGGTATCCGGCGGCCAACTATTACACCGACGCGCAATTCCGGGCCAATAGGACATTTGAACATGGTGCCTATCTGTCATTGGCACTGTTGACACTTCTGGGACTTGGCTGGCACCGCAGCAACGTCCGAAGTTCAATCGACATGCAGGAGAGCGCCAAGGCGCTTCAGCGGGTGAATGACGACATCACCAGACTGAATGTCGACCTCGCGGAAAGCATGAAGCGGCTTCATGAGGCGCAAGAGGAAATCATCAAGAAAGGGAGGCTTGCGCAAATGGGGCAATTGGTTGCCACCGTTGCCCACGAGCTTCGCAACCCCCTCTCTTCCGTCAGGACTTCCGCATTCCTGCTGCGGCGAAAGCTAGCCGGTGTCGCCGTCAACGTGGAGGCGCAATTGCAACGCATCGACAACTCGGTGTCGCGCTGCGATGCCGTCATCACCCAGTTCCTGGACTACGCCAGATCCCGCCAGCTTGAATACAAGGAGGCCGATTTCGACAACTGGGTCGTCAAGCTGGTCGAGGAGGAGGCGCAAAAGCTGCCCGCCGCCGTGGCGCTTGAATGCGACCTCGGCTTGAACGGCAAAACTGTTTCATTTGATCCGGGCCGGTTGAGCCGCGCCCTCATCAATTTGATGAGCAACGCATCCGAGGCAATGGTCGGCAAGGGCGATGATCCTTCCAAATTCACCACCCAGGACCCCAAGATCACCATTCTGACACGGCAAAACGGGCAGCGAATTGAGATCGAAGTCCGCGACAACGGACCGGGCATAGCCGAAGAACTGGTCGAAAAGATACTCGAACCGCTGTTCACCACAAAGAGCTTCGGGACCGGGCTTGGCCTCCCGGCGGTCGTTCAGGTTCTAGAACAACATGGCGGCGGCTTGGACGTGAAGGGGGGCCTGGGCACAGGCGCCGCATTCACCGCCTGGATACCTCTCACACATGAGCAGGTTCAAGCGGCCTGAACATTGCTTGTCCCTATTGGGCCGAGGCGATCACGCCATCAATGCTTGCCGCGGCCTGGGCGCAAAAGCCGGCATTGTCAGCGTCAGCAGCCGCCTGGGTCTTGCTCCACAGCGCATCAAGGTCATTCTGGGCGAGGCCGCTGCGCTGCTCGATCCGCTGCACGGCGTCGCCCAGCTGGCTGGACTTGCCGCTATCGAGACCGAGATTGCATTTTGCCGCCGCAACGCCCGCCTGGTAAGCGGCAATGAGGTCAGCAGGCGCCGACTGGGCCCAAGACGGTGTACTTACCACCGCAGTCAGGATGGCAGATGCAAGCATCAGATGAAATTTCATGGCAGCGTCCCTTTGTACTTAGCCCCTGGGTTTTCAATTGCCCCAACATGGTGTCGGCTCTGGGGCACATTATGGGCGAATTTGTGCAAGGTTAACGAACTTCACGCAAGCGGAAAACTCACGCAGGCGGCCTTCGCGCCGGGCCATGGCTTCTTCGTCTGTTCCCCAGGTGGCAATTTGCCAGTCCTCATCCACATTGGCGGCCTGCCATGCGGCCTCCGCCGAGAGCTTGCCAGCCACGGCCATTGCGGCCAGCAGGGCTGAACCGGTCAGGGTCGTCAGATTGTGGAGCGCCACAAAAGAGAACGGATCGAGCGCCGCGATATGGGCCGCAAAGGCATTCAGCGCTTCAGCCGATTGGGGTCTGTGGAGGATGGAACCTACCGTGATAAAGTTGGCATGGAGCTGTGACTGTGCCCAAGCGATTACGGGATCCCAATAATCGCTCTGGCGCGACACCAGCCCTTCCGGACTTTCGGCGCGGTAACAGACCATGTCGCTTCCGGCAAATTCCAGTATTTCGGCGGCATATTTCGGCCGCTCCGAGGCAACGCGGTCGATTGCCGTATTGGCAAGTTTGGTCAATGGCATGGCGTGCGGGTTGATAACGTCAATTTGCGCGTCCCACTCCGCCGCCACGGCTTCCGCGAGGGTGCGGTTTGGCAGGATCAGGGGGGCCTTAAGCGGCGTCTTGACGTTGCGGCCATCCAGGGCAATGCCAAACTGCTCTGTGACCGTGACCGATTTATAGAAACGCTTCGGGAGCGGCCGGTGGATGCGGTCCCGTGACAGGCGTTCCCATCTTTGCTCCCCGGTTTCCTCGCTCATTCGATATCCGTGTCATAGCGATCAGGGTCAAAGCCAAACATCTCCCAGGTTTCGCGCATATGGGGCGGCAGGCTGGCGGAGATGTCCACTACACCCTCGCGCGGATGGGGAAACACGATACGGCGGGCATGGAGGTGGAGCTTCTTCGACATGCCTTCCGGCATATCGACATTGCCGCCGTATTTCTCGTCGCCAAGAATGGGCGTGCCGATGTAAGCCATATGGGCACGGAGCTGGTGCTGGCGCCCGGTCACTGGCTTCATCGACACCCAGGCAGCAATGGGCGGGGCTGTGTCCACCACCGCGTAGTAGGTGATGGCGTGGCGGGAATTCTCTTCATCCTTCTCGCTCGGGCGGACACGGTCGCCATCGGGCCCTTGCGCCTTGGTGAGGGCCACATCGATGCGGCCCTGCGGCGGCTTGGGAATGCCCTTGACCACGGCCCAATAGGTTTTCTTCACGGCGCGTGTTGCAAAGAGCTTTCCGAGAGCCGAGGCAATCGAGCGCCGCTTGGCAACAACCAGCACCCCCGAGGTATCACGGTCCAGGCGGTGCACCAGCAGGGGGCGCTCGCCGGACTTTTTGGCCATGCCCATCAAGAGGCCGTCCAGATGCTGAAAGGTCTTGCTGCCGCCCTGCACCGCAAAGCCGGGCGGCTTGTTGAGAACATAGAGGTCCTTGTCCTCGAAGATGATCATGCTCTCAAAGAGGCTGGTTTCCTCCCGGGTCAGGGGCTGCACGTCGCCCTTGGGAATGTCGGCAGGCCTGCGGTCAAACATCAGGGGCGGGACGCGGAGTTCCTGATCGGCTTGCAGCCGCGTGCTGGTCTTGGCCCGGCCACCCTGCACCCTGACCTGCCCGGTGCGCGTGAGCTTGTTGAGATAGGCAAAGGTCACCTGCGGGAAGTGGATGCGGAACCAGCGGTCCAGACGGATTCCGTCCTCCTCGGGAGAAACAATGTAACGCTTGATTTCGCTCATGCTGCGAGGGTGCGTACCAGATACAATCCCGCAAATACAGCAATTAGAGAAAACGCAACCGAACCAACGCCATAGGCGGCGGCGGCGGCATAGGTCTTGCGTTCCACCAGCAGGGCAAAGTCCAGGGAAAAGGCGGAAAACGTCGTAAAACCGCCAAGGATACCCGTGGTCAAAAAGGCGCGGGTATCGTTGCTTACGTTGAGCTTCAGTGCCATGAGCTCCACCAGGGCTCCCATAACAAAGCAGCCCAGGACATTCACAAGAAAGGTGTGCCAGGGAAATTCAGAGCCAAGCAAGCGGCCTGACCAGACATTCGCCCCGTAACGCGCCGCGGAGCCGATGGCGCCGCCAATCGCCACCCACAGGACCGTCGGCATCAGAGCCAGCCCTTGCGCTTGAAATAGAGCCAGGGCAGGAAGGCCGAGAGCACCATCATGCCGAGGGCCACGGCGTAGCCATAGTCCCACTCAAGCTCCGGCATGAACTTGAAGTTCATGCCATAGATGCTGGCCACCAGGGTCGGCGGCAGGAAGACAACGGCAGCCACGGAAAAGATCTTGATGATGCCATTCTGCTCGATGGCGCTCATGCCCAGCACGGCATCCAAAAGAAAGCTGATCTTGCCGGAAAGAAACGTCGAATGATCGGTCAATGATTGAATGTCGCGCTGCAGAACCTTGATGCGGGCGCGATTGTCCTTCGTGTCCTTGGATTGCCGGGCCTGGTCCAAGATGGCCTGCATGAAGGCCACCATGCGTCCGATCGATACCAGGCTTTCGCGCATCTTGGAGTTGAAGTCACCCTCCTCGCCGATCTTTTCGAGAAGATCGGACAGGTTCAAGGGCCTCTTGCGCGCCCTTTTGCCGGCGGGGGCGCGGCTATTGCTGAAGGTCTTGCGCGACGTGTCATCAACAATGACACCAACGCGCTCCAGGTGATCGGCGGCCCGGTCCACCACGGCCTCGAGCAGGCTGACAAAGATGCCCCAGCCGGTCATGGCGGTGGACTGGGGCTTCATGGCGCGGTGGACATAAACCGGAAAAGCCTGCGGGTGGTGGTAGCGGATGGTGATGAGCTGGTTGCCCTTGATGATGAAGGTCACCGGCGAGGATTCCGGACGGTCATTCTCGCCGCG
>CAZRZB010000149.1:0-6274 GCA_964604435.1 uncultured Aestuariivirga sp. | reverse complement strand
AATAGAGAAAGTTCCGGCGCCCCATGAATTTGCGCAACATAGCGATTATTGCCCACGTCGACCATGGCAAGACGACCATGATCGACCGCCTTCTGTCCCAATCCGGCTCGTTCCGCGAGAACCAGAAGGTGGCCGAGCGCGCCATGGACTCCAACGATCTCGAGCGCGAGCGTGGCATTACCATCCTGGCGAAGGTGACCTCGCTGGTCTGGAAGGACACCCGCATCAACATCGTGGACACCCCTGGCCACGCCGATTTCGGCGGCGAGGTTGAGCGCATTCTCAACATGGTTGATGGCGCGGTGCTCCTCGTTGACGCCGCCGAAGGCCCCATGCCGCAAACCAAGTTTGTGCTGCAGAAAGCCCTGAAAATCGGCCTCAAGCCCATCGTCTGCATCAACAAGATCGACCGCCCCGACGAGCGCCACAACGAGGTCGTAAACGAGGTTTTCGACCTCTTCGCAGCCCTTGAGGCCAGCGAGGAGCAACTCGATTTCCCGATCATCTATGGTTCCGCCAAGCAGGGCTGGATGTCCGCCACGCCTGCCAAGGCGGATGACACCATGGCGCCCCTCTTTGATCTGATCGTTTCCCATTTCAATCCGCCGGTCATCGAGGAAGGCCCCTTCCGCATGCTGGTGACAACCATCGAGGCCAACCCCTTCCTGGGCCGGGTCCTGACCGGCCGGGTCCGTTCCGGTTCCATCAAGGCCAACCAGGCCGTGCGGGCGCTTTCGCAGGATGGCAAGGTGGTGGAACAGGGCCGCATCTCCAAGGTTCTGGCCTTCCGCGGTCTGGAACGAGTGCCGGTCGATGAATGCTTTGCCGGAGATATTGTGGCAATTTCCGGCCTGACGACCTCAACCGTTGCCGATACCATCTGCGACCCCGCCGTTACCCAGCCCATCAAGGCCCAGCCCATCGATCCGCCGACCCTCACCATGACCTTCCGCATCAATGATGGTCCCTTGGCTGGCAAGGAGGGCGACAAGGTCCAGAGCCGCGTCATCCGCGAACGCCTGCTGCGCGAAGCCGAAGGCAATGTGGCCCTCAAGGTCACGCCATCGGAAACCGAGACCGACGCCTTTGAAGTGGCGGGCCGTGGCGAATTGCAGTTGGGCATCCTGATTGAAACCATGCGCCGGGAGGGCTTCGAACTCACCGTCGGCCGCCCGCGCGTTGTCTTCCGCACCGATGAACAGGGCCAGAAGCTGGAACCCATCGAGGAAGTGATCATTGACGTCGATGAGGCCTATACCGGCGTCGTCGTGCAGAAGCTTTCCGAGCGCCGCGCCGAAATGCGTGACATGCGGCCCTCGGGAGCCGGCCGCCAGCGCCTGGTGTTCCATGCGCCAACCCGCGGCCTTATCGGCTACCAGGGTGAACTCATGTCCGACAGCCGCGGCACCGCCATCATGAACCGCCTGTTCCACGCCTATGCGCCCTATGTCGGCGATATTCCCGGCCGCCACACGGGCGCCCTGCTCTCCAATAGCGATGGCGAGGCCGTGGCCTATGCCATTTTCAACCTGCAGGATCGCGGCCCCATGTTCATCGAGCATGGCACCAAGGTCTATACCGGGATGATCATTGGCGAGCATACCCGTGGCAACGACCTTGAGCTCAATGTGATCAAGGGCAAGAAGCTCACCAACGTGCGCGCCTCCGGCAAGGATGAGGCCGTGGTCTTGACCCCTCCGGTCAGGATGTCGCTCGAAAAGGCCCTGGCCTATGTGGGCGATGATGAGCTGGTGGAGATCACCCCGAAATCCATCCGCCTGCGCAAGATCTACCTCGACCCCAACGAGCGCAAGCGCATGAGCCGCGCCAAGGAAGCAACCGACGCGGCTTGACCTGATCCGCGTCACTCTTCCCGGTAGGGCCCGCCCGGACACGGTACGCCAGACATGATTTCGTCGGGCTTGCGCGGACGTTGCGAAACCACCTCGGGCATGTCCCGTTCGCAGTTGAAGCTCCGGGCGTTTCTGTCCGCCTTCTCGCGCGCCACGGCATTGGCGTTCGGATATTTTGTGTCAATCAGCGCCGCGCGGCAGGCGTCCTTGCCATTGAGCTTGGTCACCACCAGCCAGTCTTGCCTGGCGCCGGGCTCGCCTGAGCCATTGTCGGTTGACCAGCGCAGGATGGTGGCAAAGGGCTTGCCGTTTTCCATTAGCCACTCAATCTTGGCGCTCGGCCCGTTGAACGCGCCGAAGGATTGCGCCGAACTGCATTGGCTGCGTGCCAAGGGGCCGAAGGCGATGTTGCCGCGCAAATCGCCCTCCCAGTACATCACATTGTAACCCTTGATGCCCTGGCATTCCCATTCTCCGCCTTCGCCCTCGTCGCCACTGAAAAGCTGCAGGGCCTTGCATTTTTCGATATTGAGATCGGAGTAAACGCTTGTCGCGCTGCCCGCAAAGGACAATGAAGAGCCCGCCGCGAGGATAGCCAGTAGTGTCAAGTGTCTCATGGCTTCCAGTATGCTATGAGACCCAGCTCAAAGGAAAGCCCCATGCGTATTGACGCCATCGCCATCGGCCAAAACCCGCCCAAGGAAGTGAATGTCATTGTCGAAGTGCCGGTAGGCGGCGAACCGATCAAATACGAGATGGACAAGGAGGCGGGAACCCTGGTGGTGGACCGCTTTCTCTATACCTCCATGCGCTATCCCGGAAACTACGGCTTCATTCCCCACACCATGTCAGGCGATGGCGATCCCGTCGACGTGCTGATCGCCAACCAGCGCGGCATCATTCCCGGCGCCGTCGTGGCCTGCCGGCCCGTCGGCATCTTGAAAATGCAGGACGAGGCGGGCAGTGACGAGAAAATCATCGCCGTGCCCGTGCCGCGGCTGACGCGGCGTTATGAGAATGTCTTCAACTATCTCGACCTGCCGGAAATCACCCTGCAGCAGATCGAGCATTTCTTTGTCCACTACAAGGATCTGGAGCCCGGAAAATGGGTGAAGGTCCTTGGCTGGGGCAATGCCATCGAGGCAGAGCAGACAATCCTTGAAGGCATCGAACGGGCAAAGAAAAAGTAGCCTCTTCGAAGCTCGTTCAAAGTCTGGGCCCCAATTTTCGTGGGGTGACAAGAGAGAAGATTCCGTCAGACCGCGCTGGATTCAGGCGAGTGCCAGAGTGGCCGCCGCCAGTCTTTGCACATTGGAGGGCTTGATGATCTTGGACAGGGCCGCATGGGCCTGCCGCCAGACGGGCAAGGCGGCCTCCAGGCGGCGCGCGCCCTTCTCCGTCAGCCAGATGGTGCGGCGGCGCATATCGGCTTCGACAATGGCGATCTCGACAAGGCCCGCCGCCTCGAGGCCGCGCAGGTTTCTGGAAAGCGTTGACTGGTCTAGTCCCGAACGCCTGGCCAAGGCCCCGATCGTGTCGTCCCGCGCCGCCGCCGCAATATGGCTCATCAGGCCGAATTGGGCGATACTCAGGCCCGTGTCCCGCATTCGCAGGTCAAGGAAGCTGGTGATCCGGCGCGCCGCTGACCGGATGTTCATACCCGCGCAAAATTCAACCGCTTCGCGGGCATCGGCGACCAGGGTTTTTTGCGGCGCTTGCCTATGCTGGGCCATTGATATATGTATATACATACAATATGGTCAAAGGCAAGGGGGCGAGAATCAACAATGATGCAGACAACCGGTGAAGTGGGGGCTGGACCGGAGGTTGATGCATCGGTCCTGCAGCGCATCGGCAGAACCCCGCTGCTGGAACTCAAGGGCATCGTCCCCGAAAATTGCGCCCGGATATTGCTCAAGCTTGAGAGTGTGAACCCGACGGGGAGCATGAAAGACCGCATGGCGCTTGCCATGATCGAGGCCGGCGAGCGGGCGGGGCGCCTGCGGCCGGGCGGCTCGGTTGTCGAATACACCGGAGGCAGCACCGGTGTTTCGCTTGCCCTGGTTTGCAGCGCCCGGGGCTATCCGCTCAAGATCGTGACCTCGGATGCCTTCAGCGCGGAAAAACGCAATCACATGGCGGCGCTTGGCGCCGAACTCACCATCATCCCCAGCAACAGCGGCGGAATGGACGCGGCGCTGACGCGGAACATGATCGAAGCGGCGCGCCGGATTACCGGGCAAACCGGTGCCTTCTGGACCGACCAGCTCAACAACACCGATCAGTTAACCGCCTATCACGCGATGGCCCGCGAGATTTGGCGGCAGACCGGCGGCCGGATCGACGCCTTCGTGCAAAGTACGGGAACCGCGGCCTGCGTGCGCGGCATTGCCGAGGCCCTCCGCCACCACAAGCCGGACATTCACATCGTTGCGGTTGAACCAAAGGAATCGGCGGTGCTTTCGGGCGGGAAATCCGGTTCCCATAAGATCGAAGGGGTCGGCGCGGGTTTTGTCGTTCCGCTTTGGAACCCATCCATCGCCAATGAAATCGCAACGGTTTCAACCGGGGAAGCCATGGCTATGGCCCGCCAGCTTGCCCGTTCCGACGCGCTGTTCGCCGGCACCTCAACGGGGGCAAACCTCGTGGCGGCAATCGGGCTCGGAAAACGCTTGGGCCGGAAAGCAACCGTAGTCACCGTGATGTGCGATACAGGCCTCAAATATCTCAGCACCCGGCTTTACGCCGCCGCGTGACTTGAAGTTCTCACCGCGCGGTTCACATCTCCGGAATGGCAATGCCCTTGAGGGCGCAGGCGGCCCGCACCGTGTTGCGCAACAGGCAGGCGATGGTCATCGGCCCGACGCCGCCGGGAACGGGGGTGATGGAACCGGCAACTTTTTCGCAACTTGCAAAATCGCAATCGCCCACCAGCTTGCCCTTGCCGTCGCGCTCGATCCGGTTGATGCCCACATCGATCACGCAGGCGCCGGGCTTCAGCCAGTCGCCCTTCACCATTTCGGCGCGCCCCACGGCGGCGATCACCAGATCGGCGCGGCGCACTACCGAAGGCAGGTCTTTCGTCTTGGAATGCGCGATGGTGACCGTGCAGTTTTCAGCCAGCAGCAACTGCGCCACGGGCTTGCCCACGATATTCGAGCGCCCGATGACCACGGCTTCAAGCCCGGCGAGAGACCCGAGGGCATCCTTGGCCAGCATCACCGAACCCACCGGCGTGCAGGGCACCAGCGCTTCCTGGCCCGTCGAAAGCCGGCCCACATTCACCACATGGAAGCCATCCACGTCCTTGTCCGGATTGATGGCGCCCAGGACCTTGTCGGAATTGATGTGCTTGGGCAGCGGCAGCTGCACCAGAATGCCGTGGCAGGCCGGATCCCGGTTCAGTTTCTCGACCAGCGCCAGAAGCTCGGCCTCCGGCGTCGTGGCCGGCAGCTTGTGCTCCCAGGAGTTCATCCCGACTTCCACCGTCTGCTTGGCCTTGTTGGCCACATAGACCTTGCTGGCCGGGTCCTCGCCGACAAGCACCACCGCAAGGCCCGGCGTCAGGCCATGCCTGGCCTTGAGTTCGGCTACCGTTCTTGCCATGCGGGCCCGCAAGCCCTCTGCATAGGCCTTGCCGTCAATGATCTTTGCCATCTGAGTTTCCTGTTTCTTTGAGCGAGGCGATGAGTGCCTCAACCGGGTGGGTGGGTCCTGTGATTTCGAATGTCTTATTGCGGTCGGCGTGGCCTTTGACAAGATTGAAGGTTGCTTTGGAAACCCCCGTCGCCTTGGCCAGGGTCTTGATAACGGCGGCATTGGCCTGGCCCTTGTCGGGTGCCGCCGTTACTTTGACGCTCAGCGACACGGCGCCATCGGCAGCCGTGTAAAGTCCCGTCACCTCGTTGCGCGACGCCTTGGGCGTGACCCGGACGGCGAGAAGGTTGCGGTTGAGCGGCCCGCTCACATGAAACGGGGGGCGTAGTAAACGATGAGATATTGTAGGAACTGCAGGCCCAGCAGCAGGATGATAGGGGAAATATCGAGTCCGCCGAGATCGGGCAGGACGCGGCGGATGGGGCCGAGAAGCGGTTCGGTGAGGCGGTGCAGGGCATAACCGATCTGGCGTACATAGGGGTTGGCCCCGTTGATGACATTGAAACCGATGAGCCAGCTGATGATCACGCTGGCGAGAATCACATAGAAATACAAATTGAGCAGGTTGAGGACGAGCCAGAGGAGAGGGTTTACCATGATGCCTGACGTGAGTGATTAAAACCTGCGCCACATGTAAGGCCGATGGCTCCGGAGCGCAAGCCGTGCGCGCTTGACGGGGTTAAGGCCGGTCACTAGAACAGCAGCCGGTCGGGGCGGTAGCTCAGTTGGGAGAGCGCGGCGTTCGCAATGCCGAGGTCAGGGGT
>CAZRZB010000148.1:0-6297 GCA_964604435.1 uncultured Aestuariivirga sp. | reverse complement strand
CCCTGCAGGAAGCCGTGGTTCTGGCCAAAACGGCAACCCGCCACTACATTAAGCGCCAGCTTACCTGGTGGCGGGGCCAGGGCAGTCTTGAAGGTTGACAAAGTCATAAGCGGTTAACGAATTTCGCGCGGGGCGCTTGACCTCCCTCTCCGGGATGGTTAGAAACGATCCATGAACAACATTCTTATCGTCGTGGGATCGCGTAGCACCGTGGAGGGTTAACCCTCCGGGATACACGGTGTTGCGCGAAACAGGCTCCCTTGGGGGCCTTTTTTATTGCCTGAATGGCGCGTTCATGTGAAACGAAGTGGCTGGATTGAAGAGGTTTGAAATGGTTACGGGCGAACTGATGTCGGGTGCCGAAATAGTGCTCAAGGCGCTGGCCGATCACGGGGTCGAGCATGTCTTCGGCTATCCCGGCGGCGCGGTGCTGCCGATCTATGACGAGATTTTCCAGCAGGACAAGGTGAAGCACATCCTGGTGCGCCACGAGCAGGGCGCCACCCATGCCGCCGAAGGCTATGCCCGCTCCACCGGCAAATGCGGCGTGGTGCTGGTCACCTCGGGTCCGGGCGCCACCAATGCGGTCACCGGCTTGACCGACGCGCTGCTCGATTCCATTCCCATGGTCTGCCTCACCGGGCAGGTGCCCACCCATTTGATCGGCAATGACGCCTTCCAGGAATGCGACACGGTCGGCATCACCCGGCCCTGCACCAAGCACAACTGGCTGGTGAAGGACGTGAACGACCTGGCGCGCATCCTGCACGAGGCCTTCTATGTCGCCACCCATGGGCGGCCCGGCCCGGTCGTGGTCGATATCCCGAAGGATGTCCAGTTCGCCAAGGGGCGCTATGTCGGCCCCAAGAACATCGAGCACAAGACCTACCGCCCCCAGGTGAAGCCGAACCAGGAGGCGATCCGCGCCGCCGTGGAACTCATCGCCACGGCCAAGCGCCCGCTGCTCTATACCGGCGGCGGGGTGATCAATTCCGGGGTGATCGCCTCCAAGCTGCTGCGCGAGTTCGTCAAGATGACCAATATCCCGATCACCTCGACGCTGATGGGCCTCGGGGCTTACCCCGCGAGCGGGAAGAACTGGCTCGGCATGCTGGGCATGCACGGCACCTACGAAGCCAACATGGCCATGCATGACTGCGATGTGATGATCAACGTGGGAGCGCGCTTCGATGACCGGATCACCGGCAGGCTCGACGCCTTCTCGCCGGGCTCCAAGAAGATCCACATCGACATCGATCCCTCCTCGATCAACAAGACGGTGCGGGTCGACATTCCGGTGGTGGGCGACGTGGCCCACGCGCTGGAAGACATCATCCGCGTCTGGAAGGCCAAGTCCCATGAACTGGACAAGAAGGCGCTTGCGGCCTGGTGGAAGGAAATCGACGGCTGGCGCGCCAGGGACTGCCTGAAGTACCGCGCCAACGCCGACGTGATCATGCCGCAATACGCCATCCAGCGGCTCTATGAACTGGCCAAGGACAAGGACGTCTATGTCACCACCGAAGTGGGCCAGCACCAGATGTGGGCGGCGCAGTTCTTCAAGTTCGAGGAGCCGCACCGCTGGATGACATCGGGCGGCCTCGGCACCATGGGCTATGGCCTGCCTGCCGCCGTCGGCGTGCAGATGGCCCACCCCAAGTCGCTGGTCATCGACATCGCCGGCGATGCCTCGGTGCAGATGACCATGCAGGAAATGTCCACCGCGGTGCAGTACCGCCTGCCGGTCAAGATCTTCATCCTGAACAACCAGTACATGGGCATGGTGCGGCAGTGGCAGCAGCTGCTGCACGGCAACCGGCTGAGCGAAAGCTATTCGGAGGCCCTGCCGGATTTCGTCAAGCTGGCGGAGGCCTATGGCTGCGTCGGCCTGCGCGCCGAGAAGCCCGCTGAACTCGACGACAAGATCAGGGAAATGTTCGCGACACCGCATCCGGTGCTGTTCGATTGCCGGGTGGCCAATCTTGCCAACTGCTTCCCGATGATCCCCTCGGGCAAGGCGCACAACGAAATGCTGCTGGGCGAGGACGTGAGCGACGAGGAAGTCGGCAGCGCCATCGACGCCAAGGGCAAAGAGCTGGTTTGAGGAGAGAAACATGAACGCACATCAAGCGCCCACGGGCTCGGCCTATTTCCTCGACACCACAAAGAAGACGGTGGAAACCCACACCCTGGCGGTGGTGGCCGACAACGAGCCTGGCGTCCTCGCCCGCATCATCGGCCTGTTTGCAGGCCGCGGCTACAACATCGACTCACTCACCGTCTCGGAAACCATTCATGACAAGCATGTCTCGCGCTTCACCATCGTGACCACCGGCACGCCCGCCGTGCTCACCCAGATCAGGCACCAGTTGGAGCGCATGGTGCCGGTGCATTCGGTGGCCGACCTCACGGTGCAGGGCAATGCGGTGGCGCGCGAGCTTGCCCTGGTGAAGGTGGCGGGTGCGGGCGAAAAGCGCATGGAGGCGCTCCGCCTGGCTGATGCCTTCCGGGCCCGGGTCATCGACGCCTCAACCGACAGCTTCATTTTCGAGATCACCGGAAAGCCCGACAAGGTAGACCAGTTCATCTCGCTCATGGTGCCCATCGGCCTCGTCGAAGTCGCCCGCACCGGGGTGGCCGGCATTTCCCGCGGCAGCGAAGGGATGAAGGTTTAGGCCAAAGCGAAAGACTGCAGCGGGTACCCCTTATTCCCTGTTGGTTAAGTGGGTTTTCCGCTGTGCTTTGCAAACATGAGGAACATAAGCACTGCACCTAGGATGGTGACGAGCGAGCCGATTTGCAGAAAGGGAGTTACCGTGCCGCCGTCCACCAGGACTTCACCAGTAATGAGCAACGCAATCCCGATCTCGTAAATGGCAAACTGTGCCAACGCGAGGCGCGATTTCGCCAATGCCGGATAGGCCCAATGCAACAAGCCAAAAAGCACGGAAGCAACAAATCCCAACAAGTTCATGTGGGCATGGGAATTGGCGTAATTCATATGGTTCGTGGCCCCTAGCCAGGCGCCAAAAATCATTCCCGCGATAGCCCAGGCCAGTCCTGCGATGATGTAACTTCGGTCAAGGCGCATGATGCAGTCCTCTGACAGTCATTATACAAGGCAAACTTACACTGATTTTTCCGACGATGCAAAAGCCCCACAAGTGGTCTGTAATTATTTCCTAAAACCGGACTTTCAAGCATTCCATTCTGCCCCTAGATTGTGCCCCATGAGTTGCAAGCTATCTGTGAACGTGAATGCCATTGCCTATCTGCGCAACCGGCGGGACCTGCCTTGGCCTTCGGTTGAAGGTTTGGGGCGCATTGCCCTGCAGGCGGGGGCAGCGGGGCTGACGATCCATCCGCGGCCCGACGAGCGTCACATCCGCAACGCCGATGTTCCAGTCTTGCGTGATCTCATTCGGAACGAATTTCCCGGGCGCGAATACAATATCGAGGGCTATCCCGACGAGCGTTTTCTCAAGCTGGTTGAGGCGGCCAGGCCCGACCAGGTGACTCTGGTTCCGGACGACCCTAGCCAGGGCACCTCGGACCATGGCTGGAACATCGCCGGCAACCGGGCCCTGCTCAAGGAGGTGGTCGCCCGGCTGCATGGCGGCAAGATGCGGGTGTCGCTGTTTGTCGATGCCGATCCGGCCTTGGCCGAACAGGCCGCCGCGGTCGGGGCCGACAGGATCGAGATCTACACGGGCCCCTATGGCGGGGCCTTTGAGCCCGCGGCGCGCCAGCGCGAATTCGACCGGATCGTGGCGGCGGGAAAGGCCGCCGGGTCCGCCGGCCTCGGCCTCAACGCGGGCCACGACCTGACGCGGGAAAACCTGCCGGCCCTGGTGGCGGCCCTGCCGAACCTCGCCGAGGTGTCCATCGGCCACGCCGTCATTGCCGATGCGCTGACGTTCGGCATGGCCGAAACGGTGCGCCTGTTCCGCCAGGCGATCGGCGACGCCTGAGGCGGCGTCTTGCCAGACTTGCACCGGCTTGATAGTCTTTGAAGTGCATCAGGGCGCTGAGCGCGGTCAGTCTTTTCGACAGGCAACCGCGGCGTTTCAGCCCCGCGCGCTTTGACGAACGGGGTCCAACAATGGAGACACCCCGTGAAAACCATCATCGAACCCTTCCGCATCAAGTCCGTCGAGCCGATCCGCTTCACCACGCGTGAGGAGCGCCGGTCCTTCCTGCGCGCGGCCCATTACAACCTGTTCGGGCTTGCGTCCGATCATGTGCTCATCGACCTGCTGACCGATTCCGGCACCTCGGCGATGAGTGCCGCGCAATGGGCCGCCGTCATGAAGGGTGACGAAAGCTATGCCGGTTCGCCCTCGTTCTTCCGCTTCGAGGCGGCGGTGCGCGAACTCATGCCGTTCAAGCATATCATCCCCACGCATCAGGGCCGGGCGGCGGAGGCCATCCTGTTTTCCATTCTGGGCGGGCCGGGGCGCAAGATTCCCTCCAACACCCATTTCGATACGACGCGCGGCAACATCGAAGGCAGCGGGGCGGAGGCCCATGACCTGCTCATTCCCGAAGGGCGCGAGCCGGGGCTGGACCATCCTTTCAAGGGCAACATGGACCTCAAGCGGCTGGAAGAATTCCTTGCCACGCATGGCGACAGCGTTCCCTGCGTGATGATCACCGTCACCAATAATGCGGGCGGCGGCCAACCGGTTTCGCTGGCCAATATCCGCGGGGCCGCCGCCATTGCCCGGGCCCACGGCCGCCCCTTCATCATCGACGGCTGCCGCTTTGCCGAGAATGCCTGGTTCATCAAGCAGCGCGAGGAGGGGCAGGGCGGGCGCCCGGTGAAGGACATCGTGCGCGACATGTTCGCCGTGGCGGATGGCATGACCATGAGCGCCAAGAAGGACGCCTTTGCCAATATCGGCGGCTGGCTCGCTGTAAATGACGATGCCCTGGCGGCCAGGGCGCGGACCCGGCTGATCCAGACCGAGGGCTTTCCCACCTATGGCGGGCTGGCCGGGCGGGATCTCGATGCCATTGCACAGGGCCTCGCCGAAATCGTCGATGAGGACTATCTGCGCTACCGGGTGCGCACCAGCGCCTATGTTGCCGAACGGCTGGACAAGCTGGGGGTGCCGGTGGTGAAGCCGGCGGGCGGCCATGCGGTGTTCGTGGATGCGCGGGCCTGGCTCAGGCATATTCCGCCGCTGTCCTATCCGGGGCAGGCGCTCGCCGTGGCGCTTTATGATATTGCGGGCATCCGCTCCTGCGAGATCGGCACGGTGATGTTCGGCCGCGCCCCCGATGGCACGGAGAAGCCTGCGGCCATGGACCTGGTGCGGCTGGCCATGCCGCGGCGGGTCTACACCCAGTCGCACGCGGATTACATGGTTGAAGCCTTTGCCGAACTGGCGGCGGTGAAGGACAGCCTGCGCGGCTATCGCATTGCCTGGGAACCGCCGATGATGCGGCATTTTACAGCACAATTCGTGCCCCTGGCCTAGCAGCGGCTCTATCGGCATGGCGTGGACTGTGCAATTGTTCCGCCATGCCATTGGCGACCTCTGAAATCTCCACCCTCATTTCCATCGGCCTGGTCCAGATCCTGGCGGTGATCAGCCCCGGCCCCAGCTTTCTGATCACGGCGCGCACGGCGGTGGCGGGCTCGCGGCTGGATGGCGTGAAGGTGGCCCTGGGGCTGGGGGCCGGCACGGTGATCTGGTCGTCGGCGGCCTTGCTCGGCCTCAACCTTGTCTTCCGCGCCGTTCCCATTCTCTTCCTCGCCATGAAGGTTTTTGGCGCCCTGTTTCTGATGTGGATTGCCTGGCAGATATTCCGCCATGCCCGCGATCCCATTGCCATGGATGCGGCCGGGGACGAGGCGGTGGCCAGCCCCTTCCTGAAGGGTTTCCTCACGCAGATTTCGAACCCGAAAGTGGCGGTGTTTTTCGGTTCCATCTTCATCGCCATGCTGCCCAGCGAGGTTCCCCTGGGGATGACCTTGGCCCTCATCGCCATTGTCAGCTTCAATGAAGTCTGGTGGTACAGCGCCGTGGCGCTGTTCTTCGGGGCAGGGCCGGTGCGGCGGTTCTATCTCCGCGCCAAGGCCTGGATCGACCGGGCGACCGGGCTTTTCCTCGGCGCACTGGGGCTTCGCCTGCTCTGGGCGGCGCGGGAGGCCGCATAGGCCCCATGCTTATTGAGGCTTGCCATAATCCGGCCAGCCCGCTAATTGCCGCGCTGATATTGCAACAGGGATCACTCACATGCGCGTTTACTATGACCGGGATGCCGACGTTAACCTCATCAAGGGCAAGA
>CAZRZB010000147.1:0-6352 GCA_964604435.1 uncultured Aestuariivirga sp. | reverse complement strand
CCGCGCCTGGGCGGCGGCCGTGTCCACCATGTGACGCCGAAGACAGCGGGCTGGAGCCATGTGGGCTTCGACCTCTGGAAGCGCGCCCCCGGCGAGATTGCCACCGGCACCGACGGCGACCGCGAAACCTGCCTGGTCTTCATCAGCGGGCGTGGCAGTGTCCGCGTCGGCGCCGAGGAACTGGGCATCCTGGGCGAGCGCGCCTCGCCCTTCCAAGGCAGGCCCTGGTCGGTCTATGTGCCGCCGGGCCTGGTCTGGTCGGTGGAAGCCACGGAGCATCTGGTGCTTGCCGTCTGCTCGGCCCCCGCCAAGGGAAAATTTCCGCCGCGCGTCATCGCTCCCGATGCGCTGGTCCAGGAAACCCGCGGCAAGGGCAGCAACGTGCGCCACGTCACCAACATCCTGCCGGAATGGGATGTGGCGGAAAACCTCCTGGTGGTGGAAGTGATCACCCCCGCCGGCAACACCTCCTCCTACCCGCCCCACAAGCACGACCAGGACAACCTGCCGCACGAATCCCTGCTGGAGGAAACCTATTACCACCGCCTGAATCCTCCCCAGGGCTTTGCCTTCCAGCGCGTTTACACCGATGACCGCGCCCTCGACGAGGCCATGGCGGTGGAGGACGGCGACGTGACCCTGGTGCCGAAGGGCTATCACCCTTGCGCCACCTGCCACGGCTATGACCTTTACTACCTCAACGTCATGGCAGGCCCCAGGCGCACCTGGAAATTCCACAACGCCAAGGAACACGAATGGCTGCTGAAGGCCTGAAGCCGCGCCGCCTTCATCCCGGGCATCACGGCAGCCAGCATTTCCGCCGCCGGCGCCTATATGACCCCCCGGGAAACCCGCCGGTGAAATAGTCCGTCTACGGATGAATTAGCGGGGGCTCAGGCGCCGCCGGCCTTCACCCGGTTGCGGCCGGCATGCTTGGCCTCGTAGAGGGCGCTGTCGGCCAGTTTTATCACATCGGCAAGCGGCGGCTGCGGGGCAAAAACACCCGAGACACCAATGCTGACGGTCACCGAGAACTCCGTCCCATTGGCCGCCGCGAAGCGTTGCTCCGCCACCGTCTTCCGGATGCGCTCGGCGGTGGCCAGGGCGACCTCAAGGGGGGTGTGCGGCAGGGCGGCAATGAATTCCTCGCCGCCCCAGCGCGCGAACACGTCAACCTCGCGCAGCGAGGCGCGCACCAGATCGGAGAAGCGGCAGAGCACGTTGTCACCGGTATCGTGCCCGTGCACATCGTTGACATTCTTGAAATGGTCGAGGTCGAAGAGCAGCACCGAAAACCCGCTGCCGTAGCGGGCGGTGCGCTGCTGCTCGTTCTGCACCGTGGCGAGGAAGGCCCGCCGGTTGAGCGCGCCCGTCAGCGGATCGGTACTCGCCGCCTGGGCGAGCTTGTCCTGCAGCTCGAGCCGTTCGCTGATGTCGCGCACGATGGCAACCATGAACAGGCCCTCGCCCGGCCTGATGGCCGCGATGCTTGCCCCCAGCCTGATTTCCGTCCCGTCGGCGCGCAGTCCAATGATATGGGAGTGGCGGTCGCCCATATATTTGGCGCGCGCCCCGCCGCCCAGGAAGCCGGCGACGCTGGCGCCATGCCCGGCGCGGTACTGCGGCGGCAACAGCATCTCCAGGGGCTGGCCCAGGACCTCTGCCTTCGGGTAGCCGAAGAGTTGCTCGGCGGCGCGGTTGAAGTAAACCAGCCGTTCGCTGCTGTCGATGGCGATGATGCCGTCGGCCGAGTCCTCGACGATCTGCCGGAAGAACGCGGCGGAGTGATTGTTCGCGTCGTTGAAATGCAAATCTGCCACGTCTTGTCCCATTGCCCGGCACGCCCGCCCTGCGGCAGGAATGCCAGCCCCCCAAAAAAATTCCCCGGCTTGACGCGGGTGTTGGGAATCTCGGTAGCGGCTTGTGCCTGCTTCGGCAAGCGCCGGGACCGGGTTTCATTGTTCACAAGCCTGCGGCAGATTCACTCGTACAGCGAACTGCACCTGGCGCCCGGTTTGCTCTCCTGAAAATTATGGTTGAGCTGGCCTTTACTCACAACTACTGGGATGTGGCCATGGCCGCCGCAGGCAGAAACCATCCACTGGCACCTGGTGTGGCAGGGCGGCCTGCACGGAATGTCGCGCGTGAGGTTTCGGCAGCTTCCAATATAATCCGTCTACAGATTAATTGCTGGAAGGCCGGGATCCGGCATTTTCCCCTTGCACCAGGAGGACCGGGGCGGGCATCATCGCCGCATGCCAGCCCTGCCCCGCCTGTGTTCGACGACGTTGAAACTCCTGCCGCCGCAAATCCAGCAACCCCGCTATGATGTCGCGGCACTTGCCACCGGCATCGTGCATTTGGGCATCGGCGCCTTCCACCGGGCCCACCAGGCGGTCTTTACCGACGATGTTTTGCAGGCGGGCGACCGCCGCTGGGGCATCCTCGGCGCCAGCCTGCGCAGCCCCGGCACGCGCGATGCCCTGGCCCCGCAGGATCTTCTTTACACGCTCTCCGAGCGCGATGAAGCGGGCGAGAGGCTTCGCGTCATCGGGGCGTTGCGCCAGGTGCTTGTCGCCCCCGAAAATCCAGCCGCGCTGATCCAGGCCATGTGCGAACCGGCAGTGAAGATCGTCTCGCTCACCGTCACCGAGAAGGGCTATTGCCACGATCCGGCGCACGCCGAACTGAACGAGGACCATCCCGACATCCGCCACGATCTTGCAAACCCGCTCCTGCCGCGCTCGGCCCCCGGCTTCCTTGCCGCCGCATTGCACGAGCGCAAGGCGCGAGGGCTTCCGCCCTTCACCGTGCTGTGCTGCGACAATCTTCCGGCCAACGGCCGCACCGTGCGAAATGTTGTCAGCCGCCTTGCCGCCCTGCGTGACGCGGCCTTCGGCCGCTTCGTGGAAGAGAGCATCGCCTTTCCTTCCACCATGGTGGACCGCATCGTCCCCGCCACCACCGATGCAGACCGTGCAAGAATTGCCACGGCGACCGGCCTGCACGATGCCTGGCCGGTGGTTACCGAAGTCTTCAAGGACTGGGTGATCGAGGATCACTTCCCGCAAACCCGTCCCGCTTGGGCCGCAACCTTCGTCACTGATGTGGCGCCCTTCGAGCTGATGAAACTCAGGCTGCTCAACGGGGCCCATTCCGCGCTGGCCTATCTCGGCTGCCTCGCAGGTTATGGAACCGTGGCCGAGGCCATGGCCGATCCGGCCCTTGCCCATTTTCTCACCCGCCTGATGCACGATGAAGTGAAACCCACGCTTCAGGCGGGGCGCGACCTTGACGCCTACATCGCTTCCCTGCTCGAACGCTTCCGCAATCCGGCGCTGCGCCATAGCACCGCGCAGATCGCCATGGACGGTTCACAGAAACTGCCGCAGCGGCTGCTTGGCACCATCCGCGACCGCCTGAAGGCAGGGGCTCCCATTGCCTGCCTTTGCCTCGGGGTTGCCGCCTGGATGCGCTACGTCACCGGCATCGGCGAGACGGGCGCGGCGATCGAGGTGCGCGATCCCCTGCGCGACGAGTTGCGCCGGCGTGCCGACGCAGCAGGCTTCGATGCCGCACGCCTGGCCGCCGCGCTGCTCGGTGTGGAAGCGGTATTCGGCCGCGACCTTCCCGCCGAGCCGCGCTTTGCCGCCGCCGTCACCGCCGCCCTTGACCAATTGCTCCGCCTCGGTGCACAGCAGGCCCTCGAACGCTTCCGGAGTGAATCCCCATGAAACAGACCTGGCGCTGGTTTGGCCCCGACGATCCCGTGACACTCGCCCATGTCCGCCAGGCCGGCGCCAGCGGCATCGTCACGGCACTCCATCACATGAACCGCGGCCAGGCCTGGAGTGACGAAGAGGTGGCCAAACGCAAGGCCATCATCGAATCCGCGGGCCTCACCTGGGACGTCGTCGAAAGCATCGCGGTTCCCGAATGCATCAAGACGCGCAGCGGCGATTTCCGCGCCCAGATCGAAAACTACAAGGCCTCGATCCGCGCCGTAGCGCGCGCCGGGGTCAAGACCATCTGCTACAATTTCATGGCCATCACCGACTGGACCCGCACCGATCTTGACTGGCCGCTGGCCAATGGCGGCACCGCGCTGCGCTTCGACATGACCGACTTCTGCGCCTATGACGTGCTGATCCTCAAACGCCGCGACGCTGAACGCGACCACCCGCCGGAACGCCTTGCCGCAGCGAAGAAACGCCTGGCCGCCTGGCCGGAAGGCAAGGCCGCTCAGCTTGAACGCAACCTGATCGACTGGGTGCCGGCCCGCGAAACCGTCTATGACCGCGCCAGTTTCCTCCGCCAGCTTGATGAATACCGCGATCTCAGCGTCGAGGGCCTGCGGGCTCACCTGTTCGCCTTCGTGGGCGAGATCGCTCCGGTGGCCGAGGAATGCGGCGTGCGGCTTGCCACTCACCCGGACGATCCGCCCTTCCCGCTCTTCGGATTGCCGCGCGTCAATTCCACCGCCGCCGACACGCGCCAGCTTCTCGCCGCCGTGCCCACGCCCGCCAACGGTATCACCCTGTGCACCGGCTCCTACGGCGCCAATGCCGCCAACGACCTCGTCGCCATGGCCCGGGAATTCGGTCCGCGCATTGCCTTCGCCCATCTCCGCAACACCAGGCGCGAGGCCGACGGCTCCTTCTACGAGGCCGAACATCTGGACGGCGACACCGACATGATCGGCGTCGTCGCAGCCCTCATGGACGAGGAGGCGCGGCGCGGCGGGACCATCCCCATGCGGCCCGACCACGGCCATCTCATCGTCGATGACATCGGCAAGAAGGTGAACCCGGGCTATTCCTGCATCGGCAGGCTGAAAGGCCTGGCCGAACTGCGCGGCGTCATGCGCACCGTCGCGGCCGTCCGCTCCGGCAGGCTGCAGCACGCATGACCGGCAAGACCTTCATCAGCATCGGCGAATGCATGGCCGAACTGCAAACGGCAGGCGAGAACCTCTACCGCCTCGGCTTTGCCGGCGACACCCTCAACACCGCCTGGTACCTGCGGGCGCTGACCTCTTCCCGCGCTGTCGCGGTCGAATACCTGACGGCACTCGGCAGCGACCAGCTCTCGCAAAAAATGACCGCCTTCCTGAAAGCCAACAGAATCGGCGTGCGCTTCGTCAGGGAAGTTCCCGGCCGCACCGTGGGACTGTACCTGATCACCCTCGACGGGGCCGAGCGGAGCTTCACCTATTGGCGCGACACCTCCGCCGCCAAACTGCTTGCCGATGATGTGGGCTTCTTGCGGGCTGCTCTCGCGCAAGCCGACGTAATTTATTTTTCCGGGATCACGCTGGCCATTCTCAGCCCCGGCCACCGGAAAAACCTGCTGTCGGTCCTGCGCGAGATGAAAGCGCGCGGCGCCACCATCGCCTTTGATTCAAACATCCGCCGCAGGCTCTGGCCATCCGCTGGGGCGATGCAGAAGGCCATGGTCGAAGGCTACAAGGTGGCAACGCTGGCCATGCCGACCTTCGATGACGACCGCAGCGTATTTGGCGATGCAAGCCCGGAGGAATGCGCCAGGCGCATTGGAGGCTACGGCGTTGCCGAAGTGGTGGTGAAGGACGGCGCCAATCCATGCCTTGTCTCGGCAAACGGACGCCTCGTGCCGGTGGCCCCCGGGGTTGTGCCGGCCATTGTCGATACCACCGGGGCGGGGGACAGCTTCAGCGCCGGCTACCTCGCCGCACGCCTCGCCGGCCGGGATCCATTCCAGGCCGCGGACCTTGCCCACCGCGTTGCCGGCCGGGTGATCGGCGGCCACGGCGCCCTGCTTGACATGGCGCTGTTTGCCGACCTGGCGCCCTCGCAGTCTTGAGTGAACCAGGGGAACCCTACGCTGCCGCGTGGAACCTTGCATCCGCCTGGTCCAGGCGCCGGCGGATTTGCGTGACGATCAGGGACTCATCGGGCACGCAGTTGTCATAGGTGAGATAGTCGCCCGCCTTCACCGGCCTGATCACCTTTGCCCGCTCGGCCAGCCCCAGGGGCAGCGCGTTGCCGCGGCGCGCCTCAGTGGCGGTCATGGCCCAGGCGCGGTACTCGGTTTCGCCGATCTTGCCCAGAATCTCGCCCGCCTTGAGGTCGCGCTTGGCGACGGTGACAGCCTCCGCCACCGGATGATCCAGCGGCACCATGTCGGCCCGGCCATGGAGCACTGCCTTCGCCGCCGAGAGCGGCACTTCAAGACTGGTGAGATGATAGGGCCGCATGATGGAGAAGTATGGCCCCTTGCCGACCTTCAGATCGACCATGCGCTCCAGCACACGCGGATGCTCGGTTTCCACGATGCAGAACACGCCGGGCGCCACGCCCTTGCCGATGGAATA
>CAZRZB010000146.1:0-6387 GCA_964604435.1 uncultured Aestuariivirga sp. | reverse complement strand
CGGCGGATTTCCTCGTCGCGCCCGATGACCGGATCAAGCTTGCCCTCCTTGGCTGCCTCGGTCAGATCGCGGGCGTATTTCTTCAAGGCATCATAGCCCTGCTCGGCCGAGGCCGTATCCGCCGTGCGGCCCTTGCGCACCGCATCGATGGCCTGATTGAGCTTCTGGGCCGTAATCCCGGCAGTCTTCAATATTTTGGAAGCTTCCGATGGTTCGATGGCCAGGGTTTGCAGCAGCCGCTCGGCCGAGACAAAGCTGTCCCCGGTCTTGGCCGCCAGTTTGAGAGCCGCTTCAAAGACCCGCGCCATTTCCGGCGACAGGTAAACCTGCCCGCCACCACTGCCGGTGACTTTCGGAATTTTGGCAAGTGCAGCTTCCGTATCTTTCAGGGCCAAGCGGCTGTCACCGCCCGCCGCCTTGATCAGGCCCGAAGCCAGCCCCTCGTCGTCATCGAGAAGGACCTTCAGCAGGTGTTCGGGGGAAAATTTCTGATGCCCTTCGCGCAGGGCCAGCGACTGCGCCGACTGGATGAAGCCGCGCGAACGTTCGGTAAACTTTTCGAAATCCATTCGATTCTCCTCTCGGCGCGTCAATTCGAGGCCCGAAAAGGCACCTCAACAAACGCCCATAAAAGAAATATGGGGGCGAAAACGCCCCCATCAAGTGTCGTTTGTGATTTTACTCCCCTTACGGGGCATCTTCCGCAGCAACAGCAGACCGCGGACGCCTTGGACCCCGCGCCTTCTTTTCCGCCACCGGCTCGTCCGTCACCTCCGCAACGGCGGCAACGGGCCGCTTGAGAAAGGACGGGGCCTCCCAGTGGCCTGAACCCGCTTCGTCCTGACTGCGGTTAGGGTGTGCCTCTACGGCTGCGTCCCGCGCTGTCGGGGGCTCGGAATCAGCCTGCCGCGGCTCATTGTCGCCATCCCTTGGCTGCTCATTGCGGCCTTGCCAACGGGGGCGGAAACGCTCCCGGTTGCCATCGCGGCCATCGCGCTGGCGGAAGCTGCGCTGCTCGGAACGATCCATGTCCTGGCCGCCAGCCGGAGCTTCGCCGCCTTCGGGTTGTTCGCCCACGCCGGCCGGTCCGCCTTCGGACACCATCCCGGCCTGAGCGGCTTCGGATTCGCCTTCTCCAGCGTCGCCGCCTTCTTCGTCAAAATCATCGTCCTCCGGACGGCGCAACTGCTGGGTCGGCTGGCCCACCGGCTGGGCCGCTGCCATCACGCGGAAATAGTGCTCGGAAAACTGAAAATAGCTTTCGGCCATGACATTGTCGCCTGACGACTGCGCGTCGCGGCCAAGCTGCATGTATTTCTCGGCAATCGTTTGCGCCGTGCCCCGGACCTTTACGTCCGGCCCATTGCTCTCGTAAACCCGGTTGACCGGGTTGCCGCCGCCACCGCCGCCGCCGTGCCCGCCGCCGCCCGGGCGGCGATTGCTGCGGCCGCGGCCGCGCTTGCCGCTGTGCTGTCCCTGACGTGCGCGATGTCCGTTATCAAAGTTCAAATCATCACTTCGGCAAAAAACTGCCGTCCTATATTGTTGAGATTTTGCAATACATTTCCAAAAAATCGGCCCTTAAAAGAGTCGAACCAACCTGTAATCCGATGGTTATGGTCACAGACTTCTGCCGCAGATATTTCCCTTGCTGGAAACACCATCCCCGACTGCAAAAAAGCGGGATGTGTGGAGCATGGGACCTGTGGTCTTTTCCCCAACATGCCGCCCGACGCCATCGCAAGGGCAGAATGAATTACCGACTCTTACTTAGCCGAGAACATCGCAATTTCCAATGCCTTTTTTATGCCGTATCCACAGGCCGCCGCTCTAGGGCCGCCTGAAGACCAGGCAGCGGACATGCCCGCCAAGGTCGGAATGGCGGCCTTCGAGGACAAAACCCTGCTCCGCAAAGAGAGCATTAACCATGCTTTCCTGCCCCGCGCCAATCTCCAGGAGAATCCGTCCTCCAGCGGCCAGATGGTTTTCCGCGCCGCTGGCGATGCGGCGATAGGCCTCCAGCCCGTCGGGCCCGCCATCAAGGGCCCTTTGCGGATCGAAAGCCCGGACGTCGGGGGCCAGGCCCGCAATGTCGCCCAAGGGAATATAGGGTGGATTTGAAACAATGAGATCAAATCTTCCCGCCACCCCATCAAACCAGTTCGCCTGCACAAAGCTGATCCGCGCCGCCACGCCAAGGGCCCGGGCATTGCCGGCCGCGACCTGCAAGGCCTTGGCCGAAAGGTCGGTTGCAACGGCGCTGGCGCCCGGCAATTCGGCGAGCAATGTCACCGCAATGGCTCCGGAACCCGTGCCAAGGTCGAGAATGCGCAAGGCTTCCCTGCCCTGTGCCAGCCCGAGGGCAGCCCCGGCCAGCGTTTCCGTATCGGCGCGCGGATCGAGCACTTCCGGCGTCACCCGGAAATTCCGGCCGTAGAATTCACGGCTGCCCAGGATGCGGGAGACCGGCTCGGACTTGCGCCGGCGTTCCACCAGGGCCCAGAATTGCGCTTTTCTGCCGGCCGGCAGCGTCGTGTCCGGCTCGGCTGCAATCTCTTCATGGCGCAAGCCCGAAGCCGCCTGCAGCAGCAGGCGCGCATCGAGGGCTGCCGTATCGCTACCCGCCGCGGCAAGCTGCTTGCCCGCCTGCCGGACAAGTTCGCGCAGCGTCTCAGACATCGGCTGTCTGGGTCGCCAGGAGTTCCGCCTGATGTTCCGCCATGAGCGCCGACACCAGTTCTTCCAGGGCCGGGCCTTCCATGATCTCGTCAAGCTTGTAGAGGGTGAGATTGATGCGGTGGTCGGTCACCCGGCCTTGCGGAAAATTATAGGTCCGGATGCGTTCGGAACGGTCGCCTGAGCCGACCTGGCCCTTGCGCTGGGCCGAGCGCTCGGAATCGATGCGGTTGCGCTCCAGGTCGTAAAGCCGCGAGCGCAGAAGCTTCATCGCCGCGTTCTTGTTCTTGAGCTGGGATTTTTCGGTTTGCTGGGCAACCGCAAGGCCGGTGGGAAGATGGGTGATCCGCACCGCCGAGTCCGTCGTGTTCACCGATTGCCCGCCCGGGCCGGAGGAGCGGTAAACATCGATGCGCAGGTCCTTGTCCTCGATCTTGATGTCCACTTCCTCGGCCTCCGGCAGCACCGCCACCGTTGCCGCCGAAGTGTGGATGCGGCCTTGCGTTTCCGTATCGGGCACGCGCTGCACCCGGTGCACGCCGGATTCAAATTTCATCCGCGCATAGGCCCCGGCGCCATAAATATTCGCAATGACTTCCCGGTAGCCGCCATGCTCGCCGTCGCTTGCCGAAATGACCTCGACCCGCCAGCCCTTCGAAGCCGCATAGCGCTGGTACATGCGAAACAGGTCGCCGGCAAAAATCGCCGCTTCATCGCCGCCCGTGCCCGCCCTCACCTCAAGGATGACGTTGCGCTCATCGGCAGCATCCTTGGGCAGCAGCAAGATCCGCAGGGCCTGTTCAAGTTCCCCGATTTTGGCATCGAGGCTGACACGTTCGGCCTCCGCCATCGCGGCAAGTTCGCCGCCGGCCTTCAGCATCTCTTCCACATCATGCCGTTCGGTATAGGCCTGCTTCAGCTTCTGCGCCGCCTTGGCCGCAGGCTCAAGTTCGGCATATTCCTTCGACAGCCTGACGAACACATCGCCCGCCGGACCGGAGGAAAGTTCATGCTCGACATTGGCGAACCGGTGGATGATCCGGTCGAGTTTCTCAATTTGAATGGCGCTCATGGCGGGGCTTGTAGCGGATGCCCCACCCCTTCGCCAAGGGCCGTGGATTCAGCCTTCGAAAGTCGAAATATCGAGTGAGCGGCCGACCAGGATTTCGCCTGGCGTTCCCAGAATGCCCTTTTCCTTGCCGTCGATGACATAGCTCAACAGGCCGCCATCCCGGGCAATGACCACCAGCCCCTCGCGGTCCGGCACCTGGTAGGTATCGCCCTTCATCAGCATCTGGGTCATCACCACATTGCCCTGGGCATCCTCGACCCGCACCCAGACCGGAGCCTTGGCTTTCAGAACGAGCCGGGCGGGTTGATCCTTGGCCCCGAAGACACGGCCTTCCGTTGTCTGGGTCACCTGCTCGACGACAGGCACCGGTGGCACCGTGGCCTGCGGTATCGGCTGGGCCGCGGCGGCCTGCTCCTGTTCCTCTGGCACCTGCGCGGCGATGAAGGCGCCAAGCCCGCCCAGGTCCGCGCCCGGCTGAGCCTCATTCACCGCTGGTGCGGTGGCAGCGGTCGGAGCCAGAACATCGTCGCGCATGGCCTCGTCGGTTATATTTACCTGCGCCGCCTCGGATCCGGTCGATGCCGTCGGCATCGGGTCGGCGGCAATCGCCACCTGCGGTTCCGGGGACGCGACATCGGCGGCGGGAACCATCAGCCAGCTCGCCCCGGCAAAAAGCAAGACCGCGCCGGCAATCGATGCAATAAGTCCCCCGGCACCCCCCGGCATGTTCGAGAGCTTGATGTTCAGGGGCATCAGCTTCGGCATCTTCCCAAAGGTAAGGATCTTGGCGCTCGACAGAGGCGCCGGATTGGCCGGATGGCTGGCACGCGGCGCAATGGCCGGGCGCGGCAGAAATGCGATGTAGTGGCTGACCAGGGGCTCCGGATCAAAGCCCAGGTATTCCGCATAGGCCGAGATCATTTCCAGGGCTTCCATGCGGGTCGGCATGCGCGTCATGTCGCCGAACTCAATGGCCTCGATATGGTAGGGATGAATGCCCGTGGCTTCCCCGGCATCCTCCAGGGTCTCGCCGCGCTTTTCACGCTCGCGCTGCAGGAACCAGCCAGCTTCTCCGGCGGGATCGACGGCTCCATCGGGTTTCTCCCGAAAACCGGCATCTACGGGCTCGAAATCGGTCACTTCCCCGCCAAACTCCAGCTGTGGATCGTCCATGGCCTTACTCTCTCGTGCTACCACGCATTAACTGTTTACTAACGCAGTCTTCCGAGAGAATGACGCAGAATGGTTATCAGCAAGCTAACAACGCGCAATAATTTACACCGGAACCCCATTGCGCTGGGCAAATTCCAGGAGGTCGCCACGGATCGAATGGGCCGGGCTCTTGAGAAGCGGTGCCATGAAGGACCAGAGCTTGCCCTGGTCGAGTTTCAGCAGCATCGCCTTCACTGGGCCGATTCCGGAGGGAACCATGGAAACCGAGGTGAACCCGATGCCAAGCAGCCCCATGGCCTCAAGCGGGCGCCCGCCAAGTTCGCCGCACAGGGTTACCGGCTTCCGGTGGGCAGCGGCCTTTTCAACGATGAGCCGCATGGCCCCAAGGGCTGCCGGGCTCAGGGGGTCATAACGGCCCGCCAGTTTGGGATTGCCGCGGTCGGAAGCAAACAGGAACTGCACCAGGTCATTGGACCCGACCGAGGCGAAGTCGATCAGCGGCAATAGTTGATCGAGCTGCCAGATCAGCGCCGGAATCTCGATCATCACCCCCAGTTGCAGGGACCTTGGCAACGGGTGCTTGCGCGCCACCAGATAGGCCTTCTCCAGGTCGACGATTTCCTTGGCCCGCAGGTATTCGTCCACGTCGGCGATCATCGGGAACATGATCTTGAGGTCGCGCCCCTGCGCCGCGACGAGGAGCGCCCGCACCTGCAGCCGCAACAGTGCCGGCCGGTCCAGCGCCATGCGGATCGACCGCCAGCCAAGCGCAGGATTGTCTTCCCGGGGCTGTCGAAGGTAGGGCAGCGTCTTGTCCGCGCCAATGTCCAGGGTGCGGAAAACCACCGGCTTGCCGTTGGCCTGGTCGAGAATGGCCTGGTAGTGGCGCACCTGCGAGGCCAGGCGTGGAAACCGCTGGGCCATCATGAAATGCAGCTCGGTGCGGTACAGGCCCACGCCATCGGCACCTGAATCATGCAGGTGCGGCAAATCGACAATCAGCCCCGCATTGATGTTGAGGTTGATCCGCGTGCCGTCCCTGGTCATGGCGGGCACATCGCGCAGCACCGCGTACTGGGCCTGCTTGCGCGCGTAGAACCGCACTTTCTCGGCGTAGGATTTCTGCAGGTCATGCGATGGCCGGACGAACAGTTCGCCCGTATTGCCGTCGATAATGATGGAACTGCCCGTATCAACAAGATCGATGAGACCCTCGGCCTGGCCCACCGCCGGAATGCCAAGGGCCCTGGCGACGATCGCCACATGGCTGGTTTTTCCGCCTTCCTCCAGGATGACGCCGCGGATCTTGCTGCGGTCGTAATCCAGCAGTTCGGCAGGCCCCATGTTGCGCGAGACGATGATCGCATTGGCCGGCAAGTCGCTGCGCGAGGCGGTTGCCACCGCCCCGGTCAGAATGCGCATCAGGCGGTTTGAAAGATCGTCGAGATCATGCATGCGCTCGCGCA
>CAZRZB010000145.1:0-6415 GCA_964604435.1 uncultured Aestuariivirga sp. | reverse complement strand
GGGCGAAGATCAGGTGGGCCCCGGCCCCGGCCAGCTTTGCCACATCGCCCGCCTCGTCGCGCGGGTAACGGCTCAAATCCTCATTGGCGCCGAACTGCCTGGCGTTGACGAAGATGCTGACGATCACCCGGTCGGCGCGCGCCAGCCCTTCGGCCACCAACGTCAGGTGGCCCTCGTGCAGGGCCCCCATGGTGGGCACGATGGCGATGGACAGATCATCATTTCGCCACCTGGCCGTTTCGCGGCGCAACCCTTCGATGGAGCGGACAATCTTTGGCTTCACGGTCTTCGATCCTTCGGCTGGGGAATCGGCAGCAGTGGACTCTCCTTTACTTGCTCCATGACGAAGTAGGAATGGGTGCTTTCGATCATCGGCAGGGCGCCGATGATGCCGCCGAGGATTTCCCGGTATTCCGGCATGTCGCGGACGCGGATTTTCAGGAGGTAGTCGAAGCCGCCGCCCAGCATGTGGCATTCGAGAATCTGCTTGACCGGTTTGACGGCGGTGTTGAAGGCCTTGAGGCTGGCCTCGTCGGTGGCTTTCAGGGTGACGGTGACGAACACCATCAGGGCCTGGTTGAGGGCGGCGGGGTTGATCCGGGCATGGTAGCCCACGATGACACCGTCCTGCTCAAGCCGGCGCATGCGCAGCGTGCAGGGGGTGGCGGAGAGATTCACCTTCTTGGCGAGTTCGACCACGGGAAGGCGGCCCTCGTTCTGCAGAATCGCCAGCAGCTGCAAATCAATGAAATCCAGATTCTCTGGCATTGTTTCGTTTTGTGGCATTTTTCACTAATCCAAAAATTATTCTATGTATTATCTCTGCATATTCCGCCAAGATTGGCGAGAAAAATGTCTCCGGTTATGGCACTGTGCAGCCATCCCGGAGGCCTCCATGACTATCCACCCCGATCGCGCTGCCATATCCGCCCGGCTGTTTGCCGACGAAACCTCGCTGGTCAAGGAGTTGGCGGCGGAAGCGCTGTTGACCCCCGGCCAGCGCCAGCAGGTGGCCGAGCTGGCGCGGGTCCTGGTGGCGGCGGTCAGGGCCAACCGCCGGGCCCAAGGCAGCATCGATGCCTTCATGCAGGAATATTCCCTGTCTTCCGAGGAGGGCGTGGTGCTGATGTGCATGGCCGAGGCGCTGCTGCGCATTCCGGATGCCGAAACCGCCGACAAGCTGATTGCCGACAAGATCGGCGGCAAGGACTGGGAAGGCCATCTGGGCCAGTCGGAATCGATGTTCGTCAATGCCTCGGCCTGGGGCCTGATGCTCACCGGCCGGATCGTCGAGCTTGGCAAGGGCACGAAATTCGACACGGCGGGATACCTGAAGCGCCTGATCACCCGTTCTGGCGAGCCGGTGATCCGCAGCGCCATGAAGCAGGCCATGCGCATCATGGGCAAGCAGTTTGTCCTTGGCCGCACCATTGAAGAGGCTCTCGGCATTGCCCGGCCGCTTGAGGCGGAAGGCTACCGCTTTTCCTACGACATGCTGGGCGAGGCGGCCTTCACGGCGGACGATGCGAAGAAATATTTTACCTCCTACCGCGCGGCCTTGCTGAAGCTTGGGGCCAGGGCTGCCGGGGCGGACGTCTTTTCACGGCCCTCGATTTCGGTGAAGCTGTCGGCCCTGCATCCGCGTTACGAGGAGAAACAGCGGAAACGCGTGCAGGTGGAACTGCTGCCGCAGATCATTGAACTTGCGCTGCTCGCCAAGTCCCTGAATGTGGGTCTCACCATCGATGCGGAAGAAGTGAACCGGCTCGATCTCTCGCTCGACCTGTTCGAGAGCCTGGCCGGAGAGCCACGTCTTACGGGCTGGAACGGTCTGGGGCTTGCGGTGCAGGCCTATGGCAAGCGGGCCAAGCCGGTTCTGCAATGGCTGGCCCATCTCGCCGCGGCAACGCAGCGGCAATTGCCGGTGCGCCTGGTGAAGGGGGCCTATTGGGATACGGAAATCAAGCGGGCCCAGGAGGCGGGGCTTGAAGCCTATCCCCTGTTCACCCGCAAGGTTTCAACCGATGTGAGCTATCTGGCCTGCGCCAAATTCATGCTGGCCAACCGCGCGGCGTTCTACCCGCAGTTTGCCACGCATAACGCCCACACGATTGCGGCCATCAAAATCATGGCGGGCGAGCCGGGGGGCTATGAATTCCAGCGGTTGCACGGCATGGGGCAGGGGCTCTATGAACAGGTGGTCGGCCCCACAAAGATGAATCTGCCGTGCCGCATTTACGCGCCGGTCGGCAGCCACGAGGACCTGCTGGCCTATCTGGTGCGGCGGCTGCTGGAAAACGGCGCCAATACATCCTTCGTCAACCGTCTGGCCGATGATGATGCGCCGATTGCCGAGATCATCGCCGATCCGGTGATCGAGATTGCGGCACTTCCGCAAATTCCTCACCCGCGCATTCCTGCCCCTCGTGATATTTTCGCAGGGCGCGCCAGTTCGGCGGGCCTGCCCCTGTGGGAAGAGGCAACCCGCGCCTGGGTTGTGGAGGGGATTAGACGGGAATTGGTCCAACCCTTTGAAGCCACCGCGCTCGTTGACGGCAAAGCCTTGCGCGGTGGCATCAGCGGCATGATTACGGCACCCCATGACAGGCGGTTCAAGGTCGGCGCCGTGCATGAGGCGGGGGATGATGCGGTGGTTAAGGCTATGGCCGTGGCGGCGGCCCGGCAGCATGAGTGGGACCGGCTCGGTGGCGGGTCCCGCGCGGCAATTCTGGAAAAGGCCGCTTCGCTTTACGAAGAGAAATCGGCGCGGCTCATGGCCTTGCTGGTGCAGGAAGCGGGCAAGACCCTGGACAATGCGCTGGCGGACCTGCGCGAGGCGGTGGATTTCCTGCGCTATTACGCGGCGCAGGCACGGGTGGATTTTTCCGGGCAGTTGCGTCTGCCGGGGCCGACGGGAGAAAACAATGAACTGAGCTTGCATGGCCGCGGAGTGTTTGCCTGCATCGCGCCGTGGAATTTCCCGCTGGCCATTTTCACCGGCCAGGTGGCGGCTGCCCTGGCGGCGGGCAATGCCGTCATCGCGAAGCCGGCTGAGCAAACGCCGCTCGTGGCGCACGAAGCCGTCAAGCTTCTGCATCTCGCCGGCGTTCCGGCTGGGGTCCTGCATTTCCTGCCGGGGGATGGAGCGCGCATTGGCAGGACGCTGCTGGCCCATCCGGCCCTTGCAGGCGTGGCCTTCACCGGGTCCAATGAAACGGCCTCGCTGATCAACCGGGCGCTTGCGGCGCGGGATGGGGCTTTCGTCTCCCTGATCGCGGAGACCGGCGGGATGAATGCCATGATCGTCGACAGTTCGGCGCTGCCCGAACAGGCGGTGCGCGATGTGCTGGCGTCAGCCTTTGACAGCGCGGGCCAGCGCTGCTCGGCGGCGCGCCTGCTGTTCATCCAAGAGGATGTCGCCCAGCGCGTCATTCCCATGCTGCGGGGCGCCATGGCCGAACTTCGCATCGGCGATCCGCTGGACTATGCAACCGACATCGGCCCGGTGATCGACGCGGAAGCGCGCGACAAGTTGACGGCCCACAAGGCGGCAATGGCGCGGCAGGCCAGGACCATTCTTGATCTGGCGCTGCCTGAGGCCTGCAAGGAAGGCACTTTCGTTTCACCCGCGGCCTATGAGATGGAAGCAATCGGAGGCCTGCAGCGGGAGGTCTTCGGTCCCGTCCTCCATGTGGTGCGCTTCGCCGGAAGTCGCCTGGCGCAGGTCTGCGAGGTGCTGAATGCGACGGGCTTCGGGCTGACGCTTGGCCTGCACACGCGCATCGAGAGCACGGTTAATGAAGTGCGAAGCCGGGTGCGGGTCGGCAACATGTATGTAAACCGTAACCAGATTGGCGCGGTGGTCGGAGCGCAGCCCTTTGGCGGTGAAGGCCTCTCGGGGACCGGCCCGAAGGCCGGCGGAGCCCATTATCTTTCCCGTTTTGCAACCGAAAGAGTGTGCTCGACCGATACGACAGCGTCGGGGGGCAATGCCGCGTTAATGTCGCTGGAGACCGGCGCAAAAAACTGAATCAAATTGGAAAGTTCTTTTTCCGCCATTTACTGTCTTGCGTAACGTCCTCTTTAGACGCGGAACTTATCCTGCGGGCAGGAGGTTGCCGTTAAATGAATTTTTCCAGATTTGATCTTGCCAAGGAACCAAGAAGCCCGTTCGCCAGTTTTGAGGAGGCGACGCATTATCTGGAAGGCGTCTGCGCCCGCCTTGGACTCAATCACCTGTCCTATTGGCTGGTCCACTTCGAAGATGACACTCCCGAGCAGGTCACCTGGATTGCCACCTATGATCCGGCCTACATGAGTTTCTACATGGAGAACTATACGCCGGCGGGCGATGCCAGTTTTCAATCGGCCATCATGGATGACCTGATCCTCGACTGGGCCATCGACCAGCGGACAATGCACAACCTGCTGCCGACGGCCGAAAAATACGGAATTACAAAATACGGCGTTTCGTTCCCGGTCAGGGATGGCGAATTCGGCGATGCCCTGTTCTCGGTGAACGTCAAGAGCGACGACGGGGAGTGGGACCTTCTGCAGGAGGACCTGGTTGCCAAGTTCCGCCCCTTCGCGGTTTATTTCCATGAGCGGGCGAAGCCGCTCATCCAGTCGCGCCGTTTTGCGGAAATCACCTTCGCGGCCTAGTCGCTGTCCCTCTTGAAGCCCAGCCCCCGCTCCACCGCATGCTGGCCGAATTTTCCGCGCAATTTGTCGATGGCGCGTTCGGCCCTGGTGAGCGATTCAAACCTGGCATCCAGACTCGCCGTTTCGGCAACGGCCGGGCTCAGTTGCGAAATGCCAACCCCGATCAGGCGGAATTCCGCGCCCGTCGCCTCGCGCTTCAGCAGGGGAAGGGAGGCTGAAAAGATGCGGTGGGCCAACTGCGTGGGTTCATCCAGGGTGGTGTTGCGGCTGCGGATCTTGAAGTCGGTGGTCTTGAGCTTGAGCACCACGGTCTGGCCGGCAAGCCCATCCTTCTTGGCCCGCCAGGAGACTTTTTCCGACAGTTGCCAGAGAATGCGTTCGAGCGCCTCAAATTCGCTGATGTCCTGGTTGAAGGTGGTTTCGGCGCTGAGGCTCTTGGTGTCATCATGGGGAGATACGCTGCGGGCATCCTCGCCGCGCGAAAGATGATAAAGCCTTGCTCCCATGACGCCATAGCGGCGCATGAGTTCGCTGCGTTCCATCTTCTGCAACTGGCCGATCAGGGTTATGCCGTCCTTGAGGAGCTGGGTCTGGAAGGCACGGCCCACGCCCCAGATCAGGCTCACCGGCCTTTCCGCCAGAAAGCCCAGAGCCTCGGCCTTTCCGATGACCGAAAATCCTCGGGGCTTCTCCAGGTCGGAGGCGATCTTGGCCAGATATTTGTTGTAGGAGAGGCCGGCCGAGGCGGTGATGCCGAGCTTGTCTTCGATTGACTTGAGCAGATTGGCCAGGGAAAGCGCCGGGCTCCTGCCATGCAGGCGGGTGGTGCCGGCGAGATCGAGGAAAGCCTCGTCGATCGAGAGGGGCTCGACCTGGGGGGTGAGTTCCAGCATCAGTTCACGCACCAGTTTTCCGACGGCCGAATACTTGGCGATATCGGGCCGGATGACGGTAGCCTCCGGACACAGGGCGAGAGCCTTGAACATGGGCATGGCGGACTTCACGCCCTTGATGCGGGCGACATAGCAGGCGGTCGAGACGACGCCGCGGGTGCCGCCGCCAATAATGACCGGCTTGTCGCGCAGGCCCGGATTGTCGCGCTTCTCCACGGCGGCGTAGAACGCATCGCAATCGATATGGGCGATGGCCAGGTCGTGGAGTTCCGGATGGCGTTTCAGGCGCGGGCCCCGGCAGCGGGGACAGCGCACATCCTGCGGTGCCACCGCGGCAAGGCAGTCACGGCAGAAACCGGGCATGTCCGGGACGGAATTCATCGGGGCAATTTAGCGCCGAATCGGCTCTGGCGCTAATTCCCTGAAACCAGTTCCAGCACATGGGGGTGGACCTCGTCCCAGGTGTGGGTGCGGAGCGAGACGAAATCAAGCGGGCTGATCAGCCGGGCATAGCGCTCGTCGTGGAGGAAATGGATGAGGTGCACGTCGGGGGCGTGCTCGAAGGCCGAGGTGATGAACCCCGGGCTGTCATCAATGAATACCACGGGGGCCGCAACCTGGCCGGCAATCTTCTTGATCGCCGGCCCCTTGGGGCCGGAATTGGTGACCACGGGGAAATTCAGGCCGTGGCTGGCCAGATTGGCGCGGCGGTCGTCGCCCGCTTCATGCGGCAGATTGGTGAGCATGATGACGTCGGCGGATTTCTCGATCGTCTTGAGGGCTTCCACGGCCCCATCGATGGTCTGCATGCCGATGGTCCGCTCGGCGAAGAACTGCACGACGATCTTTTCGCTTTCCTC
>CAZRZB010000144.1:0-6486 GCA_964604435.1 uncultured Aestuariivirga sp. | reverse complement strand
CGGCCGAAGGCGACAGTTTCTACCGCGGCATCATGAACGCCCAGCGCAATGACCCACACCCGACGACGGCGGATGCCATTTCCACGGCCGCCCGCTCCATCTCTGAAACTCTCGCCGTAGCCGCAATCGTGAGCTACACCGAGTCCGGTTCAACCGCCATGCGGGTGGCCCGTGAGCGTCCCAATGTGCCCATCATCACCTTGACGCCAATTCCAGCCACTGCCAGAAGGCTGGCGCTTGCCTGGGGCCAGCATTGTATCCTGACACCGAACGCCGACAGTCTCGAACAGATGATCGACGCCGCCTGCCAGTTCGCGTCCGCGGAAGGTTTTGCCGAGGAAGGCCAGCGCATCATCATCACGGTTGGCGTGCCGCTCGGCTCCCCTGGGTCAACCAACATGCTGCGCATCGCCCAGGTTGAAAAAAGGAAACTGCCGAACTAGATATCCCGTTCGCGCTTCTCCAATTCGCGAATGGCGTCCTTGACCCCCGGCATGCTGGGATTCATGATCAATGCCTCCCGGAAGGCCGCCAGCGCATCACTCCATTTTTCCTTTTGCTCATAAATCATCCCGCGGCCGGCCAGCGCCCCAAAGTGGCGCGGTTCCAGTTCGAGCACTTTCGCAATGTTGGAGAGCGCGGCGTCGTAGTTGCCTAACAGGAATTGCAATGTCGCGCGCTTGTTCCAAGCTTCCGCGAAGGCTGGGTAGGCCACAATAATGCGGTCGAGAATTTCCAGGGACGCGGCATTTTCCGATTCTCCCATGGCCGCCACGGCCTGGCCCAACAGAACTTCGGCAGTAGGCGAATCAGACCGCGACCAAAGTTCCCATATTTTGTCTTCCGTGGCCTTGGCCGCCTGCGCATCCGGGGCCCGGTGAAGACTGGCAAAAAGCCTGTCCAGGGTTTCATCCCGCGTTGCCTGGGCGCTTAGGTTTTGCGCGGAAAGGTTGGTCGCAACCCCATCCCGCGCCGCGCCAGGACCGGCTATGACGACAAGACTGAACAGAATGCTGAAGTAACGCGGATATCCCATGGGTGCAGCATAGCGCATAAATTGCGGCGCAAAAACACCAACCGCGCCCGAATGACCGGCCGCGGCTTCAAATCTTCATCGTTGGAGGGTATTAGCCCTGGCGCGCCTTGAAGCGCGGATTGGTCTTGTTGATGATATAAACCCGGCCCCTGCGGCGAACCAGCTTGTTGTCGCGATGGCGCTTGATCAGCGACTTGAGAGAATTGCGAACTTTCATAACTTCACCTAAATACGGGACGTATCCCCTGAATTTGGGCGGACCATAGTGATGGCACCGCAACCTGTCAACACAAACGCCAAAGTCCTGAAAATGAAGCAAAATATCCTTGAAACGGCGCTTACCTATGGCGGCCTGGGGCTTGGGCTGGCGCTGGTCGCCATCATGACCTGGATTGAAAGGCGGCCGCGTAAATCCCTCGACCCAAGATTGATACCCACCACGCCACTCATGTTTCTCGGCGTCTTCATTTGCCTCGTTGCCGTCGTTCACATCGTTAATACCTTTGGAATTCACACCGGACGGCGCTGAACTGAAAAGAGGCCGGCATAGGTTTCGCGCAACTGGTTCTTCTGCACCTTGCCCATGGCATTCCGGGGCAACTCCGCAACCGCAATGATCCGCTTCGGCACCTTGAACTTTGCCAGCCGCCGCTGGAGTTGGGAGATCATCTCTTTCTCGTCGAGACCCAGGTGCCCTGCCCTCAGAACCACGACTGCAGTCACCCCCTCACCCAGATCCGGATGGGGAAGACCGATGACCGCGGACTCAAGCACTTCGGGAAATAGGTCAATTTCCAGTTCTATTTCCTTGGGGTAGACATTGAAGCCACCCGTAATGACCAGGTCCTTGCCGCGCCCGGAAATCGTCAGATACCCCTGCCCGTCGAATGACCCGAGATCGCCGGTAATGAAGTAGCCGTCGTGACGGAATTCCTGGGCAGTTTTCTCCGGGTTACGCCAATACCCCTTGAACACGTTGGGACCACGCACTTCAATCATGCCAATTTCACCAGCAGGAAGCGGAGCACCGGTCACCGGATCGGTCACCCGCACCGCAATGCCGGGAAGCGGCAGCCCCACGGTTCCGGCCCGTCGCTCGCCTCTGTAAGGGTTGGAGGTATTCATGTTTGTCTCGGTCATCCCGAACCGCTCAAGAATGGCGTGGCCGGTTCTCTGCTCAAACGCGCGATGGGTCTCCGCCAATAGAGGCGCCGATCCTGAAATGAACAGGCGCATGTGCTTGACGCTTTCGCGCGTCAACCCGCCGTGGTCCAGAAGCCGTGTGTAAAATGTTGGAACGCCCATGAGCGCCGTGGCCTGCGGAAACAGCGAAACCACCTCATCCACATCAAACTTGCGCCGGAACAACAGGCTTCCCCCACTGAGCAGGACCGTATTGGTGGCGGTGAACAGCCCATGCGTATGATAGATGGGAAGCGCATGGATGAGCGCATCCCGGGTTCCGAACTCCCAGGCCTCAGCTAGCGTCACCGCATTGGAGGCAAGGTTTCCATGACTGAGCAGCGCCCCCTTGGATTTTCCAGTGGTTCCCGAGGTATAGAGCAGCGCAATGCCATCATCCCAATCCATCTTTGCGTCGTCAAAAGCAGAGGGCTGCCCTTGAAACGCGGCGGCCAGCGTTCCACCACCCTGGTCATCCAACGTCAGAACAATCCGGGCAATCTTCGACAGCGCGTCAAACTTGCCAGGCTCGCAAATGACCAGCGCAGGTTCAGCATCCCGAAGAAAGTATTCCACCTCTGGAGCCGTATAGGCCGAATTGAGGGGCAGGAAAATCGCTCCCAGCCGGGCGCAGGCCAGGAAGACCGCAAGCCCTTCCACGCTCTTGGCCACCTGGATGGCAACCCGGTCGCCAGCCCTTACCGAATGCGCCGCAAGGGCATTGGCGATGCGGCCCGAGAGGGACCAGTAATCTCCGTAGGTAAGATTCCGGCCATCATCGCCGCGAATGAAAACGGCATCCGGCAGCAGCATTCTTTCCCGCACCAGTGCCGGAAAATTCCTGACCTCCGAACCTCTTGTCTCTTCCCAAGTCACCAGATCACTCACCCCAGAAGCCGGCAGGAACTAGATAGTTACTATTGCAGCATGGCCTGCTTCTGTTACTCTAGCTGCTTCTGGAGCAACTGTTCAATCCTCGAAGGTCATCAGGAACGCCATGGAATATGACTATGTGATTGTAGGCGGCGGCTCAGCCGGTTGCACCCTGGCAGCCCGCCTCAGCGAGGATCCGGAGGTTAAGGTATTGCTTCTGGAAGCCGGTGGAAGTGATTGGAATCCCTTGTTTCATTGGCCGGCGGGTTTTGCCAAGATGACCAAGGGAATTGCCAGCTGGGGCTGGTCGACCGTGCCCCAGAAACATATGAACGGCCGCATCTTCCGCTATACCCTGGCCAAGGTGATCGGCGGCGGATCAACCATCAACGCGCAAATCTACGTCCGCGGCAACAAGCTGGACTATAATGAATGGGCCCAGCTCGGCTGCACGGGCTGGGCTTACGAAGATGTTTTGCCCTATTTCAAGCGTTCGGAAAAAAACCAGAATGGCGCAGGCCCTTTCCATGGGAGTTCCGGTCCGCTGGGCGTCTCAAACCCTGTGGCGCCGCTTCCCATCTGTGAGGCCTTTTTCAAGGCGGCGGCTGAACTGGGAATCCCGCGCAATCCTGATTTCAACGCCGGCCAGCAGGATGGCGTTGGCCACTATCAATTGACCCAGCTCAATGCCCGCCGTTCTTCTGCCGTGACCAGTTTCCTGCAGGAAGCCAACAGCCGCGCCAACCTCACTATCCGTAAGAACGTCTTTGTCAGGCGTATAGTTATCGCGAACGGCAGGGCAAGGGCCGTGGAACTCGCCGACGAAACCATCCATGCCACGCGAGAGATCATATTGTCCTCGGGCACCGTCGGCTCACCCAAGCTCCTGATGCAGTCAGGCATCGGTCCCGCCGATCATCTCAAGTCCGTAGGGATCAAGCCCCTTCATGATCTTCCGGGCGTGGGATCAAACCTGCAGGACCACCTCGATCTCTTCGTCATCAGCGAATGCACCGGTGACCATACCTATGACAAATATGCCAAGCCATTCTGGTCCATTCTCGCGGCGCTGCAGTATCTCGCCTTCAGAAATGGTCCCGTTGCCTCATCCCTCTTTGAAACCGGCGGCTTCTGGTATGCCGATGAAAATGCCCGCTCCGCCGACATCCAGTTTCATTTGGGCCTTGGTTCCGGAATTGAGGCTGGCGTTCTGAAACCCAAGAACGCCGGCGTCACGCTGAACACCGCCTATATGCGGCCTCGCTCGCGCGGCACCGTGCGCCTTGCCAGCGCCGATCCCGATGCCGCCCCGCTGATCGATCCCAACTACTGGGCCGAGCCCTACGACCGGGAAATGTCACTGCGGGGCTTGCGCCTTGCCCGCCAGATAATGAAGCAATCCGCGTTCAAGCCCTATGTGCTGCGGGAAATCATACCGGGACCCGACTTGAATTCTGACGAAGAGCTCGTCGCCTACGCCTGCGCCAACGCCAAGACCGACCACCATCCGGTCGGCACCTGCAAAATGGGGATTGATGAGGCAGCCGTTGTCACGCCCGAGTTGAAACTGCGCGGCATTGACGGCTTGAGGGTCTGTGATGCCTCCATCATGCCCCGCGTCACAACCGGCAATACCAATGCCCCCGTCATCATGATTGCCGAGAAGGCAGCAGACCTGATCAGGGGCCGGTCATCCGCTTCAATGTCTGGCAGATAACCGAAAAAACGCTGGAACGGGGCGAGACCATGTCGAAATGTCCGCCGCCCCTGATCACCTGCAGTTCGGCTCCGGCAGCCCTTGCAAAGACCTCGCTTTGCGACAGCGGAACAATTGCATCGATCTCGCCATGAATGAGGCTGATGGGAACATTCATCGGCAACAATTCGAGCGGGTTTGAGCTCTTCCATCTTTCAGGCATCTCACGAGAGGTACCGCCAAACAGGCTAGGCAAAGACGAGGCGCAGTCATTGGCCAGAATCTCATAGGCCTTGAGATCGCTGATTCCCGCCAGGGATATCACCCCGCTCAACGGGATGGTCTTTTGGGCCGCAAGCCAAAGCGCCAGATGTCCGCCAGCCGAATGTCCCATCACCACAAGACGCCCGAGATCAAGGGAATGCTTCTGCGCGATGCCGGACAACATTCCAACGCATGCTGCGATATCGTCGAAGGTGCCGGGCCATCCACCCCCCGCATCCCCGACCCGCCGGTATTCGGGCGTCCAGACTGCAAAGCCCTGGCCGGCCAGGGCCCGGCCCAGGGTTGAAACATGATCCAGGGAAAACGCATTGAGCCAGCAGCCGCCATGAATGAGAACGGCAACGGGAAACGGGCCTTGCCGTCCGGGCAATCGCAACTCGCCAAATTGCAGGGCATTCCCGCCATAAGGAATGCGGTAGTCCGCGCTATCGCGCGGCAATGCCTGGATATCACGCCACGATACGTTCAGTGCTTCCGGCACTCCCGACTCCTGCCTAACATTACAATTTTCCTAGAGGGAAACCGACAAGCCTCCATCGACGGCGAGAACATGGCCATTGACATAGGAGGCCGCATCGGAGGCGAGGAATACGGCCGCTCCCCCCAGTTCATCCGGCTGCGCCCACCGCCCGGCCGGGGTCCGGGACTCCACCCATGCGGTAAAAGCTTTGTCGTTGAGTAGAGCAGTATTGAGTTCGGTTGCAAAATAGCCTGGGGCAAGGGCATTGACGGTGATGCCGTGGCGTCCGAGCTCTGCTGCCATCGAACGGGTGAGGCCGTGCAGCCCCGCTTTGGCCGCCACATACCCATGGATTGTCGGGCGGCCGAGAATGGCGGCGACAGATCCGGTATTGATGATACGGCCGAATTTGCGCGGCAGCATGAGACGTGCCGCGTCGCGTGCCAGCCGGAAACAGGCAGACAGATTGACGCTGATCACGCGCTCGAAATCGTCATCGTCCCATTCGACAAGGGGCCGCCGGTGCTGAATGCCGGCGTTGTTCACCAGAATGTCGAGATGGCCATACTGCTTTTCGATTGCCTCGAGTGCCGCCCTGCTGGCTTTTGCATCCGAGACATCGAAGGCCATGGCTTTCGCGCCGATCCCTTCCGCCGCCTGCGCCAGCGCGGCGGGATCGCGGGCGTTCAGCACGACCTGCGCGCCATTCTTTCTGAGGGCCGCTGCCATGGCCAAGCCGAGGCCCCGCGAGGCTCCGGTTACCAGTGCCACGCGGTTTTCGAGGGAAAACATGCCAGCCATTTCTTGCTCCTGAAAAAAGGGCGGGAGTTGCCCCCCGCCCCAGTTGGATCACCCTGCCCGCCTACTTGGCAATACAGGTGTCGGCGGTCTCGGGCGTACAGACGTCGAGACCGGTGTAGGTCGGGTCGGCGGGCGGCGCCTTGCCTTCCTTCA
>CAZRZB010000143.1:0-6708 GCA_964604435.1 uncultured Aestuariivirga sp. | reverse complement strand
AACAATTGAAAGGAGGTGATCCGATGTCGAGTGAGTTCACAGCGTATGCCGTCAGGCTCGTGCGGATCGAATTCTTGGCAGGGGTTACTGCCTGATCGATCTCATACCGGGATGCTGATGGAACGCATCTCACGGAAGAGGCCGCCTCAACAGCGGCCTCTTTTTATGCCTTCGGAACTTCTGTCTAGCGCCGAGGTTAAACAGTATCGAAACTACCTGCGAGCTTGCTTGTATCCCTGCAGTATTTCAATTTTTTTTACTGCATCGTTTCGTTCTTCATTAGTGAATACCCCGGTATCATCGTAGATAGCCTTGGCATCTTCGTACTGTTCGACCTCAACCAAATAGTTGCTGTAAGTCTTCAAGTACAAGCGATAGTTTGTCCTACGCTCGTTTGGGTCTCTGGCGTTTACCATTTCTTCCATTTTAAGGATGATCTCTCGCGCTTTTATTCTGTTGCCATCTTTCAAGAGAATTTCTGTGTAAAGACGTTTAGGCTCAAAAATTGTAGGTGTCTTGGAAACTGCCTCGTCTATGAGTTTTAATGCTGATCGATTGTCACCCCACAGGTGTTCAAATTCAGCTTTTCGAGTTGTGAAGAACGAACGCCCATCTTCTCTATCACCGATCTGCAGAGCATCAAACAATGCGTTGATCTCTGAGCTGTGTTTCGAACTTCGTCCATGCTTTCGAACGAGCACAGAAATCAGAATATCAAGCAAATAAGGATTGGTTGGCGCATGGCTGTGCGCCTCACGAGCGAATTGCTCTGCTTCATCAAGATTGTCACGAGCGAGACAAATAGCAGCGATTTCCCTCGCCGCTGATAAATTTCCAGGCGATAGCTCATATGACTCTCGAAAGAATAACTCCGCTTGAGGGAGGTTGCCCTGCATGCGCAAATTAAAGCCTTTAAGGAACGCAACATTGCTTTTGGCCCAATCATCTTTCGCTACACCAGAAAGCAGCTTGATACCCTCTTCAAATACATTTGAATCACCAATTCGCGAAGCTGCTAGGCAGAGAAATCTACAAGCGGCCACAAATCCTTGCGAGGAAAGCCTTCCTTTTCCTTTGAGCGCTTCTTTGGCAAATCGAATACTTTCCGTCCAATGTCTTTGGTCGTAGTGACGCCTTGCAAGCCAAACCGCATGTGACGGAAGGAGAAACGCAGATACAAATTCGTTCTTTGTGTCTCCGCTTTCAAGAGAAGCTAAGATTGCTGAGTCAACTAGCGCAATTGAAGCTGTCCCCTCTTCTAGTCGAATGGTCAATGAAGAGGCCAGAATCTTCATCGCCTCGCGCTCGACATGTTCTGGTAGTTTGATACGGCGGTCGCGTTCGATAGCTACTCTAAGCGCTGGAGAAACGGTGAAAATTCCACCTGAAGACTCAACTAGGTGTAAATTGGTCAGCCGAAGCAAATCTTCACTTGCTTGTTTGGCATCTAATTTCAATGACAATACAACTGAGTCAAAATCGAGCTCTGGCAGTAACTTCAAGATAGCCAAGAGTTGTTGTTCAGTTTGCGATAAGCTGACTTTTGAAACGTACTCGGATGATTGCCTATGCTTCCAGTCAATAAACGCGACTGGATTAGCTAAAAATGGGTCGACCCCTTGTTCTGCAACTTCATCCACCATTCTATAAATATTGTAGGGGTGCCCATCACCCAATTTGACTAATTCGGCTAGAGCAACGTCTGAAAGCGGAACACTACGATCTTTCAGAAGCCCTGAAATCAAGCGTTCTGATTCCTCTCTTTTAAGCGATTTGATTGAAATATAGGATAAGTCATTTTGAAGGCGGCGCAATTTCAAAGGAACCATTCGCGGAGCGATAAAGATAACCGGGGGATATGGGCGGTCATCTAATTTGTCGATCACTGAATTAACTTCAGAAACAAATTCTCCGCTATCGGTCAATACGCCACCAGTGTCCAAGACAATTGAGGCTTCACGGCTTCCCAAAAGTGAACTGAAGAGTTGAGCTATCAAGCGTGCTTTTTCTTCGACTGTCGCAATTGAGAACGCTTGAGTTCTTGTCCTAAGCTCACTAATGCCGACCGTCGGACGCAATGCACCTAAGACTTTGCGATACAACTCTTCTAACCCTGCAAAGGCGTCGACAACAATGGACGGAAAATTCTTCCCTACCTGCGGAAAGCGTCGGTCATAGAATTGTTTGGCAAGTGTCCGCCTACCAGAGCCGAAATTTCCTGAAATGAAGATAGCTTTTGAATTTGGTCGACGATGGTCGGTTGCCTGCTTTTCGAGATCCGACATTTCTTGATCGCGACCGAGGAAAGGATGAGTCTGAAACTGAGCCCCGGCCGCCGAGATCAAATGGCCTTGGATAAGTCGCGCAACAGCGTCTGCGTCAGTTCCCTTGCGAATAATGTTGAAAAATTTCACGCTAGCTGATGCGCTCGAGAATGCAGAATCATCAAGGCAGATTACGAGAAACTTGCCTACCTTGCCGCTGGCAATAAATTCAATGCCAAGAAGCGTTTCAAAATCAACATAGGCGGAATTCAAACTATTTGCTGAAAGAAACAAACAGTAAAGATCGCATCTCCGCATTGCTGCAATTATCGCCTGCGAATTTATCAAACCCGCATCAAACGTCTGAGAGTCTTGCTCAAAAGTGCCCGGCTTCAAAAGGCTGGCAACCGCATCGACATAGCCCTTGTCTTTTGAAGAATGCGATAGGAACGCTCTCATCTTAACACTCGTTTCGGTAATAGAGGAACTCGCTTGCCGTTCTAGTTGCTTGATAAGTTGGTTGAATAAGCAATAAATAGCAAGTCTCTAGGCTGATCTAGCTCTGCACTAGGCCTTCAAAACCTCCATCTGGATTGGCCCGGTGCCGCGGCCGTGGATGAACTGGTCGACGTAGGGGTTGTCGCTGTAGTCGATGGTTCTGGCGGGGCCCTGCCAGATGATTTCGCCCTTGTGGATCATGGCGATGTCATCGGCGATCTTGCGGGCCGAGGCCATGTCGTGGGTGATGGAAATGGTGGTGGCGCCGAGGCGCTTCACGCAATCGACGATCAGCTTGTTGATGATGTCGGCCATGATGGGATCAAGGCCGGTGGTGGGCTCATCGAAGAAAATGATTTCGGGATCGGCGGCGATGGCGCGGGCCAGGCCAACGCGCTTCTGCATGCCGCCGGAAAGCTCCGCCGGGTAGAGCTTGCCCACATCGGCGCTGAGGCCGACCTGGCTGAGTTTCTCGATGGCGATCTCCCTGGCCTTGGCGCGGGCCACGTTGCGGCCATGGGTCAGGCCGAAGGCGACATTTTCCCAGACGGGCAGGGAGTCAAATAATGCGCCGCCCTGGAACAGCATGCCGAAGCGGCGCAGATACTCATCGCGCGCCTTGCCCTTCAGCCTGGTCACTTCCTCGCCGCCCACCTGGATGGAGCCTGAATCGGGGCGGAGGATGCCCAGGATGCATTTCAGCATGACGGATTTGCCGGTGCCGGAGCCGCCGATGACCACCAGCGAGTGGCCCTTCGGCACGGCAAGCGAAATGCCATTCAGCACATGCTTCGCACCGAAGCTCTTGTGGACGTCCTGCAGGACAATGTGACCCTCAGCCATGGCTCACTCCGAAAACAGCAGGTTGGTGAGGGCGAAGTTGGCGGCGAGAATGAGGATGGCGGCGGAGACCACGGCATTGGTGGTGGCGCGGCCCACGCCTTGGGCGCCGCCCTTGGAATTGAAGCCGTGGTAGCAGCCCATGGCGGCGATGATGAAGCCGAAGACGGCGGCCTTGATCAGCCCCGAGGTGACGTCATCGGTTTCGAGAAAATCATAGGTGTTCTTGATATAGGCGTAGGAGTTGAAGCCAAGCGAACGGGTGCCGATGATGTAGCCGCCCATGATGCCGATGGTATCGCCGATGGCCACCAGAATGGGGAGCGTTACGACGGCGGCGACGAGCCGTGGCCCCACCAGATATTTGTAGGGGTTGGTGGAGAGGGTGACCAGGGCATCGATCTGTTCGGTGACGCGCATGGTGCCGAGCTCGGCGGCAATCGAGGCGCCGACGCGGCCCGCCACCATGAGGCCTGCGAGCACGGGGCCAAGTTCGCGGGTGATGCCGAGCGCCACGATGGAGGCCACCAGGCTTTCGGCGTTGAAGCGCGAGGAGCCGAGATAGATCTGCAGGGCGAGCGCCCCGCCGGTGAAAAATGCGGTGAGGCCGACGACGGGGAGCGAGTTGTAGCCGATGCGCCACATCTGCTCGAGCACCTGGCGGAGGTAATAGGTGGGCGACAGGCCCTGGGCGAGGGCGTCGCGCATAAAGAGGGCGAAGCGGCCAATTTCCGCCAGGAAAGAAAGCACGGCACGGCCAATGGGTTGGAAAGGGTTCAAGCTTGAGGTCCCGAATCAAGTTCAGAGTAGAGTCTGGCATATCGGCTGCCCAAACGGGTGAGCAATTCGTAAGAAATGGTGTGGGCCCAGGCGGCGGCCTCGTCGATGGGGATGTGGGGGCCCAGTATTTCGGCCCGGTCGCCGCGTTTGACGGGGCGGGGAAGGTCGGTGACATCGATGGCCATCATGTCCATGGAGACGCGGCCGATGATGGGGCAGCGCCTGCCGTCGAGGAAAACCTGCGAGCGCGTGTGGCCGGTGGCGGAGCTTAGGCTACGGGGCACGCCATCCTTGTAGCCCGCCCCCAGCACGGCAAGGCGGGTTTGGCGGGCGGCCTGCCAGGTGGCGCCGTAACCCACGGTTTCGCCCGCCTGAATGTCACGGGTTTGCAGGATGGTGCCTTCGAGGAGGACCACCGCCTGCATGGGATTGGCCAGTGCGGGCGTGGGGTTGCCGCCATAGATGGCGATGCCGGGGCGCACCAGATCATGGGCGTAGTCTTTTCCCAGGAAAATGCCGCTGGAATTGGCGAGGCTGGCGGGAACGCCGGGGAGTTTTGCCCGCACGGCGTTGAAGGTGTCGCGCTGTCTCAGGGTGAGGGGATGGCTGGCTTCCTCGGCGCAGGCCAGGTGGCTCATCAGCAGGCTGACGTTGAGGCCTTCGATCGTCGCCGTCTCGGCCAGGAGGGCCGCATATTCGGCCAGGGGAAAGCCCAGGCGGTTGATCCCCGTATCGACATGAATGGCACAAGGGAGCTTGCGGCCATAGACCCGCCCGAAGGCCGCCCATTCGCGCGCCTCGTCAAGGGAGATGAGGGCGGGCAAGAGATTGTTCTGGGCATAGAACTCGGCCTGGCCAGGGAACAGGCCATCGAGGACATAGATCACGGCTTCGGGCAGGACGCGTCGCAGCGCCTCGCCCTCCATCGGGCGGGCGACGAAGAAGCTGCGGCAGCCCGCTTCCCACAGGGCCCGGCCCACGGGCTCAATGCCCAGGCCATAGGCGTTGCCCTTGACCGCGGCGCCGCATTCGGCTGATCCCGCATGGCTGTTGAGGTAGCGCCAGTTCTTCTGGATGGCGCTCAAGTCAATCGAGAGCACGGCACCGGCAAGGCTTTTCGGCGTGGCGGTCGGGGGCTGATCCATGGCTCCCGCGCTTTACGGGGTTTGGCGGGAAGGCGCAAGATTCATGGACTGAATGGGATATGGTGGGGTGACACCCATCTCTCCATGGTCGGGCTTGACCCGACCACCCAGACTTAGCAACATGAAACCATGCCTCAGGGCCACGTTTACATTCTTGCAAGCAAGAGGAACGGCACGCTGTATATTGGTGTCACGACCGATTTGTCTGCAAGGATTTTCGCCCATCGCAATGGAACTGGGTCAGCCTTCACCAAGAAATACGGGGTAAAAATTCTAGTTTGGTATGAAACTTATGACATGGTGACAGATGCGATCCAACGGGAAACGACACTCAAGCATTGGCTACGAAAATGGAAATTGGATTTGATTGAAAAAACCAATCCAAACTGGGATGACCTCTATGAAACGCTTTAGGAGTCTGGGTGGTCGGGTCAAGCCCGACCATGGAGAGTTCTAATTGATTTATGAAAACTGCTCCGGCAGATAATCGGCGCGGATGAGGTTCTGGAACTTGGTGAGGCTGGCGTCGAATTGCAGTTCGACGATGCCGGTGGGGCCGTGGCGCTGCTTGCCGATGATGACTTCGGCGATGCCGTTCACCTTGTCCATCAGGTCCTGCCATTCCTGGTGCTCGGTGGTGTTGGGGCGCGGCTCCTTGCGGGCGAGGTAGTATTCCTCGCGGTAGATGAAGAGCACCACGTCGGCATCCTGCTCGATGGAACCGGATTCCCTGAGGTCGGCCAGCTGCGGGCGCTTGTCGTCGCGGTTTTCCACCTGGCGCGAGAGCTGCGAGAGGGCAACGATCGGAACCGCCAGTTCCTTCGCCAGGGCCTTGAGGCCCACGGTGATTTCCGAGACTTCCTGGACGCGGCCTTCGGCGGCCTTGCGGGCGGAGCCGCCGAGGAGCTGGAGATAATCCACCACGACGAGGCCAAGGCCGCGCTGGCGTTTCAGACGCCTGGCGCGCGCCGCCACCTGGGCGATGGTGAGGCCGCCGGTGGCATCAATATAAAGCGGCAGGGACTGCAGTTCCTGGCTCACCTCGACGATGCGGTGGAATTCATCCTCGGTGATCTTGCCGCGGCGGATGCGTTCCGAGGATATGCCCGATTGCTCGGCGATGATGCGGGTGGCCAATTGTTCGCTCGACATTTCCAGCGAGAAGAAGGCGACCACGCCGC
>CAZRZB010000142.1:0-6738 GCA_964604435.1 uncultured Aestuariivirga sp. | reverse complement strand
AAGGCCATTGAGGCCGGCGTGCCGAAGCTGCGCATCGAGGAAGCGGCGGCGCGCACCCAGGCCCGCATCGATGCCGGCGAGCAGACGGTTGTCGGCGTGAACAAATACCGCAATTCCGACGAGACCACGATCGACATCCTGAAGGTGGACAATTCGGCGGTGCGGGCCAGCCAGATCGAAAAACTGAAACGCCTGAAGGCCGAGCGCGATCCCGCGCAATGCCAGGCCATGCTGGAGCGCCTGTCGCTTGTGGCCAAGAGCGGCGAAGGAAATCTGCTGGCGGCGGCGGTCGATGCGGCCCGCGCCAAGGCCACTGTCGGCGAAATCTCGCTGGCGCTGGAAAAAGTGTGGAGCCGCCATGTGGCGCAGACGCGGGTGAGCAAGGGCGTCTATGTGGCATCGTCGCGCGACCTGCAGAAAATCGAAATGGCCAAGCGGGCGGTGGAGGCCTTCAGGGAGGCGGACGGCGGCGCGCCGCGCATTCTGGTGGCCAAGATGGGCCAGGATGGCCACGACCGCGGCCAGAAGGTGATCGCCTCGGCCTTCGCCGACATGGGCTTCAACGTCAAGATCGGCCCGCTCTTTTCCACCCCGGAAGAAGTGGCAGCACTCGCGGCGAAGGAGAATGTCCACATGGTGGGAATCTCGACCCTCACCGCCGGGCACCTGAGCCACATTCCCCTGCTCAAGGCGGCGCTGGAACAGGCCGGGCGCGCCGACATCATGATCGTGGTGGGCGGCGTCATTCCGCCCGAGGACGTGCAGACCCTGAAGGACATGGGGGCTGCCGCGGTATTCCTCCCCGGAACGGTGATCCCCGACGCAGCCCTTGCCCTACTGGAACAGTTGAACAAGCGCCTTGGTTTCGCGCAGGCCCGGGCGCATAGTTGAGGCTTCCCCGCAGGAGGGCGATGCCATGCTTGGATTCTTCCGCGTGATCTTCCTGGGCCTGCTGGCCTTCGGGCTTGCGGGCTGCATGCTGCAAAGCGGCACGCCGCTGTTCGGCGAGGCGGAGGCCCGGCTGCTACTGGCGGATTATCCCAATCCGGTGGTTTATCAGCGCGACGATGGCGGCTGGAAGAAGAGCGAAGAGCAGGTCAGCTTCAGCCCCGAGGCAGCACACTACCTGATGACGCCGGACAACGCGAAGATGCAGCTTTACTTCGTGCCGCTCGACGGCCCGTGGTGGATCCTGCAGGCCACCGAAACCTCGGGGGCGACCTATGTCCTGGCCAAGGCTGAGGCGAAGCAGCTGCTGGTCTTTCCCCTCGACTGCAAGACGCTCGAGGACAGCGGCAAATACCGGGATGCCGTCGCCTTCAGCGACTCAAGCTGCACGGTCAGGGAGGGAATTGACCGGCTGGCCCTGTTCAAATCCTTCATCGCTGACTTGGGCGAGCCCACGACCAAGCTGGTGTCGGAGCCCTGATGCATCGGTCCAAGGCGGGTGCGCCGCTGACCTAAACCCCGGTCGCATTCATCCGGGCGCGTTTCTTGTCGAGGCGGGCTTCCATCAGGGCGTCGCCCTCCTTGGTGCCGTCGTGCCAGGTGCCGAACCACTTGTCGATGGGGATCATCGCATCGGCGTAGTTCACCTCGAAATACTTGTGGTGCAGGTAGTGGGTGAAGGCATGCGTGGCGATGGCGCTGTTCTGGCCGGTCACGATCTTGTCGAAGCCGACATGGCCCACAACGGCGCCGGTGCCGGTGATGTGCAGGTTGTAGAGCAGCAGCAGGGGATGTGACGGCAGCAGCAGGTGGATGAGCGAGTCCGACCAGTAGAGCAGATGTTCCACCGGATGCATCGAGAGGCTCGACCAGGGGCTGGGGTTGACCGAATTGTGGTGCACCGAGTGGACCCATTTGTAGAGGATGGGCACATGGATCAGCCGGTGGATGCAGTAGAAGTGCACCTCGTGGTAGACGGGCAGCAGCAGGCCGAAGGCTACCAGCCAGATGGGATGCTCGGCGAAGGTCGTCCACGGCCCCCAGCCATTGGCGTAGCACCAGAGGAGCAGCACCTCATAGGCGGTCCAGATCGGCAGGCCGGTGCCGAAGGTGCGGACGATGCCGTCAATCGTCTGGCTTCTGAACATGAACGCATCGCTGGGATTTTCCGACGGCCACTTGCCATTGTACTTGAAGGCATTGCCCTGCCGGCGCCGGATATAGAGGCGCAGTTCAAGGGCCCCGTAGAACAGCAGCACGCCCAGCATGTTGCGGGCGAGAAGATAGGCGATCCAGCCGATGGACAGGGTCTTCAGGGTGGCCGCATCCGGCGTCAGCCAGAACCAGTAGATGGCCCCCAGCGCCATGAACAGCACGTTCCAGGGCAGGAAATAGCCCGGCAGCCATTTGAGGAATTTCACCGGCTGCGGCGGAAAGACAAACACCGGAGCCACCTCCAGCGCCTTGTCGGGAGCCCAGTCGCCGCGCTTGTTCCTTTTACCGAACTGCAGGTCGTCCATCACCAGGCCTCATGCGAACAGGTTGGTTTCAGAGCCATAGCACAATCCTCATGCTGAAAACCATGGATTGTATCATGCCTCCGCGTGCACGTCCCCCGCCTGGATCTTGCGCCAGTTCTGCAGGCTCATGTCTTACGGGCCAGCCGCCGTGCAATCCGCCTCCGCCTGTCGACAACCGTGTGCTGAAAGAGCTCATCGGGCATCCGCAAACCTGGCGGCGCAGGCCAGGGAAGCCCAAGGAGATCGAGCATCGTCTGGGCATTGGACCCCATCTTTGACATTCCCGTGCCGCCTTCACCAAAGCGGCAGACGGCATTGTCGGCCAATCTGACAATCTGGCCGTTGTTGGAAGGGTTGACGCCCCTGGAACAGGGCCAGGCACAGACAACATCTTCAAACTGCAGGCCCATGGCCGGGGTAAGAACCCTGAGAATGCTGGCAAGCGCACTGATCCCATAGCTGCGGCTGTACACCGGCAAGCCAATGACCCCGCCACAGGTTAACTTCATGAGAACGTGGGAGGAAGTCCGGCCCATTTCGACAAAATGGGTTTGTTTCATGCCCGAGAACGGCAAGCAGCGCGCCAGGTTCTGATCGACAATGCGGAACAGCACTTGGGCGGATATCCCCGTCGCGATCGTCTGATATGGGACCGGCAAACCAAAGTCGAAACGGTCGTGCAACCGGTCCATGAATGTAAGCGCCTCGTCGAAGTGGTAAGTAGCTGTAGGGCCCAGTGACAGGCCCAGATAATCGACCGGGAGGCAGGTTTTTTCACCGCTGGCAACATCCTCGATGACAATACCGGCGGCATGGCAGGGCCCGCCATACGAGCCATCCTCGAAATAGATATCGGCGATCCTGCGCCGGTGAAGGTATTCAACGCCATGACCGGCCATCGCTTGCCGGCAAATCTCGTCAAAGCCATGATTGATACAGCCATTCTCGGTGAAGAGGTCGGCCGCAACCACGCGCTCAAGGATCGTAGCGCCATAGAACCCCATAAGCTCCTCAGCCGTCAGGGCGGCCGGCTGAAGCCCCACCGAGGCCCGCAGTTCCGCATTGTCCCGCAACGAATGTTCGAAGTGCTTCTTGGTGAAATAGAGGAAAATCGCCCGCTTCTTCCGGTTGTCCAGACGCAGTGAAACGCCAAGCTCCCGCTCGAGAAACGACAGGATTTCCGTTGACATTTTGGAGGCCCGGCGGCTCTTGGTGTGGTCATCGGGAATGTTGAACCTGCGGCGAAGTGCTTGCAGCAACCCGTGCAATTCGTTTTGCAGGAATATCGGAATATCGCGCAGGGTTACGGCCCGGCCCCAAAGATCGACTTTTGCATAGTTCATGCTGAGGGCAACGCTTGGGTCCGGTTCGCCAAACAGCGCCCGCGATAGCGCCGACTTCAAGATGCCAAAGCCTGTATTGTCGAGCTCCGCATTCAGCGCGTTGGCGTGGTTCACATGTTCATAACTCGCCGAGCCGCTTTCATTCGATTGCTCGGCGCCATCCAGAATGAAGCGGACGTCAAGCCCGGCTTGCTTGCGCCGGGCGGCGAGCCCGCACAAAAGCGCCGAAATTTTTGAGGCCGGTCCGCCTGAGAAGGCGGCAACCGGTGATACCTCACCCCGCATCCGCCGCTGTCGATGTGCTTCGATCACCTCCCGGTGCAGCGGTGGAGCGGCATTCACATTTCGGACCGCGACCCTGTTTTCACCACGCTTTCGAATGCCGTCACGCCGGAAATACTTGCCGAACGGGCTTTCACAGGCCAGATGCGGGTTCTCTTCCAGCAACTCGCGATAGAATTGACGGGCCCCCGCGCCACTGCTTATCCAGACATCCTTTCCCTCCGAGTATTGACCCGTAAGCAAATAATCCAGAAAGCCATCACCGGCGGGGTTAAGGGCCGTCATTGCCCGCCGGAGGTCATCAATCGTCAGAAAGACCGGATCAGGAGCGGGGTTATGGTGCCGGCCGGTCGCGCCTGTCATTGGCGGACGACGAATTGAAGGCGTGGCATTGAACTGTTCCGCTCAATCATGATGCAAGCTGCTGGGTCTTTTCCACAAGGGCTTGGGCAGCGCTGTCAAAGGCTGAATATTGCAGCTTCATTTGCCTTATCAACTCAGGATATTTGGCACGGCGTTCAGCCCACATCCTTGAGGAAAAATGCCATGTGTTTCCGCCGGCATTTATCTCAAGTGCATACATTTTTCCGCTTCCCTCCTCGACAACGAGGTCAATGGCCAATAGAGGAATATCGCTGAAGACCTCGGCAATGCGTTTAGCCAGCGATATGGCCTCCGGGCAGTCATCCAGGAGATTTTCCCGGCTTCCCTTCTGGGTGAAGTTGCCGTTCTCAATGGCCGGGTCTGGACCGCTCAGATCGGGTGAGGCTTCCAAGGATCTGTATTTCATCGAATACAGGACCTTGCCCAGGAAGGTCGAGACGCGATAGGTGGAGGCATATCTCCCTGTATTAATGAATTTTTGGACAAGGTAGCCCTCGCGATCCTTGTGGATAAGGTGATCCGGCGGAAAGTCGGTGATCTTCAGCTGCCCCAACCGTTTCCGGCTGAACACCTGAATGCCCTTTCCGGATGAAGTGAGGTTCAGGCTCATGGGTTTAATCATGACGAAGTCGCCAAACAGAATTGGATCAAGATTCATGCCAAATTGCAAAGGCAGAATTGGCGGCGTCGGTATGCCTGCTTCCTGCATTAATTTTGCCTGGCTGAGCTTCGGTATCGGACGGTTCCTCAGTATGGTTCCTCTGTTGATTTTCAGATCAAATTTCGGCGTCAGGGCTACGACCAGTGTCGGGTGGAGCCAGGCTTCTTTTGGCATTTGGTCATCTGAAGCCGCGGATATTGTGTAGATTGTGATATCTTCGTTCAGCGCGAAGACTTTTCCGGCGATCTCCTCGAAGTCACTTTCATATTCAAGGCCGCCATGGATCAGGACCAGATTTCTTTTTGTCATCGGCTGCACATTGCTGCTATCGGCTTTGCCTGCCCCTGACGCGAGGGGCCCGGCGCGGCCGGGCCTCGAAGCCTCTCTCTGCGCGTCCAGCAGCCCTTCGAGGCTCGCGTTGCTCGCACTTCAGGGTGAGGATAATGGATTGCATCATGCGACCGCGTGCACGTCGCCCACATGGATCTTGCGCCAGTTCTGCAGGTCCGTGTGGGTGAAGCCCTGGAGTGCCGCCTTTTCCTCCGCCGTCCAGACATCGAGCGAGGCAAGCAGTGCCGCCAGGGCGGTTTCGGAGGCGCGGCCGGCGCCGTCGTCAATTTTCAGCGCGATGCCGATATGGGCATGGGGAATGCAGCAGCAGTGCACCCCTTCGGCCCCGCCCTTCACGAAGACGCGGGGCACGGCTTCCATGAGGCGCGTGTCGAAACGCCCGCTTCCGGCCACCATGAAGGGGTGGCGGCGCACCGCCGCGATGATGCGCTTGCCCGCCTCGCTTTGCGTCAGCTTGGCGAAGCCCAGGGCCATGTTGCTCAAGGGAAAGGCCCAGGTCGGCACCGAGCAGCCGTCGATGCCCCAGGTGAGCTGCTTCACGTCCACCTCGCAATAGCGGGTGATGGCCTCGGCGATGGCCAGTTGCACCGGATGGTCGATCTTCACATAGTCCCGGGCATCGGCGCCGAGCTGGCGGGCCAGCGCCAGCATGCCGGCATGCTTGCCCGAGCAGTTGTTGTGGATTGGCAGGGCCTCGCCGCCCGCCTTCACGGCATTGTGCTGGGCCTCCATGTGCATGGGCCAATGGGCCCCGCATTCGTAATGCGCCTCGCTGTTGTGGGCCTTGTGCAGCAGGGCGCGGGCAACGCGCACATGCTCGGGCTCGCCGTTGTGGGAGGAGCAGCACAGGGCGATCTCCTCGTCGCTCAGGCCGAAAGCGTCGGCGGCACCTGACTCGAGCACCGGCACGCACTGGAAGGCCTTGATGGCCGAGCGCGGAAACACCGGGCTGGCGAAGCCGCCGGCCTTGCGGATCAGCCGGCCCCCGCCATCGACGATGGCGAAGGAGCCGGTGTGGCGGCTTTCAACGATGCCGCCGCGGGTGACTTCGGCAATTACGGGATTGGTCATGGGGCCTCGTCTTTCAAACTGGCAATGGGGGCGAAGAGATACCAGAACAGGGCCAAAAACTCCAAAGCCAAAAGCAGGCCGAAGGCCCAGGTGTAGGAGCGCGGGTCATAACCGGCGGCACTTTGCGGAAACCAGCCGATCACCACGCCGACGAAGGCCTGGGCCGCGAAGGCCACCA
>CAZRZB010000141.1:0-6757 GCA_964604435.1 uncultured Aestuariivirga sp. | reverse complement strand
ATCAGAAGTCAGAGGCAATTCCCTTGTTTTCCCAATCGCCAAATCGGGTCGGCTCCGGCCCCTTCCGGCCAGCCACTTCCTTGGGCCTATTTGCCTCCAAGGCAGCCTTGCGGCGCTGTTCTGCCTCTGCCAGGGCCCGTCTGGCGGCGGGGCTCAAGTCACGATTTTCCATCTTGTCGAACCTTCCATGCCACACCATTTTACTCACCAACAAAGGAAAAGTCTCGCCCCATGAACACATTCCGCACCGGACTCTTGCTGGCAGGCCTCACCGGTCTGTTTCTTGCCATCGGCTATCTGCTGGGCGGCCAGGGCGGGATGCTGCTTGCCTTCCTGTTCGCGGCGGGGACCAACCTGTTTGCCTACTGGAACGCTGACAAGATGGTTCTGCGCATGCAGGGAGCGCAAGAAGTGGATCGCGCCACGGCACCTGAATACTATGACATCGTGGCCAATCTCGCGGCGCGCGCCAACCTGCCCATGCCGAAGGTCTATCTCATGGACAATCCACAGCCCAACGCCTTTGCCACGGGCCGCAATCCGGAGAATGCCGCCGTGGCCGTTACGACCGGACTTCTGCGGTCCCTTTCGGCTGCTGAAATCGCCGGCGTCATGGCCCATGAGCTGGCCCATATCAAACACCGGGACACGCTTGTCATGACCATGACGGCAACCCTTGCCGGTGCGATATCCATGCTGGCGAATTTCGGCTTTTTCTTCGGCGGCCGCGACCGCAACAATCCGTTGGGTCCCTTGGGCAGCATTTTGCTTGTCATTCTCGCACCTCTTGCCGCCATGATTGTGCAACTGGCGATCAGCCGCACCCGCGAATATGAAGCAGATCGGGGGGGTGCCGAGATATCTGGCGCGCCCCTGGCATTGGCCTCTGCCCTCTACAAGATTTCCGGTGCCGCCCAGCACATCCCCAACGAAGCTGCCGAGGCTAATCCCGCCATGGCCCATCTCTTTATCGTCAATCCTTTGTCTGGACAGCGCATGGACAATCTGTTCTCATCGCATCCCGCAACGGAAAACCGCGTTGCTGAGCTTCAGAAGATGGCGGCCGAGATGAACCCTCAAGAGACTTTCCAAGATCAAGCAGCAAGGGGCCCGTGGGGCTGATCGGTGCCAGCCTCAAAAAGTGAAAAGCTTGGCCTTCAGGCCAGGCGGGTGGCCATCAGCCTGCTTCAGGGCGTAACTCTCGATCAGCGACCGCTTGATCAGCTGCTTGAAACAAACAAGGAGTTTCGCGCGCTAGAAGGCCGTGACCGTGCCTTTGCCCACGCGCTTGTGGCCTCGTCCCTTCGCCATGGCGGCGAAATAAAATCGGTGCTCGGCAAGTTTCTAAGCAAGCCGCTACCCCGCTCTTCCGGCATGGCCGTCGATATCCTGACCATTGCCGCAGCCCAACTCCTTTTCATGGAGGTGAGCCCCCACGCAGTCATCGACCTCTCAGTTGATCTGGCAAAACAAGACAAGAAAGCCCAGCATTTTTCCGGTTTGATCAATGCAGTGCTGCGCAAGATTTCAACAGATGGAAAGGCGGCCCTGGAAAATCTGGACGGTCCAAGGCTTAACACGCCCGATTGGCTTTGGGAGCAATGGGTTGCAGCCTACGGCGATAAGGCCACGCGTGACATTGCTACCGCCCATCTCCTTGAGGCACCACTCGACATTTCGGTGAATGGCAAACCTGAGTATTGGAGCCAGCGATTGGGCGGGGAGCTTCTGCCCACTGGGACAATTCGCCTGATGTCTTCCGGCCGGAATGTGCAGGAACTGCCGGGCTTCAATGAGGGCGAATGGTGGGTGCAGGATGCGGCATCGGCCTTGCCCGCAAGACTCTTCGGCGGCGTCGAGGGCAAGTCGGTGCTTGATCTTTGTGCTGCGCCAGGCGGAAAGACCGCGCAATTGGCCTCCGCCGGAGCCATTGTTACCGCCGTGGATGATTCCGTGCTGCGGATGAACAGGTTGCGGGAAAATCTTGCGCGCCTGAAGCTGTCCGCCACGACAGTGGTTGCCGACGTGCTGTCGCTTCCCGCCGGGACGCTCTATGACAATGTCCTGCTGGATGCTCCCTGTTCCGCTACCGGAACGATCAGGCGCCATCCCGATCTGGTTTATTTGAAGTCACCCAGGCAGCTGGACGGATTGATCCACCTGCAGGAAAAGATGCTCACCCACGCGGCTGGTCTGGTGCGTCCGGGCGGGCGGCTGGTCTATTGCACCTGTTCCCTGTCTCTCCTCGAAGGGGAGAGGCAGGTATTCAAATTCCTCCGGGCCCATGAAGAGTTTGAGCTTTCACCGATCACGCCCGAAGACCTTGCCTTGCAGGCGCAATTCATCACGCCCGCCGGCCTCATGCGTTGTCTGCCATCCATGGCAATTGGGAACAGTTCCGGCCTCGACGGCTTCTTTGCGGCCCGTCTCAGGCGGCGCTCTGTCTGAGCCGTTAGCACTTCGTTAACCATCTCGCGCCACTGTGGCCCTTTGCATCATCACCTGAACAAACAATTATGACGCGGCAGAACATGCGCGATCACGGGCCTACGCAGCATTCAAGCAACATGTCTTATTTGCAGATGCTGTCTGGTCAGGGCGCGGCCCTGATACATAAGGTTTCCCATGGATTCGGTCGCGGAGCCGTCAAGGGCGTAGATATTTCCGGTCTTGGAACGAGGCTGCCGGTGTTGATCCCCGGAAATCCAGCCATCGCCCGGGACATGGCGCGTGGGATATTCGGTTTTGCCGGAACAACCGTGATGGACAAGCCCATCGATGTTTTCGATGCGGCCTCCTCGAATTCCGAGTGGACAACCTCACTCCACAACCTGTCATGGCTGCGGCATTTTGTGGCCAGCGGCCAGGAGCTTCATCGTATCGTCGCGCGGACACTGGTCTTGAAGTGGAGCGGGCAGCGGGGTCATCTCCGGGCTCCTGCCGTCAATTTTCAGGCGCTCCTCGCACTCTCCTGTGCCGCGCATTTTCTGGTGGGCCCAGCGCCGTCGTCCTTTGAAAAACCTTTCTATGCACTTGTCGAAAGGCTTGTCCGCCGTGCTATTGAAGCGCACGCTGCGGCTCCCGATGATCTCCTTTTGCAGGCCCTGGCGCTGCAATATGCGAGCCTTGCCTTTCGCGGCCCAACGTCCCTGCGGGACCATGCGAATGCCAAGTTCTGCGCTGTCATCGATCAGGTCATTCTGCCCGACGGCGGCCATGCGTCACGCAATCCCCAGATGCTTCTGGACATCATCCTTGCGCTCATCCCGCTCAAGAACGCGATGGTAGCCCAGCGTGAAGCTGTTCCCCACCCCTTGAGTGCGGCAATCGAAAGGATGTTTCCGATGCTCCGGATGCTAAGCCATGGCGATCAGGGACTTGGCAATTTCCAGGGTGCCGGCGCCGCCGACATGGAAGGTCTCAAGGCCGCCCTGGACCAGGATGCGAGCGCCGGCCGGCCATTGCTCAAGGCCCCCTATTCCGGCTATTGCAGGCTGTCGCACCGGTCTGGACTCCTGCTCATGGATACGGGCGTTCCGAGGGAATGCAACGGCCCGCTTGCGATTGAATTTTCCGATGGCCCGCACCGCATTTTCACTAATTGCGGGATGCCCCATGGCGCTGCGGCAGCATGGCGCAAGGCGGCTGCCGATATCGCGGCCCACAATACCGTTGAAGTTGCTTCCTTCGAGGGGGGAACACAAAATGCGCCGGACGCCGACGTTGTCAATTCGCCTTTGGGGTCCCTGATCAATGCAACCAATGATATTTCAAGTGGCGTGCACAAGGTCAGACATCATAGAAACATCTTCCTCTCGCAGGAGGGCAATGACCTTCGCGGCGAAGACCTTGTCGTTCCATCCGGGTCCAAGGCATCGTCAGTCGGGCCGTTTGACTTTACCATCAGATTTCACCTCCATCCCGACGTCAAGGCGACTCTGGCACGCAAGCGCGCGGGGATTGGCATTATGCTGCCGAATCGCGCCGCTTGGCAGTTCATGGCCAGGGGCGGTTTCCTGAGCCTTGAGGACAGCATATACTTGGGAAGCAGTACCGGTCCCCGGAAAACCCAGCAAATCGTCATTCGGGGCTCAACCGAGGGCGCTGCCCCGATAAACTGGGCCCTTCAGCGGATGGAGAAGCCGGCCCAGGGCGGACGCGAGACGGGAGAAATGCCGCAGCTCCCTTTCTAGTGGCCTAATTGTCCCGGCATGCTATGTGCCTATTCCGCATTCAGTTCCGGGATATGCCTTATGACCCATCCGATCCGACGCGCGCTTATTTCGGTGTCCGACAAAGCCGGCCTGCTTGAGTTGGCCCGCCCCCTCGCAGCCCGTGGCATTGAAATCATTTCAACCGGCGGCACGGCCAGAAGCCTTCAGGCGGCGGGCATCGCCGTAACCGATGTCGCTCGGATAACCGGATTCCCCGAAATCATGGATGGCCGCGTAAAAACTCTCCATCCCAAAATTCACGGCGGACTTCTGGCTGTCAAAGATAATGCGGCCCACGAGGTGGCGAAGAAAACTCACGACATCAGCGACATTGATCTGCTCGTCGTCAATCTCTACCCGTTTGAAGATACTGTCGCCAAGCGCACTGATTGGCCTACCACAATCGAGAACATCGATGTGGGTGGGCCAGCGATGATCCGGGCCGCGGCCAAGAACCACGACCGGGTTACCGTGGTCGTGGGTCCGGAGGACTATGCCGTGGTATTATCGGAACTCGCTGCCCATGGCGGATGCACCACGGAAGCAACCCGCCGGTCACTGGCGGCCAAGGCATTCGCCAGGACAGCGGCCTATGACGCCGCGATCGCCCAGTGGTTTTCCACCGAGCTTGCAAATCCGACGCCGGACTATTTCGCCACCGGAGGCAGACGCGTTCAGACCCTGCGCTATGGCGAAAATCCCCACCAAACGGCGGCTCTCTATAGCAGTCCCGACCTTCGCAAGGGCGTTGCCAGCGCCAGGCAGGTGCAAGGCAAGGAGCTTTCCTACAATAACATCAACGACACTGACGCGGCCCTGGATTGTCTGTCGGAGTTCCGCAACGGATCGGATGCCGCCTGTGTTATCGTGAAGCATGCCAATCCCTGTGGTGTTGCCGTCGGCCACACCTGCCTTGAAGCTTACGGCAAGGCCTTGGCCTGTGATCCGGTCAGCGCCTTTGGCGGCATCCTGGCATTCAATCGTAGCTTGGATGAGGAAACTGCATTTGAGATTTCAAAACTCTTTACTGAAGTGATCCTTGCACCCGGCGCCGACGATGGCGCCCGGTCAGTTCTCGCCGCCAAGAAAAACCTGCGCCTCTTGCTTCTGGACGATATCCCCAATCCCCGGGCTGTGGCCATAAGCGTGAAATCGATAATTGGAGGTCTGCTGGTGCAGACCCGTGATAGTTATTCGGTTGACGAGATGAATTTGCGCGTTGTGACCAAACGGCAACCTACTAAATCCGAGATCAGCGACCTGAAATTCGCCTTCAAGGTTGCCAAGCACGTCAAATCCAATGCCATCATCTATGCCAAAAATGGCGCAACCGTTGGCATTGGTGCCGGCCAGATGTCGCGCGTCGACGCGGCCCGCATCGCGGTCCGGAAAAGCGAGGATGCAGCCAGGGCGGCAGGGCATGAACGCCCCCTGGTGCATGGCTCCGTCGTGGCCTCCGATGCGTTTTTCCCCTTTGCCGACGGCCTGCTGCAGGCCGCTGAAGCAGGTGCCACCGCCGTCATCCAGCCTGGGGGATCCATCAAGGATGATGACGTCATACGCGCCGCCGATGCTGCCGGGCTGGCCATGATCTTCACGGGCGTCCGGCATTTTCGCCACTAGGTTGTTCATGCGGCGGGGAAACCCTCCAAGGCATGGCAACACAACGGAAATTGCCCGCGGCTTGGATGTTTGGCGATTGTGCCGGGTTTATTGTCTTGCAAGCGATCATCGCCTAGAAGTGAGACCAACTTTGGCTGGTCTTTCCGATGCGCAATCTAACCACTCTTGGCTTGGATGCCGATGACACCCTGTGGCAGTGCGAGCACTTTTTCAAGCTCACCGAAGCCCGTTTTGCGGCACTTCTCGCGGACTATGCCGAGCCTTCCGACCTGAGTGCGCGCCTGCTGGAAGCCGAAAAACGGAACCTTGAATTCTATGGTTTCGGCACAAAGGGCTTTGTCCTCTCAATGATCGAAACCGCCATTGCCATCACCAATAGCGAGGTTCCAGCCGCCATTATCCGTGAAATTCTCAGCGCCGGCCGGGAAATGCTGGCCCACCCCATCCTTCCCCTGCCCCATGTGCGGGAGACCCTGGAAAGCCTCACTGGGGCATATCGGCTGGTTCTTATTACAAAGGGTGACCTTTTCGACCAGGAACGCAAGCTTGCCCAATCCGGTTTGGGCGAGCTTTTTCACGGAATTGAAATTGTCAGCGACAAGACTCCTCAGACCTACAGGCAGGTGTTCGATCGCCACGGTGACGGGCCCGACCGCGCCGCCATGATCGGGAATTCGCTGAAATCGGACATTGTCCCGGCCATCGCCGCCGGCAGCTGGGGCATCTTCATTCCCCATGAGCTGACCTGGGTGCTGGAACAAACCCAGGCACCCATCGGCCATCCACGTTTCAAGCAGTTGGCCGGGTTCAACGAACTCCATGAATTCATTGATAAAATTACCTGAGTTTGGGGATTCTTGTGTAGAAATTGGAGCGGGCGAAGGGATTCGAACCCTCGACCCCGACCTTGGCAAGGTCGT
>CAZRZB010000140.1:0-6798 GCA_964604435.1 uncultured Aestuariivirga sp. | reverse complement strand
CTTCCACTCATAGGCGAAACCGATGGTCAGGACGCCGAGGAACACCATCATCGACCAGAATCCGGTCGCACCAAGCTTGCCGAACGCCACCGCCCACGGGAACAGGAAGGCGACCTCCAGATCGAAGATGATGAAGAGGATCGACACCAGATAGAAGCGCACGTCGAACTTCATGCGGGCGTCGTCGAAGGCATTGAAGCCGCATTCGTAGGCCGAGAGCTTTTCCGGATCGGGATTGCGCACTGCGATCAGGATGGGGGCGATCATCAGCGCCAGACCTATCCCCGCGGCCACCGCGATAAAGATGACGATCGGCAGATAGTCTCGCAACAGTTCAGGCATGTCTTCCCGCCTCAAGGCCACTACGGGGTGGGGTGGAATCCGTGGGCTTGGTAGCGCACCCAACCCTGCGCCGCAAGCGTTTCGGGGGTCCCATGCACCGGAGCATCTGCGGCGTTGCAAAAACCACAAAGGCCGCGGAAACGCGGCCTCTTGCACTAGGCTGGATGGCGCGAGTGACGGGGCTCGAACCCGCGACCTTCGGCGTGACAGGCCGACGCTCTAACCAACTGAGCTACACCCGCAATCCAGCGTGCCGGGCCTGATAGGCCAGCCCCCTCCCGCTGTCAAGCGAGGGCCGGGGACGGTGCTGTCCTAATTCGGACACTTGATAATCCATCTTAGGACACTCCACCATCAATTACCGTGAACCGGCCGATCTTCCGGCCTACAGGTTCTTTGATTTCGCCATCAAGGCAAGCATCGAGCAGCTCGCCAATGGTCCAAATGTGATCGGCCACACCCAGCGCCATTGTGGGGGTCATCCGCAAGCTCTCATGGACGCGGCAGAAATTGTAATAGGCGGCATGAAGCCCGAAGGCCGCAACGTGGTTTTCCAGTTTCTTGCTGAAACCATTGGTCAGGCGAGTAAACCGCCGCGAGTGCATGCGAACTGTAAGGTTCTGCCGTTCGACGTAGCTTGTCGAAATCCGGCTCGGCATCCCTACCACATTGGTCTTTTCTACTCCTACTACATACCCCGGCGAATAGCGGCGCGCGGCATCAATCGACGGTTCGCCAGCGTATTTCTTGATGATCTGCCCATAGGTGCAATCAAGTCCGAAAGCATCGTCAATGGCTTGGGGATAGGCTGAGAAGCCGTCCGATGAAATTTCCGGGGCATTGACCACGCGGGCGCGAAGATCGCCTGCGAAGGCCTGTGTGCTCGGCAGGTCGCGCTTGCCGACATGGTAGCTCAGGATCGCTTTGACCGACGACGCCATGGCGATGAACACATATTGATCGCCCTTGTCGCTGCCATCTTCCGGCGTGACCTTGCGCTGCTTCTTGCCAACGAATGACCATGTTTCGTCCAGTTCGATCCGGGCCACATTCAAGCCGCGCATCATGCGGTCATGGACAAGAGCGGCGCCTTTGCCGACACGGGCACCAAGGCGCATAACGCTATCGCGATGGCAGCCGGTCAGCCGTTCGGTGGCACGGATGCTGACGCCTTCGCAAAGGGCGGCGATGATTTCAATTTGCTTGTCGCGGGGAAGAATGTTCATCGGGGCCAAATCCCAAATCTGCGGGCAGGCCCATCGGACTCTTTAAGTCCGGCTCAAAACGCGCTATATTGAGAGCGGTCATGATCTGGGGGCCAAATCCCTGGGTTGCTGATCCGGGTCCGAAGTTGTTAGCGCAACGTCGGACCCACTTATTCGGGTCGTTTGGGGACCCGGATTCGAACCGGGATCGCCGCGATTGTAAGGCCGGGCATCCTACCTTTAGACGAACCCCAAGGTTGTAAGTGCCGATTAAGGGCCGCTTTTCATCCTGCTAGGGCTAAAGCGGCCCTTCCTGTTTCTTCCTCGCCCCGTCGCCGGTCGGCCTGAACGCCGGGGCTCGCAACTCTCCTAGCCATGATATCCTCCAATCCACCAACCAAGCCGGTCGGATCGCAAACAGATTATACTATTTTTTGGTTACGTCAATGGTCTGTCTGCGTATTTTGGATAGAGACTTGACATTCTGGATAGTATCGGCTAGAAGGTGTCATCAGGCAAGTCACCTGTCTGGATAAGGAGAAACCACATGGTAGGCGAGAACGTAACCAGCATGGCGGATGCGGTAGTGGATAAGGAGGCCGATGACGGAGACGCACGGCAGCGTTCGACCATCGGTTTCCCCTACAACAACCTCAATGATGCGATTGAAGTTGCGCAAGCAATCCACACCAACGTAGGAACCGGTGAGTGCGATGACTCGCAACTAGCGGTTTGGATGAAGCTGAGCCCCAAGAGCAGTGGCTATCGTATACAAATTTCGGCTGCTCGGATGTTCGGCCTCGTTGAGACTGTCGGGGGCGTTCATAAAATGTCGAGCCTCGGTCGTATGATCGTTGATCGCCAGCGTGAGCGGGAAGCACGAGCAAAGGCGTTTCTCAAAGTGCCTCTCTATGGCGCACTCTTTGAAAAATATAAGGGCGGTGTCATTCCTCCGGCGGCTGCACTTGAGAAAGATATTGGCAGTCTGGGCGTTGCGGAAAAACAGAAAGAACGTGCGCGTCAGATTTTCGAGCGTTCTGCCGAGCAAGGTGGCTTCTTTGAGCACGGCAAAGATCGGCTTGTCATGCCGGGTATTGCTTCCGATCCATCTGGATCGAGCGCTGAAAAAAAGAGCGGCGGAAATGGCGATCCGCCGCCGCCCCCTCCACCCCCTCCGCCACCGGATAATGATTTGCACCCGTTCATTCAGGGATTGCTAAAGACGCTTCCGAAGCCGGAAACGGATTGGCCCACCGGCGGCCGTGTGAAGTGGCTGCAAACGGCCGCCAATATATTCGACTTGATATACACTGGGGAAGGTGGTGGGATTCGAGTTGAGGGAGCGGTAGCTCAGCGTTCGCCGCGCCCTAACGAGTGAGGCGTGGACACACTGAATATGTCATATGAATTTTGGACGGGTTTAATAGCGGGCCTATTAGGCTCGGTGATAGGAGCTGCGACAACTATCGTCGCCGTTTATGTTCAGCACCGCTTAGCGCGGGGCTCTCAAGACAAGCTCGACGGCGACCGCAAGGCCCTTCTATTGCCTATGCTCCAAAATGCCGGGGGTGATGGGTGGCGCAAAATAGAAACTCTTGCACGCGTAATCGGGGCGGATCATGACACCACGAAACGCTTACTTATTGAACTGAGTGCACGCGGCTCCGAAAAGTTCAACGATGTTTGGGGTCTGCTCTCCAAGCATCCCTTGCCAAGGGGAGATTAGGACACTCACCCCCTAATTAGGACAGCACCCCGGGGACGCCGCATTTGCCGGCTCAGCATAGAGCGGCAGCCGCGTCACTTCGATCCCGATAAAATCGATTGGCGGGTCATGCGGCGGCTCCGTTGCGGTCCAGCCATTGCGGCGCGTGGCGCTCGGCAATCAGATGCCGGTCGGCGGCAAAGCGTTGCGTCAAGGCGTCGAAGAACTGCGGCGGCGCCAGCGGCCGGTCAAGCGAGGCCACGGCGCGCCGCGCTGCCAGCCTTGCCTTCTCAAGAGTGGCCTTGGCCAGCGGCAGCGGGCCCTGCTCCGCCAGTTCGGCATTGGCCGCTCGCCTGCGGCGCGGGCCGGTAATGGTTTCGGGCATCTCCACCCAGCGGGCCGCCATGAGCCTCGCCAGCTTCTCGATATCGGCCTCGCCGCGGCCGCCCGCATCGGCCGACATCCTGGCGATTTTCCCCCACAGCGGCTTGGCATCGGTGAGCCCCAGAGCGGCGCCGAGCCGTGCCGCCTCCTGCACCATCGCGCAGGCCAGGGGCCGCCGCGCCGCATTGCTGACCGGCAAAGTCCGCGGCAGACCGGCATCCGTTCCCAACACCCCGGCAAGCTTGCCGAGAAAGCCCTGTCCCTCATCTTTGCCGATCGCATCGAGCGTGCCGACGACCGGGCTCGCGCCGCCGGCCGCTGCCGCGAGCTGCTCCACGAGGGGTGAAAATTCCAGCGATGCCGGATCGACATCCGTCACGAATTGTTCGAAGTCCTTGAGGCCGCCGCGCATCTGGTACATGCGGTAGCAGGACACAAGCCAGGAGAGGTGCTCGCGCAGGATCAGCATCGGCACGATCTCATGTTCGGCCCGCAGGTGCTCGAACAGCTCCGCCAGCCGGTCGCGGGCCTCGAAGGCGCGCGGCGACCGCCCCGCCATCATGCCGGTCAGGTTCTCCTCGCTGATCACGACGATATCGTAATCGGGCGCCAGGCGGGCGAATTCCCGCTCGACCAACCGGGCTGCGGCCGTCGGACCCAGCCCTTCGAACCGTTCGCCCACCAGGCAGGAGAAGGGCGATTCATTGGCCGCGCCGGAGAGGCCGGTTGCCACGAAGATGCGGGCCCCCGCCAGCGCTTCGCGGCCGTCCCTCAGCCAATGCTGAAACGAGGTCGACGCGGCGCGATGCAGCCCCACGTGAAATATGAGTTTCATGACGCCATCCCGGCGATGGTCCCGTTCTTGCCGCGCATCGCTAAATCACATCGCCCCAATCCAGTTTGCGCGCCTGCTTGTAGGCATCGCGGTCGCGGCTGGCAATCGTCCGCCGCTCGAGACCGGCGGGGGTGCAGAGCTTGAGGGCGATCCCCGCCTTGTTCCGCCGGGGCGGCGCCAGGATACGGGCCGAGGTCATGGCCGCGGCCGCGCGGGCGGCGATCAGATAGGCGAATTTCTCGTCCTCGAAGGGAACGCTGGCCGCCTTGGCATGCATGTGCTCGCGGCTCCTCGCCAGGCGCACGGAAAAGTGGCACCAGTCGGGGGCGGCGAGCGGGCACGGCCCGTCATGAGGGCATGGCGCCACCAGATGGGCCCCCGCCGCTAAAAGCGCCGTGCGGGCCGCAAGGATGCGGGCAAAGCCCTGGGGCGTTCCCGGCTCAACGATCGCCAGCGTATCGCCGCAGGCCCGCCACAGGGCCGCCGCCGTGGTCCCGGCCCGCGCCTCGGGCAATTCGGCCAAGGCATAGGCGGCAATGACAAGATCGACCGCCCCGGCGCCGGCAGGCCGTGCAAGGTCTCCCGCGATGGCTTGGGCGGCGGCGAGACCGGCATGGCCGCTGTCCGCCGCCAGCCGCTTCGCCAGATCGAGAAAGTCGCGATGGTTGTCGAGGAAGGCGATGCGGGCGATTGCCGGCCACAGCGCCGTGGCGGCCCAGCTTGCGGTTCCGGGCCCTGCGCCCGCGTCGAGCAGCGAGGCGGGTGCGAAATCCGGCCGCCGCGACTTCAGCTCCATAAGAACGCGGGCCACCGCCGCATAGGTGGCCGGCAGCCGTGCCGCCAGATAGGCGCCCAGATCGATACTTTGGTTCGAAGCCCCGCCGCCGCGGTAATGGGCGCCGAGCCGCCGCACCTTGTCCGCCACGCCGCCTTCCGCCCGCTCACGCAGAATGGCGGCTTTCAGTTGCGGCGGCAGAGCGACGGACATTGAAATCGCGGGGCCTCCGCTAAAGGCGTTTTTTGGAAAACGCCCGGCCTGATGCCGTCTTGAGATGCCATGGCCCATATTTGGACGTATGCGAAATTTCGCCGGCGTTGTGGCGTGTGAGCCGAGATTTCAGGTCATCGGTCAGACCGACGTAAAAGTGTTCCGAGTCCTCAGTCTCAATGATGTAGACGTATTTCATCCATAACATCCAGCCCGCCTTCGTTGCTTCGCAACTCCGGCGCGGCAGCCTCCGCCCTGCGGGCTTCTCCCGCCGGTACCCTCTGGCCTGCCGAGCCGTAGCCCGCAGGGCGAAGGCTGGTGGGCGATGAGAGACTCGAACTCCCGGCATCTTCGGTGTAAACGAAGCGCTCTACCAACTGAGCTAATCGCCCTTCGCCGGTCTCAATACCGGCGGCCCCCGCCCGGCGCAAGACGGCACAAAAACCCCGCGCGAGTTCCGAGGGCGCGCGGGGCGCCGATTTAAGCCGGTCGGGCCGTCAGGATTTATCCGTTCACCGCCTCCTTAAGCAATTTCCCCGCCTTGAACTTCGGCCGCTTGGAGGCCGGCAGCTTGATCGGCTTGCCGGTCTGCGGATTGCGCGCTTCGCCAGCCTTGCGGCGGGTGACGGTGAAGGTGCCGAAGCCGACCAGGCGGACATCGTCGCCCTGGCGCAGCGCCCGCATGATGTTCTCGATCGTCGCCTCGATCGCCTCACCGGCTTCGCCGCGCGTCAGCTTGGCGTCCTTGGCGACCTTGGCGATAAGCTCGTTCTTGTTCATGTCCCCGATCCCTCGATTGCCCGGCGTATGACCATAACCCGGCTGGCGGCGCGCCGTTCCGGGCCGATGACGCAGGCATTTTCCGGAGATTCGCAAGAGTCCCGGGAGCCAATATTTTTTCGCGAGTCAGTTCAAGGATTTATCGGCGGCCCCAAAGACGAAACGGGCGGAAGATATTCCTTCCGCCCGCTGATTTTTGGCAGGAGTGATTCGCCTGAAGCTCAGTGCGCCCGGGCCCCCTCGCCCGTCGCCTTGTCGGCGGCGGCGCGGGCGGCGGCGGCGGCTTCCTCGGCCACCTCGTCCCATTCGATGGGCACGGGCATGCGGGTCAGCGCGTGCTTCAGCACATCGTCCATCATGGCGACCGGAATGATCTCCATGCCGGATTTCACATTGTCCGGAATTTCGGCGAGATCCTTGGCGTTCTCCTCGGGGATCATCACCTTCTTGATGCCGCCGCGCAGAGCCGCCAAGAGCTTTTCCTTGAGGCCGCCGATCGGCAGCACCCGGCCGCGCAGGGTGATCTCGCCGGTCATGGCCACGTCCTTCCTGACCGGAA
>CAZRZB010000139.1:0-6833 GCA_964604435.1 uncultured Aestuariivirga sp. | reverse complement strand
ATCCATCGCCCCTTGCGCCAGCTTGCTGATCTTGCCGAAACCACCGCCGATGGTGACGCGCGCCACCGGATGCTCACGCAGATATTTCAGAAGTCCGCCAGCAAAATCGCCCATGTCCATCATCGCCTCAAGCGGCAGGTTGAAATGGGCCCGCACCGCGTCTTCCGAGGTGGATCCGGTGCAGCCGGCAATGTGCTGAAGCCCCATGGCGCGGGCCACATCGACGCCGCTATGGATTGAAGCAATCCACGCCGCGCAGGAGAAGGGGTGAACGATTCCCGTGGTGCCGAGAATCGAAAGTCCACCCATAATGCCAAGCCGCGGATTCCACGTCTTCTGCGCCAGTGCCGCGCCGCCGGGAATCGAAATCTCGATTTCCACATCGCCGCCGCCCTGCTCTGCAATCACCTGGCGCATCATCGCGCGCGGCACCGGATTGATCGCCGCTTCGCCGACCGCGATGGGAAGGCCGGCCCGGGTGACCGTGCCAACCCCTTCCCCCGCCTTGAAGGTGATGCCCTTGCCTGCCTGCCGCACCGTGGCGACCACCATGCAGCCGTGCGTCACGTCCGGATCGTCGCCCGCATCCTTGATAATCCCCGCCTGGGCCCAGCCCTCGCCCCTGCCTTCCAGCGCCAGGGCAAAACTCGGGCACTCCCCCTTGGGCAGCAGCAGCGGCACCGGATCGGGAAACTTGCCGGTCAGCAATGCCGTAAACGCCGCCTTGGTGGCCGCCGCCGCACATGCGCCCGTGCTCCAGCCTCGCCTTAACTCGCCTTCGGGCTTCTCTATTCGCATTCCATCACTGTATAAGGAACTATGAGCCGCGAACCAACAAAATCGGTACTGCAACCGCCTGCGGATAATTCCGGGGCGAACGGATTTGCCCGCCTCGATGGCGAAGCCTTTCCCGTCTTCGAGGCGGGCTGGGTCTGGCTGGTGGGCGCCGGTCCCGGCGCCCCCGGCCTCATGTCGCTCCTCTGCTACCACGCCATGCAGACCTGCGACGTGGTGGTCTATGACGCCCTGGTGAATCCCGACATCCTGCGCTGGGTGAAATCCGGCGTGGTCCTCGAATATGCCGGCAAGCGCGGCGGCAAACCTTCGCCCGTGCAGCAGGATATCTCCCTCAGGCTCATTGAACTGGCGCGCGCCGGAAAACGCGTCTTGCGCCTCAAGGGCGGCGATCCCTTCATGTTCGGCCGCGGCGGCGAGGAAAGCCAGGCCCTGGCCAAGGCCAAGGTTCCCTTCCGCATTGTCCCGGGCATCACCGCCGGCGTGGGCGGCCTCGCCTATGCCGGAATTCCCTCCACCCATCGCGACACCAACCATTCGGTGATCTTCCTCACCGGCCATGACGCCAGCGGAAAAATGCCCGCCAGCGTCAACTGGCAGGCTGTCGCCAAGGCCTCTCCGGTGATCGTCATGTATATGGCGGTCAAGAACTTGGGCGAGATTGCTCAAGCCCTGCTTGAAGGCGGCCGCGCCCCCGATGAGCCGGTGACCATCATTTCCAATGCCTCGCTGCCCAGCCAGCAGGTCGCCGCCACCGCGCTGGCCCAAGCCGCGGCATTTGTCGCCGCCAATGAACCGCCCACCCCGGCCATCGTCGTCGTTGGCCATGCCGCCGACTGGCGCGGGATGCTGGATTGGTACTCCCCGGCACTGCGGGAGAATGCCATTGGCTAAGGCCTTCCTGGTGGCGGCCCCGTCTTCCGGCAGCGGCAAGACCATGCTCACCCTCGGCCTGCTCCGGGCCCTGCGCAACCGCGGGCTGAAAGTGGCCTCGGCGAAAGCCGGACCCGATCATATCGATCCCCGCTTCCATGAGGCCGCTAGCGGCCGCCCTTGCCTCAACCTCGATCCCTGGGCCATGGGCCGGGAGGCCACGGCCGGATTCCTCCATGACCTTGCCCGCGATGCGGACGTGGTGATCGTCGAGGGCGTCATGGGCCTCTTTGATGGCCCCCAGGGCGCTGCGGGCTCGACCGCCGATCTCGCCGCGGACCTGGGCCTGCCCATCGTCCTGGTTCTCGATGCCAGCCACCAGGGCCAGTCCATCGCCGCCCTGGCGGAAGGATTCATTAACCATAAGAGTGGCCTTAGCTTCGCCGGACTGATTTTGAACCGGGTGGCCAGCGACCGTCATGCCAGCCTTCTGGCCGATGCCCTGGCCCATCTTCCGGTGCCCCTTCTGGGGCAGGTGCGGCGGAGTGACTCACTGAACTGGCCCGCAAGGCACCTCGGACTGGTGCAAGCGCAAGAGAATCAAGAGCTTGAATTGTTTATCGAAACCGCAAGCTTAGCAGTTGCACGTGAAACAAAACTTGACAGGATTTTAGCAATCGGTTCCGAAACCGCCGCCGAATCACTTCAGGCACCGATCCTGCCGCCCCTGGCGGGAAAAATCGCCGTGGCCGACGATCTGGCCTTCAGCTTCGCCTACCCCCACATCCTCCAGGGCTGGCGGAAGGCAGGGGCCGAACTCTCCTTCTTCTCGCCCCTCAGGGATGAAGCCCCGGCGCCCGGGTGCGAGGCTGTCTTCCTCCCCGGCGGCTATCCCGAACTGCACGGCGGACGCCTGGCCGGAAACCTGGCCTTCCTCAACGGCCTGCGAAATTCCAAGGCCCTCATCTATGGCGAGTGCGGCGGCTTCATGGTGCTGGGTGACGCCATCATCGACGCCCAGGGCCAGTCCCATGCCATGGCGGGCCTCCTGCCCTTAACCACCAGCTTCGCCAGCCGCAAGCTTCACCTCGGCTACCGCCAGCTCAAACCTCTCGCTGGCCCCTGGACAAAACCACTGCGCGGCCACGAGTTTCACTATTCCACCATTGCCGGCGAAGGAGCCGCCGACCGGCTCTTTATGGCCAGCGATGCCAGCGGGCAGGACCTGGGACCCATGGGCCTGAAGCGCGGCAGGGTCATGGGCTCCTACGCCCATATCATCTGCGAGGCTCCATGAAGGCCCGGGCCTTCATGCTGCTCGGCACCGGCTCCGACGTGGGCAAATCCCTGGTGGCCGCCGGGCTGTGCCGGGCCTTTGCCAATCGCGGGCTGACGGTGATGCCCTTCAAGCCCCAGAATATGTCCAACAATGCCGCGGTCACCGAGGACGGCGGGGAAATCGGCCGGGCCCAGGCCCTGCAGGCCCGCGCCGCCCGCCAGCCCGCCAGCGTCCATATGAACCCGGTGCTGCTGAAACCCGAAACCGGCACCGGAGCCCAGGTCATCGTCCAGGGCAAACGGGCCGCCACCCTGACGGCGCGCGAATTTTTCAGGAACCGCCAGCAGTTCATGCCGGCCATCCTCGAAAGCTTCCGGAAGCTCTCCCATCAAGCTGACCTTGTCATCATCGAAGGGGCGGGCAGCCCCGCCGAAGTCAATCTGCGGGACGGCGATCTGGCGAATATGGGTTTTGCCCGCGCCGTCAACATTCCGGCCTTCCTGGTGGGCGACATCCACCGCGGCGGCGTCATCGCCTCCATCGTCGGCACCCTCGCCGTGCTGGACGGGGACGACCGCCAGCGCCTGAAGGGTTTCATCATCAACAAGTTCCATGGCGACGCGAAACTCTTCGAGGCCGGCAAGGCCTATCTCGAGGCAACCACCAGGCGCCCCTGTCTTGGCATCATCCCGCATTTCCCCGCCGCCCGGAACCTTCCTGCCGAAGATGCGGTGGCGCTCGAGGACATGCTCGCAAGTCATTCAACTAACTATAAAATATACGTCCTGCGCCTGCCCCGGATTGCCAATTTCGATGACCTCGATCCGCTGCGCCTGGAACCCGGGGTGTCCGTCAGCTTCCTCGAACTGGGGCAGCCCCTTCCCGGCGATGCGGGCCTCGTCATTATCCCCGGCTCCAAGTCCACCATGGCCGACCTGGCCAGCCTGAGGGCCAGCGGCTGGGACATTGATCTCAAGGCCCATGTCCGCCGCGGCGGCCGCCTCCTCGGCCTCTGCGGCGGTTACCAGATGCTTGGCCAAAAGATCCACGATCCCCAGGGCCTCGAAGGAAGCGCCGGAAGCGTTGACGGCCTCGGCCTCCTCGACGTGGAAACTACCCTCCTACCCGACAAGACCCTTACCCGCGTCAACGCCACCCATCTGGCCAGTGGCGAGAACATCGCGGGCTACGAAATCCATCTCGGCTCTTCCCATGGTCCCGATTGCGCCCGCCCTTTCGCCCGCATCGCCGGCGTGGCTGACGGCGCCACCAGCCCCGCCGGCCTGGTAACCGGCACCTACATCCATGGCTGCTTTGCCGGCGACAGTTTCCGCCGCGCCTTCCTGAAATCGCTGGGCGTCGAGGCCAGCAGCCTCGCCTTCAACTCCCTCATCGAAAAAACTCTTGATGACCTTGCCGCCCATCTGGAGCAACATCTCGATCTCGATCAGCTCCTGGACCTGGCTGGCCCATCATGACCCTGCACTTCGCCGCCGCGGCTCTTGCCCTCTTCGTCGAGCGCCTCGCGGGCTATCCCGAGGCCCTGCAGCGCCAGATCGGCCACCCCGTCGAATGGTTCGGCAAAATTCTCGCCAGGCTTGAGCTGCTGTTCCACGATTCCGGCGCGGACCCCATGCGGTCGCGCCTCCGCGGCGTTGCCACGCTGCTTGCCCTGTTGCTGCTCACCACCATCCCCGCCGCGGCTGTAGCCGGCTTTCTCTCCAGTTTCCGCTTCGGCTGGATCGCCGAAGCCCTGCTCGCCACCACGCTGCTCGCCCAGCACGCGCTCTATGAGCATGTCAGCGCCGTGGGCAAAGGCCTCGACCTCTCGCTGAACGAAGGACGCAAGGCCGTCGCCCGGATCGTCGGCCGCGATCCCGTAGCCCTTGATGAATCGGGCGTCACCAGGGCAGCCCTTGAAAGCCTCGCCGAAAACACGTCCGACGGCATTGTGGCGCCGCTCCTCTGGTACGCCCTGCTGGGCCTGCCCGGCATCGTCGCCTACAAGGTGATCAACACCGCCGACTCGATGATCGGCCACAAGTCGGAACGCTATCTGCATTTCGGCTGGGCCGCGGCCCGCCTTGACGATCTGGTCAATCTCCCCGCCTCGCGCCTCACCGGCCTGCTCTTTGCCGCCGCGGCCGCCTGGAGCGACCGGGCCCGCGGCAGCATCGCCCTGCAGGCCATGCGGCGCGATGCCCCCAGGCACCAGTCGCCCAACGCCGGCTGGCCCGAGGCAGCCTTGGCGGCCGCTCTCGGGGTGAAATTCGGCGGTCCCCGGAGTTATGAGGGAAGCCGCGTCGACCTGCCCTGGATGGGCGAAGGCCGCGCCATTCTCAATCGCGATGATATCCGCAAAGGCCTCAGGCTTTACGCGACCGCGATGACTTTCCTGTTTTGCCTCGTGCTGGCTTGCGCACTGTTTTTTTGAGCGTCATCGGCAGGCCCGCAACCATGAAAACCACCTCGTCGGCGGCCTCGGCCACCCGCTGGTTGAGGAGGCCATGCTCGTCGCGGAAGTGCCGTGCCAGCGGGGTGGCCGGCACGATGCCAAGCCCCACCTCGTTCGACACCAGCACCACCCGCCCCTTGACCTGCTTAAGTTCTTCGCAGAGCATCTCGACCTCGGCCCGCACATCGAGTTTCGCCAGCATCAGATTGCTCATCCAGATGGTCAGGCAGTCGATCAGGATGAAGCACTCCTTGTCGTCGATGTCATGCAGGAAGCCCGGCAGGTCGAGCGGCACTTCATAGGTCTCCCAGCCCTCGCCGCGCTGCTGGCGGTGCATCTCGATACGCGCCAGCATTTCCGCATCCGAGGCTTCGGCCGTGGCCACATAGATTTTCCGGCCCTTGGCAAGGCTTTCCGCGTGGCGGCTTTTCCCCGACCGCGTGCCGCCGAGAATAAGCAGCGTGCTCATGCTGTTGCCCGTGGAATGCGGGCGATGAAATGGCCGCGCATGGCGTCCGGCCATTGGCGGAAGGGAACCTCCCCGGTGGCGGTGGCGCCATGCAGGTCGAACCATTCGAGAATGGCCTCTGCCTGGGCCCGCTCGGGCACATGGTCGCCGGTGAAATAGCTGAAGCGTTGATCGTCGCGCAGCACCACGCTGCAATGGCGCTTGCAGTTCCACAGGCAGGCCTGGGTCTCGATGCGGATATCGTCGCGGGCCCGCTCGGCCAGCACCGTCTTCATGTGGTCGATCAGCGTCTGGCCGCCGGTACGCCCGTCAGCCCCGGTGACGGCGCCGGGCGAGTAGCGGCAGGTGGTACAAAATACGAGCGAACGCATGGGCTTGCTTCAATCCTTCCGGGGTTGCTAAGGTTCGGCGCCTTCAATGGTGGCAAAGCCTTGATCTGTCAACGCAAACGAAAGCGACATGAAATATTCCCGCATCGCCTTCCTGGCTTCCGACACCCCCGAGGCCCGCAAAGCCCTCTCCAGGCTGGCCAAGCGCTATGGCAACGCCAGCCCCGAGACCGCCGACGTGGTTGTGGCCCTTGGCGGCGACGGCCACATGCTGCAGACCCTGCACCGCTTTGTCTCCACCGGCACGCCAATCTACGGCATGCACCGCGGCTCCGTCGGCTTCCTGATGAACGACTATGCCGAAGCCGATCTGCCCGAGCGCCTGCACGCCGCCGAACTCACCGCCATCCACCCGCTGCGCATGGAAGCCACCGATGAAAGCGGCAAGCTTCACAGGGGCATTGCCTTCAACGAAGTCTCCCTGCTCCGCCAGCGCTCCCAGGCCGCCAAGCTGCAGATCGCGATCGACCACAAGGTGCGCCTCGAGGAACTGATCTGCGACGGGCTGCTGCTCTCGACGCCGGCCGGCAGCACTGCCTATAATCTCTCAGCCCACGGACCAATTCTCCCCGT
>CAZRZB010000138.1:0-6879 GCA_964604435.1 uncultured Aestuariivirga sp. | reverse complement strand
AAGAGGCCCTCATCCCCCTTCGGGACCTTCTCCCATGCAAGAGCACGGGAGAAGGCGATAATCAGATGGGCCTTCGCCCGTGAGCGAAGCGAATGGGAGAAGGTGCCCGACAGGGCGGATGAGGGCCCTTGATCTCCGCTTACGGCATTACTTCTTCTGCGATTTCACATAGGCGATGTAGCCGCGGACATCGGCGGCGGGTTCGGCGTAGGCCTTGCCCAGCGACTTTTCCATGGCGGCCATGTAAGTCTTGCCCCAGCCCGGAAGCTGGTAGTCTACCGCAGCAAGGAATTCGAGCGTCGCGGCCAGGCGGATATCGGCAATCGATGGCTTGGCGCCGCCGATGAAGGGCTTTCCATCCATGTAAAACTTATGGAAAACGTCGAGCGGTTCGGCGATGGCATCGATTGCCGCCTTCTGGGCGGCGGACTTCTGTTCCGGCGTGGCATTGCTGCTGCCCACCTCGCCGGCGTATTGCGGAAAACCAAGTGCTGGATAGGTGGCGCGCGCCACCAACGGGTACAGTGACCCGATGAGATAGAACATGGCGCTGTCGATCATGGCGCGCTTGGCGGGCGTCTTGGGATAGAATTTCGCCAGCTCGTGCTTGTTGCAGAGGTACTGCATGATGGCGCAGCTTTCCCAGAGCACGCCCTTCGGCAGGCCCTTGGCCTCCATCATCGGCGTCATGTGGGCCGGATTCATGGCCAGAAATTCCTTGGAACGGGTCTTGCCGTAGACATCATCCTCGGTAAATCCGAGCTTGGCGGCGCGCACGAAGACGCGGACGGCCATGTTGTTGACGCTTGGTTTAAGGACATGCAGTTTCATTTCATTCCTCCCTTGGTTTTTCAGTACGGATTCTTCGGCGAACGGTCTTCGGACAGCGATGCGTTGCGGCGCGCCATCAGCAGTTCTATCGCATCGGCGAGGTGAACCTCGGCGATGTTGTAATCTCCGCGGGATACGCGGATCTTGTGAGCCTCGAACAGCACATCGGCATGGGTGAAGCCATGGGGCGGCTCGAAGCGGAAGGTCGCCAGCTCAATCAGCAGGCCGAGCGGATCGGTGAAATAGATCGAATCCATGAAGCCGCGGTCTTTCACGCCGCTGTGCTTGATCTTGCGGTCATCCAGCCGTTTCACGGCCTGCAGGAAAGTGACGCGCGAGACCGAAAAGGCGATGTGATGGACGCAGCCCGGCTCGGTCGGCGTACGCCGGGGATCGGGCTTGCGGCCTTCGTCGGTGAAAACGGTTATGAGACGGCCATCGCCCGGATCAAAATAGAGGTGGCTTTCGGAAGCCTTGTCGAGATTGGGTTGCTCGAACACGAAGGGCATGCCGAGCACACCCTCCCAGAAGTCAATGGACGTCTGGCGGTTGGCGCCGGTAAGCGTGATGTGGTGCACGCCTTGGCTTTGGATTTTTTGCATGGGGACTCTCCTCGTGAGCTCAATGCTGGACCAGTTTCGACTTGTATTCACTGCGCTGCAGGCTGCCGAAAGGCACAAGTTTGATACCGGCGATAAACACCAGGACACTGCGAAGCCTGGCGCGAATGGCCTCGGCCAGGGCCGCATCCCCCACCTGATCCTTCGCCAATTCAACCTCAATGGGCAGGGGCGGCTCCTGCTTTACACCGGGGTTCCCCGGCCTCACCAGAAGGTGGCCACTGACCTTCGGGGCAAATTCACTGATGATCTCGCGGATGGCGGACGGGAAGACGTTCACCCCCCGCACAATGAGCATGTCGTCGGTGCGGCCGATGCAGCGGATGCGGGGGGCGGTGCGCCCGCACCTGCAGGGGCTGGTCCAGATCTCCACATGATCCCGGGTGCGGAAGCGGAGCAGCGGCGCGGCGCGGTGCTGCAGGTGGGTGAGGACAAGTTCACCCCTGGCGCCGTCTTCGAACGCCATGGCAGCTCCGCTGTCAGCGTCAATCAGTTCGGCATGGACATAGCCGCGCCCGCCCAGGTGCATGCCCTGCTGGTGTTCGCATTCGCCCCAGAGCGATACGCCGATGTCACCAATGCCCATGGCCTCGGTCACGCGGGCTCCCCAGCCTTCCTCAAGCTTCTTGCGGAAAGCGGGCTCCCCGCCTCCGGGTTCACCGGCAACCAGCACGCGTTTCACGCTTGAACCCTTAAGATCAAGTCCGCGTTCCGCCGCCCATTCCACCAGATGGGCAGCATAGGATGGCGTCAGCACGGCCGCTTCGGGCTTCAGCAGCTTTATTGCCGTCATCAGGCGCTCGGTATTGCCGGTGCCCACGGGTATATGGCACAGACCAAGTTTGTCGAAGGCGCCAAGGGCGGCGCCCGCCACAAAGGGCCCGGCGTTGTAGGTGGAAACGATGCGCTGGCCCGCGGTGATCCCGGAAGCAGAATAGCTTCGGGCAGAGGTTGTCGTCCAGCGGTCAAGATCGGCCGCCGTGAGGGGAATGTAGCTGGGCGTGCCCGTCGTGCCGCTGGTTGAGTAAATGCGGATGATCTCGGACCGATCGACGCAGAGGTGCGACCCGATGGGATTCTCGGGGGTGCAACTTGCCCTTATTTCGGACTTCTCGGTGAAGGGAAGCTGCGCAATTTCGGCGAGTCCGCCTGCCGCCGCGGGGGACGCTATCCCCACCGCCTTCAGTTTCTCTTGATAGAATGCCGAGCGTTCGAGCAGATAGCCGATTTGGGCACGGTAGTGGGCGTCATCAATGACGGACTGCTCGGGCCACGGGCGAGTTTCAATTTCCGGGGCAAGCATCACGGCTTGTCCTCCGGCATATCCCGACGATAAGCGATCGCCTCCTCCGCCTTGCCTGCCATGAAAAAGCCTATGGGATTTTTCTGTTCTTCGGCCAGGTGGCCGAGAATACCCGCGGTGCGCGCCAGCAAGGGGATGGCCTTCACCACATTCACCGGAAAACCAAGATCGAGCAGGACCGCCGCCATGGGCATGGAAACATTCATGACCAAGGGCTTGCCCCAGGCCTTGGCCACGGCTTCGCGAAAGTGGCGGGCCAGGGCGACGTGGGGGCCGCTGACGCCACGTTTGTCAGCCAGGTCCAGTATTCTCTCAGTGCGAGGATCGAGCGGGCGATGGACGGGATGACCGAAGCCGGGAGCCTTGCCGCCAGATTTCTTGATGTCGCTGGCCAAATGCTCAGTGACTGACACGATGCTGCCGCCGGCAAGCACCCTCGCCTGCGCCTGTTCTAGCAGTTGGGCGCAGAGTTCGGCGGTTCCAAGGATGACCGGGCCGCACCCCAACAGTCCCGCCGCCAGGGCGCCCTGCAGCGAGCCGGGGTCGGCAGCCAGCGTCATGCGCGCGGCAACCGAGGTGGGCATCATGCCATGCTCGGCAATGGCAATGAGCAGAAGATCGAGAAAATCCCGCTGGGTTTGCGTGGCCTTGCGCCCGGTCAGCAGCAGGTGAAAATATTCCGTGAAGCTCATCTGCCCCAAGAGGTCGCGGCAGAGATCAAGGCCCCGCACTTCGACGCGATCCGGATAGGCCTGACAGATTTGGCTTTCCGCGGCGCCTGCCTTACCGATCTGCATGCATCACCCACCGATCAAGGAAATGTAACCTGGGGCATCATATATATGCCCGGGCAATCGGCAAGGGCTGCCGGCTACGCTTTGGGATGGGCTGCCAGCCACTCCCTTTTCAGCCGCTGCGCCTCTGCCAATTCCTCCGGTTTCAGGCGCGCTTCAATCTGGTCACGGTTGGCAATGGCATCCTCCATGGCCTCGGTTGCGAGAGGCGGAAAGGCCGCAATGGCCAGGTCCAGCCACTGGTAGGCAACCACAAAATCAGGAGGCACGCCCCGGCCATTGGCATACATGAGACCCAGATTATATTGGGCCCTGGCATAGCCCTGATCCGCCCCGAGCCTGTACCACTTCACCGCTTCAACGTAATCCTGGGGAACACCCAAGCCAAATTCGTACATTGAGCCAAGATTGTTTTGCGCGGCGGCATTGGCCTGTGCGACTGCAAGACTGTACCACTTCAGCGCCTCGGAATAATCCTGGGGGACGCCCTGGCCATTGTCGTAACAGACCGCCAGGCGGAACTGGGCTTCCGCAAGTCCCTGCTCTGCCGCGAGCCGATACCACTTCGCAGCTTTTCCATGGTCTTGTGGCACACCTTGACCATTTTCATAACTCATACCCAGATCGTGCTGGGCGGGGGCGTAGCCCTGGACGGCGGCAAGACGGTACCACCGCGCTGCCTCATCGTGGCTCTGGGAAAGCCCGTGGCCCGCGGCCGACATTTTGCCGAGGCTGTGTTGCGCAGGAGCATAGGCCTGGCCTGCCGCAAGACGGAACCACTTTGCCGCCCCTGTGGCATCCCGGGCCACGCCATGGCCCGCGTCATACAGAGCCCCGAGATTGGCCTGGGCCGGGGCATAGCCCTGCCCGGCCGAGAGCCGGTACCACTTTGCTGCTGCGCCGTAATCCTGCCTCGCCCCTTTGCCATTTTCGTACAATGCCCCAAGATTGTTTTGGGCGGATAGATCTCCCTGACCGGCGGCGAGCTGGTACCATTTCAGGGCCTTGGAAAAGTCCTGTGTGACGCCCCTGCCTGTGTCATACAATATCCCAAGATGGTCCTGGGCCGTGGCATTTCCCTGGCCAGCGGCACGTTGAAACCATCTGGCGGCCTCGGCATAATCCAGCAGGACGCCACGGCCGAGTTCGTACATGATCCCAAGATTGACCTGGGCATGGGCGAGGCCCTGTTCCGCGGCCAAGCGATACCATTTGGCGGCTTCGGCAGGATCGCGCCGCACCCCGTGGGCACCGTCGTAGGCGAGCCCGAGCGCATGTTGGGCCAGAGCTAATCCCTGGTCAGCGGCCAAGCGGTACCAGCGCAATGCCTCGGCTGGAGCCTCCGGTACACCCTGGCCGTTCTGATAGAGCGCTCCAAGCCTGAACTGGGCGGCAGCCAAGCCCTGATTGGCGGCAAGGCGGAACCATCTTTCAGCAGTAGCGCCATCGCGTGGCACACCTTGGCCATTGTCATACAACACGCCAAGATCGTATTGGGCAGCGGCGTTACCCTGCTCGGCCAAAGGGCGCCAAAGCTGCAATGCGGTGGTGTAGTTGCGCTGGGTGTAGGCCGCTGTTGCTTCTTCGAAAGGGCCAGCCAAAGCCGGCTGTGGCACCAGGATCAGTGCCAGGCCCATAACTGTCATCTGCAGTGGAGCTTTCATACGGGCAGCATAAACAACATTTCGGAGTCACTGTCACGCCCGGCAGGCCGGCAATGGACGCATCCTGCTGAGAACTTGTCTCTGCACAGAATTTCCTGATATCAGGGAGTTTGCGGGGAGAGCCGGTCTCTACTCCCGGCCAGCCCTACAATTGCGACCGAATTAACGCCCTCATTCAATACCTTGTTCGCCACTTGGTCTGCTACCGGTTCGGTTGACGCCATCCCAAAAACCTGCACAGATTGACGACTTCAATAGTTTTTGGATTTAAATCCAAATCACTTTATAAGCATTCAGCTTATTGGAATTGACACTAGAGGGGGCGCAGTACGGCATGCTGGAGAGGCCAGATATTATCATCGTCGGCGCGGGATTCGCAGGCATGTACATGCTGCATAAGGCGCGGCAGCTCGGGTTCCAGGCGACCGTTATCGAGGCCGGAAACGGCGTCGGCGGCACCTGGTACTGGAACCGCTATCCGGGGGCGCGCTGCGACGTGGAAAGCATGAGCTATTCCTACTCCTTCTCGGAGGAACTTCAACAGGAGTGGGTCTGGCCGGATCGCTATGCCGCCCAACCCGACATCCTGCGTTATGCCAATCACGTAGCAGACCGTTTCGACCTCCGCCGGGACATAAGCTTCAATACAAGGGTAACCGCGGCCCGCTTTGATGAAAGCCAGAATCTCTGGGAGGTCAGCACCGATCATGGCGGCCCTTTCCGCGCGCCGTTCCTCGTCATGGCCACAGGCTGCCTATCGGTACCCAAAGTACCCGATATTCCCGGACTCAAGAACTTTCAGGGGCGCGTTCTTCATACCGCCGACTGGCCGCTTGATGGTGTGGACTTCAGCGGGCACGACGTCGGCATCATCGGGACCGGCTCGTCGGGAATCCAGTCGATTCCGCTTATCGCCAGACAGGCCCGCCGTCTCACTGTATTCCAGCGCACCCCGAATTTCTCGATCCCCGCCTGGAACGGACCGCTCAGCCTTGAGCGGCAGGCGGAAATGAAACAGAATTACAAGGCATTGCGGGCCAAATCACGCAACTCCTATGCTGGCGACTATGCCGACGAATATGTCGTTTCAATTCTTGAACTCAGCCCGGAACAGCGCGAAGCCCAGTTCGAGAAGCGCTGGCGCGAGGGGGGCTTCAATTATCAATATGCGTTCTCCGACCTGATGGACAACCCGCAGGCCAACCAGCTGGCCGCCGAGTTCGTGTGCAACAAGATCCGGTCCATTGTCAAAGACCCGAGGACCGCCGAAATTCTTTGCCCCAAGGATCATCCCTTTGGCGCCAAGCGCCTGTGCGTCGACACCGGCTATTACGAAACCTACAATCGCGACAATGTCTCTCTCGTCGACATCCGCAGCAATCCCATTACCGAGATGACGGCGGACGGACTGCGCACGCAGAAGAATTCCTACCGCTTCGACACGCTGGTGCTCGCCACCGGTTTCGATGCCATGACCGGCGCCCTCACCCGCATCGACATTCGCGGGCGGGAAGGCGTTTCTCTTAAGGACCAGTGGTGCAATGGGCCGCAAGCCTATCTCGGTGTCGCCATCGCCGGGTTTCCCAACATGTTCATCATAACCGGGCCCGGCAGCCCCGCGGTTCTCGCCAACATGGTGCTGGCCATCGAACAGCATGTCGAGTGGA
>CAZRZB010000137.1:0-6992 GCA_964604435.1 uncultured Aestuariivirga sp. | reverse complement strand
TGGACCCCGCCGCAATCGCCCTTGCACGGGACAACGGGATTCCGGTAATTGTATTCTCCATCCGTGAAGCGGGCGCCGTCTCGAAGGTCTTAACGGGTGCCGGCCGCTTCACCCTAGTGACAAAGGATTAACCCGATGGCCCAACCCACCCCATTTAACGCCGCCGACATCAAGCGCCGCATGCATGGCGCCACGGAGTCGCTTAAGCACGATTTTGGCGGCCTGCGCACCGGGCGCGCCTCGATAAGCCTGCTGGAGCCGATTCAGGTTGATGCCTACGGGGCCATGATGCCAATCAATCAGGTTGCGTCGGTCACGGTTCCCGAGGCACGTCTTCTGCAAATCAACGTCTGGGACAAGGGTCTGGTGATCGCCGTTGAGAAGGCCATCCACGCCTCCAATCTTGGGCTGAATCCCCAGACGGAAGGCCAGGTCATTCGTTTGCGCATGCCGGACTTGACGCAGGATCGCCGGAAGGAACTGGTGAAAGTGGCCCATCAATACGCCGAAAAGGCCCGCATTGCCGTGCGCAATGTGCGCCGCGATGGCATGGAGCAGTTGAAGGCCCTGGAAAAGGACCATGCGATCAGTGAAGACGAGCACAAGCGGAAGTCGGAAGAAACCCAGAAGATGACCGATGATACGATCAAGGAAATAGACGCTTCCCTGAAAGCCAAGGAAGCTGAAATCATGCAGGTTTGAGGCCCGGCGCCGCGATATGCTCAACCGCCCTCCTGCCGTGCCGCGTCATGTCGCCATCATTATGGATGGCAATGGCCGCTGGGCGGCGCGCCGTGGATTGCCGCGTTCCGCCGGGCACAAGGCTGGCGTTGAGGCGTTGCGCCGCGCCGTGCGTTCAGCAGCCGATTTTGGCATCGAGTACCTGACCATCTATTCCTTCAGCTCCGAGAACTGGTCGCGGCCCGCGGCGGAAGTTTCGTTTCTGCTTGATCTCCTGCGCCGTTTCATCCGGCAGGATGTGGCTGAGCTGCATCGATCCGGCGTGAAGATCAAGATTGTCGGCAGCCGGGTCGGCCTGGAACCGGGAATTGTATCCTTGCTCGATGATGCCGAGCGCCTGACCCGGGAAAATTCCAAACTTAACCTTGTCGTGGCCTTCAATTATGGCAGCCGCCAGGAAATCAGCCAGGCCATGGTTGCAATTGCGCGGAAAATTGAAACTGCGGAAATCTCGGTGGCGGACATTTCTCCTGAATTGATTTCCCGGAATCTCGATACGGCGAGCCTTCCCGATCCGGATCTTCTCATTCGCACCGGTGGCGAGCAGCGGATTTCAAACTTCCTGTTGTGGCAATGCGCCTATACGGAATTTGTTTTCGTCGATGAATTCTGGCCGGATTTTACCCACGAGATATTTGCCCGGGCCCTCGCTGAGTTCCGCCTGCGGGAGCGTCGCTTTGGCGGCATCGAAGCACAGACCGCATGACTTTCACGAAGCCGGCAAAATGGGGCGACCTGGGCGTCAGAACGGCCTCCGCCCTCGTTCTCATTCCAGCCGTAATTGCGGCTGACTGGCTTGGCGGAATCTGGTTCGGCATTTTCGTCTTTCTGCTTACGGCGTTGATAGGCCATGAGTGGACTGGCATCGTTCATCCGAAAAATCCCGCGCAATACGCTTTGCACCTAGCAAGTGCCTTTCTGGGCACCTTCGCTTCCGGCTTTCTTGGTATTGAATTTGCCCTTCTGGCCATTCTCGGCCTGGCGTTCGTATCCGGGTTGATCGCATACTTCGGCCATGCGGCCTCTAGCCCATGGCGCTATCTGGGCGTTTTCTACGCGGGATTGCCCGCCCTTGCTTTCGTCCTGTTGCGCGATGATCCGGACTATGGCTTTGCCGCGGTGCTGTGGATATTTCTGATTGTTTGGGCCGCTGACACGCTCGCTTACTTTGCTGGCCGCTTGCTCGGCGGCCCCAGGCTCGCCCCGCGGATTTCTCCGAAGAAAACCTGGGCCGGCTTGGCTGGGGCCGTGCTTGGAAGCGCTCTGGCCTCGGTTGCTTTTGCTCATGCGGCCCACTTGAATGGCGTTGTGATCCTTGCGGCTGTTGCCGGATGTTTGGCCATTGTGGAGCAGGCCGGGGATCTTTTCGAGTCGGCACTCAAGCGATTCCATGGCGTTAAGGATTCGGGCTCGCTCATTCCGGGACACGGCGGGATAATTGACCGTGTCGATGGGCTGATTGCCGTGGTGGTTGTGGCAACTCTTATTGGATTAATGAGGGATCAGGGAGACAGTGCAGCCCGTGGATTGTTGCACTGGTAACCATATTTTGCCGAAATGTTGACTCAAAGCGGAGCTTGTGTGGTTAACTAAGGGTTAATCGCGCCAACAGCAGGGCCTCCGGCCCCGCGGGTGCTGTGTCGAACTCGAATGGTGCAGGCAGGAACGTCTGAGACACGGTTCGGGGAGAATTGGAGACTGGCCATGGAAATTCTGAGTTATGTGCATTTGCCCTTTGGCTATCTCTTGCCGTTCATCGCCGCGCTTACGATCATCGTGTTCATTCATGAACTTGGCCATTTTCTGGTGGCGCGCTGGTGTGGTGTGGCCGTGGAGGTATTCTCGATAGGTTTTGGCCGGGAAATCTTTGGCTGGAACGACCGGCATGGCACCCGGTGGAAGGTTTGCTGGTTGCCGTTCGGCGGCTATGTGAAATTTGAAGGCGATACCAATCCGGCGAGTTTTCCCGCCGCTGAATCCGGGACGGCGCGAAGCCCCGGAAATTTTCATGGAAAGCCGGTTTGGAAACGCGCTGCGGTTGTGGCGGCCGGGCCGCTCGCCAATTTCGTTCTCTCGATTCTGATTTTTGCAAGTGTGTTTGCCCTGGTTGGGCTTCCGGTGACGGAACCGCGTGTGGGCGAGGTGCAGCCGGGAAGCGCGGCGGAAAAGGCGGGAATCAGGAGCGGTGATATTGTTGCCGCGATCGACGGCCAGAAAATCGTGACCTTCGCCGACATTGTGCGCTCGGTCTCCTTCCGCGGCGGCGAGCAGTTGACGGTGCTGATCGACCGCGCCGGCACCCCGATTGAGCTGCGGATTGTACCGGGCATTGTCGAGGAACCCGATGGGTTCGGGGGAACCACCAAGCGCGGGCTGTTGGGGATTGCGGCGCCCAGCGGCGCCAGCGCCGCGCCGCTGCGCCGGCTTTCGATACCGGAGGCTCTTTCGGAGGGTGCCGGCGAAACCTGGCGCATCGTCAGCGTGACCTTCAAGTATCTGGGCAAACTGGTGCAGGGAAGTGAAAGTTCCAGTCAGATAGGCGGCCCCGTCTCGATCGCCAAGATGGCCGGCGACGCCGCCTCCTCAGGCGTTATTCGATTCGCGATATTCATTGCCTTCCTGTCGACGAGTGTCGGGCTTATTAACCTATTCCCGATCCCGATGCTGGATGGTGGCCACCTGGTTTACTATGCCATCGAAACTGTTTCGGGGAAGCCGCTTGGGAAACAGGCCCAGGAATGGGGATTTAGGGTGGGTTTATCGCTGGTTGCAATGCTCATGGCATTCGGCTTTTGGAACGATTTGACCAGGCTGTTCGCCATGCTGGTTGGGGGTTGAAAATAGCGCTATCTTTTATTTGCAAAGCAGTTGAAAGACGTTAAAACACACGGCGGACGCAGGTGATTTGTGGGACGGCTGAACTTGGGGAAGATTGGTCTTTTGATGCGTAATAAGCTTTTCTCGGTGGCACTCCTGTCGTTCTTCCTGTCCTGCCTCTTGCCTGTCGCGGCGCCGGGCGGTTGGACGTCGCAAGCCCATGCCGAAACCATTGCCCAGATCACCCTGCAGGGGAACCAGCGGGTCGAGGCGGAGACCGTATTTTCCTATTTGCAGTTTTCCCGGGGAGATGAGTTCGATCCCGGAAAGATCGACGAGTCGATCAAGGTGCTGTTCCAGACCGGGCTGTTTTCCGACGTCCAGATGGTTCTGCGCGGAAACACTCTGGTGATCAGGCTGGAGGAAAATCCGCTCATCAATGCGGTCAATTTCGAAGGCAACAGCGAGCTTGATGACGCCGCCCTTGCCAAGGAAGTCGAAGTCCGCGAGCGCATGATTTTCACCAAGGCGCGGGTGCAGAGTGATACGCAGCGGGTATTGGCGCTCTATCAGAAGTCCGGCTACTACAACGTCCGGGTTGCCCCCAAGCTGATCCGCCTGCCCGAGAACCGCGTCAATCTGGTATTTGAGGTGACCGAGGGCTCGGAAACCACCGTCAAGACCATCAGTTTTACCGGCAATGAAGCCTTCAGCGCTGGCGCGTTGCGCGATGTCATCGGCACCGCCGAGCATAGCTGGTGGAATTTCTTCCAGAAGAATGACACCTATGACCCGGACCGCCTGCAGTACGACAAGGAACTCCTGCGCCGCCATTATCTGAGGCACGGTTTTGCCGATTTCAATGTCGTTTCGGCTGACGTCCGGCTCGCCCCTAACGGCGAATATTTCGAAATCGCCTTCACGGTTTACGAGGGGCCGCGTTACACCATTGCCGATGTCGCCGTGAACACCGGCAACACCAATCTCGATCCCGAGCGGCTGAAGGACGTGATCAAGACCGGTGTTGGCGACAGTTACGATGTGACCAAGGTTGACAAGACGGTGGAAAACCTGGCCCTCGAAGCCAGCAGGCAGGGCTTTGTGTTTGCCAGGGTTGAGCCGAAGGTTGACCGCAATGCCGGGCAGGGCTCGCTGAACATCAGTTACAATATCGAAGAAGGCCGCCGCGCCTATGTCGAGCAGATCATCATCGAGGGCAATACCCGGACCATGGATGAGGTTATCCGCCGGGAATTGCTCATCTATGAGGGTGACGCCTTCAACCGGGCCCTTGTCGAACGGGCCCGCCGCCGTCTCACGTCACTCGATTTCTTCGAAAAGATTGATTTCCAGGAAGAAGAGGGATCCGCCCCGGACAAACTCAATCTGATCGTCTCGGTCACCGAAAAATCCACCGGCAAGATCAGTTTCTCGATCGGCTATTCGTCGACCGAGCAGGTTGTCGGCACGGTTGAACTCAGTGAGCGGAACCTGATGGGCCGCGGCCAGAACGTGAAGTTGAACACGACCCTGAGCTTCAAACGGCAGCAGGTCGATTTCAGCTTCACCGAGCCCTATTTCATGGGCATGCCGATCTCGGCTGGCATTGATCTTTTTGCCACCAAGAGCGACAACACGCTGGTGTCGTCCTATGAGAGCACCAATATCGGCGGCGCCCTCCGCACCGGATTCAAGCTTGATGAGTATTCCCAGCTCGGCTTCAAATATACGCTTGCCTTCCGCGATGTCAGCGGCATTGATGCGGCTGAAGCCTCGCCCGCCGTCATTGCGCAGGAAGGTTCGACCCTCAAATCCTCGGTTGGCGCAACCTACACCTGGGATGATCTTGACAGCCCGGTCCGCCCGACGCTGGGCTTCAGGGGCCAGATCGATTCGGAAATCGCCGGCCTCGGCGGGGATACCTACTACGGTCGGCTTGAAGCCCATGGCTGGTATTTCATCCCGCTATACGAGGAATCGATAGTCCTGAAACTGGAAGGCAATGCCGGCCGCATCGAAAGCTTCAACAACACCGACGTGCCCCTGCAGGACCGTTTCTTCAAGGGCTCCGACAGTTTCCGCGGCTTTGCCCAGGCCGGCATAGGACCGCGGCAAATAGCCAATGACGGAAGCACCGATGCAATCGGTGCGGAAAACTACGCCATTGGCACGGTTGAGCTGAATTTCCCCATCGGCATGCCGGAGCAGTGGGGCATCGAAGGCGCGGCATTCACCGATTTCGGTACGGTGTTTGGAACGCCTGAGGATACCTCTCTTATTGGTGACAATGGTTGTATAATTGCAAGTTGCACCGTCTTCGACACCATGGCCTTCCGCGCCTCGGTCGGTGCCGGCCTGATCTGGCAGTCGCCCTTCGGCCCGCTCCGCTTCGAGGTGGCCTATCCGCTCCTGAAGGCGAAGTCTGACGAGACCGAATGGTTCCGCTTCTCGATTGGAACACGCTTCTAGACCTTTGATAGTGTGATGTTAAAGTCAGCCGGGCGGCCCTGGGGCCGTCCGGATTCATATGGGAATGGCAAGATGGCTGAAGAAACCCCGGCGAAGACCCTGATGAGCGCCGACATCGCCCGCATCATGAAATTGCTGCCGCACCGCTATCCGTTCCTCCTGATCGACAAGATGATCGATATGGACGGCGAGGAGTCGGGCACCGCCATCAAGAACGTCACCATCAACGAGCCGTTCTTCCAGGGCCATTTTCCGGGCAAGCCGGTAATGCCGGGTGTCCTGCTGGTGGAGGCCATGGCCCAGGCCGCCGGCGCCCTGGTGCTCAATCATCTCGGCGACGAACACGCCGGCAAGCTGGTTTTCTTCATGTCGATCGACAAGGCCCGCTTCCGGAAGCCGGTGCTTCCCGGCGACGTCGTCCATTTCCACGTCAAGCTTTCCAACAAGCGCGCCCCGGTGTGGAAATACTGGGCCGAAGCCCATGTCGATGGCAGGAAAGTGGCCGAGGCCGAAATCGGCGCGATGCTGATGAACGAGCGTTAAAGCGCCCGCCTATTTCCCGCGCTTGCTCATCGGAACGTAGTCGCGCTTCTGCGGCCCGTCATAAAGCTGCCGCGGGCGCCCGATGCGCTGGCTGGGGTCCTCGATCATTTCCTTCCATTGGGAAATCCAGCCCACGGTCCGGGCCAGGGCAAACAGCACGGTGAACATCGAGGTGGGAAAGCCCAGGGCCCGCAGGATGATGCCGGAGTAGAAGTCCACATTGGGATAGAGCTTGCGGTCGGTGAAGTACTTGTCGTTCAGGGCGACCCGCTCCAGTTCCCGGGCCACATCAGCCGGTGGATGGTCCTGAAGGCGGAGTGCGGTGAGCACTTATTGGGCCGCCTGCTCCTTAACCTTGGCGCGCGGTTCATATTCCTGTTAACCCCGGTGGCCGAGGCCCATAGCCCGGATGTGCGAGCCCT
>CAZRZB010000136.1:0-7084 GCA_964604435.1 uncultured Aestuariivirga sp. | reverse complement strand
ACGCCGGTGCCCGGCCCCACCCAGTCTTCCGGCTTTCCGCCGTAAAGGCCATGGCAGATCGCCGCGGCAATGGTGGTGTTGCCGATGCCCATTTCGCCGATGCACAGCAGGTCGCAGCCGCCGGCAATCGCCTCCATGCCATAGGCCATGGTGGCGGCGCAGTCGGCCTCGTCCATGGCGGCCTCCTGGGTGATGTCTTTCGTCGGCTTTTCAAGGGCCAGTTCAAACACCTTCAGGCCAAGGTCAAAGGTCTTGCAGATCTGGTTCACGGCGGCCCCGCCGCCCTGGAAGTTCAAGACCATTTGTTTCGTAACTTCAGCGGGATAGGCGGCAACGCCTTGCGCCACCACGCCATGGTTTCCGGCGAACACGGCAACCACCGGCCGGGCGATTTTCGGCGGATAATGGCCCTGCCAGGCGGCCAGCCATTCGGCCATGCTTTCAAGCTTGCCGAGGGCGCCCGGCGGCTTGGTCAGCTGCCCATCACGGGCGCGGAATTGCGCCACCGCATCCGCATCCGCCGCAGGCAAATCCTGCATCAGTTTCCTGATGTCATCAAACGGCAAACCTGTTGCGGCAATTGTCATTCTCTTGTCCTTCCCATCTTCTTGCTAGTGTCCTAATCACGGGATTCGGGGTATCACTGCAACATGAACGACATGTCTTCGCCGCCGAGCGAAAATACGTGGAAAATCAGGCCTTTCGCCGAGACCCTGGTGGCGCTGCGGTTTCTCACCCGCCTGCCCGTTCCGTTTGTGCGCACCCTGGATCTGCCGCCGCTGGCGGAGGCCATGCGCTTCTTCCCGCTGGCGGGCGCCTTGATCGGGGCGCTTGCAAGCGCCGCCCTGATTGGCGCCAACATGCTGGGCCTGCCCTCGCTTCTGGCCGCCGCCCTCGCCCTGGCGGTTGGCGTTCTGGTCACCGGGGCGCTGCATGAGGATGGCCTTGCCGATGTGGCCGATGGCTTTGGCGGCGGGCGCTCGCGCGAGGACCGCCTGGAGATCATGCGCGACAGCCGCATCGGCACCTATGGCACCATCGCCCTGTGCCTCACCTTCCTTGCCAGGGCGGCCATCTACGAAACCCTGTCTGGCGCGCAACCTCTTACAATCCTTGCGCTTTTGGCAGGATCGGCGGCCTTCTCGCGGGCCCTCGTGGTGGACCTCCTGTGGGCCACGCGCCCGGCGCGCAGCGATGGCCTTTCGGTTTTTGCAGGCCGCCCCGGCAAGCGCAGCGCCCTGTTCTCGCTGCTCACCGGCGGCATCGGCACTGCCGCGGCCGTCGGCCTTGTCCTCTCGCCGGAAATCGCCATCATTGCCATCATCGCGGGGGGGCTTGTGCTGGCCGGCATGCGGGCCCTTGCCATGCGCCAGATCGGCGGCCAGACGGGTGATGTCTGCGGTGCCGTCCAGGTGCTGACGGAGCTTGCCATGCTCACCGTTTTCGCGGCAACCACTGGTTAACCTTAACGTAAATTATCCTAATCCTATTCAATAGTTATAGAGAATCGGCGGTTACTTCTCGCAGGCCATGCTCAAGGGAGTCGCCATATGCGTTTATCAGGTGCTTTGCCACCGCTTGTCCTCGCGTTTCTGTTCACAATCGCCGGTGGCCTGCCGGGCATCATGCCGACAACCGCAGCGGAAATGCTGCAGCTCAATGCGGCCACCGAACTGAAAGCCGGAGACCTCGGCCATTTCACCGTCATGGCCGAGATCAACGGCAGAAACGTCAAGGTGATGGTCGATACGGGTGCCTCGGCGGTGGCCCTGAGCTATGAAGATGCCCGCGATATCGGCCTGCATCCGGCAAATCTCGATTATAATGTCCCGGTTTCCACCGCCAACGGCGTGACCAAAGCCGCCGGGGTGAGCCTCGACAAGGTTGAAATTGACGGGGTGCGCGTTTCCGATGTGCAAGGGCTGGTGCTGCCCGAAGGGGTCTTGAGCGGCTCTCTGCTGGGCATGAGCTTCCTCAGTAAACTCAAGAGTTTCAAGGTTGAAGACGGGGTTCTTTACCTGAAGAATTAAGGCGTTTTTGCTTCAATCATGGCGCGTTCGAATGGCCAGTCCCCGGCAGGATGACTATCTTCAGGGCATGAACGCCTTTGATCTCCCAGACATCGAGACGCCCTGCATCAAGGTCTGTGTCGTCGATCCGGAAAGTGGCTTTTGCATCGGCTGCGGGCGCACCCGCATGGAAATCGGCAGCTGGCTTGGCTTGAGCCCGGAAGAACGCAACGCCATCATGGCAGGCCTCGGCGAACGGGTTGAAACCCTCACCCTGCGCAAGCGCCGCCGCGGCGGGCGTCAGGGACGCCTCACCAAGTCCTGAAGCTATTCCGCCGCCATAAGGCGGTTTGACTGGGTTTCTATAGCCTCCAGCCCGCGGCGCAGCACCTCAAGTCCTGCCCCCGGAAGATGGCCCTGCTCGGAGAGGATCTGGCGCCACAGCCTCCCGCCGGGCTGGCCGTGGAACAGGCCCAGCATGTGGCGCGTCATCTTTGACAGCCACACGCCCCTGCTAAGTTGTTCTTCCACATAGGGAAACATGGCCAGCACCGCCTCGTTACGGCTGGCCAGCGGATTTGGCGCGCCATGGAACATCCGGTCCACATCGGCCAGAATCCACGGCGTGTGATAGGCGGCGCGCCCCAGCATGACCCCGTCAAGCTCCCGCATCTCGTCTTTGGCGGATTCCAGCGTGGCCAACCCGCCATTGAGGATAATGCCGAGGTGGGGAAAATCCGCCTTGAGCCGATGCGCGCGGGCATAGTTGAGCGGCGGAATGTCCCGGTTTTCCTTCGGGCTCAGGCCCTGGAGCCAGGCCTTCCGGGCATGAATAATGAAAGTATTACAACCGGTTGCGGCAACAGTTTCAACAAAACGGTCAAGTCCCGCGTTTTCGTCCTGGTCATCGATGCCGATGCGGCATTTCACCGTGACCGGGATCTTGACGGCCGCGTCCATGGCGGCAACGCAGTCCGCCACGAGCCGCGGTTCGGCCATCAGGCAGGCACCGAAGCGGCCCTCCTGGACCCGGTCCGAGGGGCAGCCGACATTCAGGTTGATTTCAGAATAGCCGTAGTCCTCGCCCACCCGGGAGGCCTCCGCCAGCATGGCGGGATCACTGCCGCCAAGCTGCAGGGCCAGGGGCTGTTCAACGGGATCAAAGCCCAGCAGGCGCTGGCGGTCGCCATGGCGGATAGCCTGGGCCGTCACCATTTCCGTGTAAAGCAAGGCATGGCGCGACAACTGCCGGTGGAAGACGCGGCAATGCCGGTCAGTCCAGTCCATCATCGGCGCTACGGCGAAAAGCTTGGGTCTCGCGTTCATAAACCTTCCAGATTATCCCTACAGAACCTTCCTATAGACGAGCTCAACTCCCCGATACAATTGGAAGAATTAAGAAATCCGTCAGCGGGCTTCACCGTCAGCGGCGCGGGGGTGCAAGGCCGAAGGTCTCGGCAACGGAGCGTCCGGCGGCAAGGCTCGCCTGCCAGGCGGCCTCGCGCTCAAGCTTGGCCTCGGCGTCCCTTATATAGGAGCGGATTTCGGCAGGCGTGAGAGCTGCCAGCCCGTCGTCGTCGCCAATCAGCAAATCGCCGGGGCTGACCAACCGCCCGCCGATCATGACAGGCTCATTCACGCCTCCCATCATCGCCGCGGCGGGCCCGCGGGGGGTGATGGCGCGGGCAAATACCGGCAGGTCCGCCCAACTCGCCAGTTCGGCGACATCGCGTATGGCCCCGTCGCACACCAGTCCCGTGCCGCCCAGGCGGCGCAGGTGGCCGCCGAGAATTTCACCGATCATGGCCGTTTCGCCATGGCCATTTGCGGCAATCACCAGAACATCGCCCGGCTTCACCAGGTCCAGTGCATGCAGAACCGCGCCGAAATCGGGCGGCACGCAACGGGCCGTTACGGCGCGCCCGAACAGGCGGGACTGGCGGCCCGGCGGGCAGAGGGGGCGGATGCGGGGATCAATCTGGCAGGCGGCGTGGCTGACATCAACGGCAATGGCCACCGGAATGCGGCGCCACCTCGCCACTTCATCTTCGGGAATAGAGCTGGCGGCTACATCTTGTACGGTTACGCTCATGGGTCATGTCCTTTGCTGAAAATGCGCCCTGCCCTATTTCGCCAGGCGCTCTTTGACAAGCCGGCCGAGCGCCGTCATGCCTTTCACGATGATGTCGTCGGGTTGCGCCGAGTAGTTTACGCGGGCGTGATTGACTTCCTGCTGCAGGGGAAAAAATGTGGCCCCCGGCACATAGGCGACCTTGGCCTTTGGCAAGGCCTGTTCAAGCATGAATTGCGCCGTGTCGAAGCCTTTTGGAAAGGTGAGCCAGGTAAACAGGCCGCCGCTCGGGTCGGTGAATGTGATCTCCTGGGGGAAGCTGCGCCTGATGGTATCGAGCAGCAGGTTTTTCTTGCGGAGATAGGTCGCGCGGATGGTCTCGATATGCTGGTCGATGTCGTAACGCTCGAGAAACAGCACCGTGGCGGTCATGTTCAGGGTGCTGCACTGCGTATCGGCGGCAAGCTTCAGGAGCCCGAGCTTCTGGATCAGATCGTCCGATGCCACGGCCCAGCCCAGCCGCAGGCCGGGCGCCAATATCTTTGAGAAGCTGCCGAGGTAAATGACCCGTCCTTCGCTGTCGAGGCTCTTCAGGCTCGGGATTGCCGCGCCCTGATAGCGGATTTCGCGGTAGGGCGAGTCTTCAAGAATAATCAGGTTGAAGCGGTTGGCCAGTTCAATGAGCCTCTTGCGGCGCGGCAGGCTCATGGTCACGCCGGTGGGGTTCTGAAAATCCGGTACGGTGTAGACCAGCTTGGGGCGCGGGCTTTCCCGTAGCAGCCGTTCGAGGTCCCCCATGTCCATGCCATCTTCGTCGATGCGGACTGTCTTGTAGCGCGGCTCGCAGGGGTTGAAGGCGATCAGCGCGCCAAGGAAGGTGGGATTTTCGGTGATGATGACATCGCCGCGATCAACCAGCATCTTTGCTGTCAGATCAAGGCCCTGCTGGCTGCCCTGCAAGACGAGAATGTTTTCGGCTGTGCAGGCGATGCCTTCGCGGTTCATCCGCGCCGCAATCTGCTCGCGGAGTTTGGGAAGGCCATTGGAAACCGTATATTGCAAGGAAGACTGGCCGAGTTCCGCGATGGCTGTCCGGTAAACGGCGTTCAGCTGTTCAAGCGGAAAGAGCGAAGCATCGGGGTAGCCGCCGCCAAAGGACATGATGTCCGGCTGCGCGCCAAGGCGCAGGAGTTCGCCAACGGCATTGGGTTTTACGCCAGCCATGCGTTTGGCGAATTGAATATCCAGCATCAAAGCCCCCGCTTCACGAATTACCGCAGCCTTTCGGATCACCGGCATAGCCTGATGCCGCGGCGAATGCCATCGCTGCTGAATTTACCCCTGAATTCCGATTATTTTTGCTATATTCCCGATGAAAATCCCACGATTTTGGTACGCTCACAAGTTGCGATGGACTGGAAATTGCCGACTTGAGCCAGGATGATGGGGGATCGCACCGGCAGGCGAGCAGCATCGCCTTGCCTAGGACGTGGCGGCACCAGACAGGCCAGCCACATTCACCTCCGTGTGGTGGCGCCAGTGACCGTTGCCGCTGACTTCAGTGCAGGCCCCGGAGACGTGACTGTTGCATTGAAAAAATCCTGCGTATAACAGAAGCCCATGCAATCCACCCTCGACTATCTCGAAAAACTCATCGCCTTTCCAACCGTCAGCCGCGACAGCAATCTGGATCTCATCGGATTCATTGCCGAGGAACTCAAGGGGCTGGGCATCGCCGCAACTCTCGTTCACAACGAGGACGGAAAGAAAGCCAATCTCTGGGCCACCATCGGCCCTGCCGATGTTCCGGGCGTGGCGCTGTCGGGGCACACGGATGTGGTTCCGGTCGAGGGGCAGAACTGGAGCAGCGATCCCTTCAAGCTGACCACCCGCGACGGAAAGCTCATGGGCCGTGGCAGCGCCGACATGAAGGGCTTCATTGCCGCCTGCCTGCATCTCGCCCACCACGCGGTGAAGCGCAAACTGCACACACCCCTGCACTTCGCCTTCTCCTATGATGAGGAAATCGGCTGCATCGGGGTCAGGCGCATGCTGGACATGCTCAAGACCATGCCGGTGCGGCCCAGGCTTTGCATCGTGGGCGAACCCACCATGTTGCAGGTGGTGACGGCGCACAAGGGCAAGCTGGGCTACCGGGTCACCGCCCATGGCCTCGAAGCCCATTCGAGCCTTGCGCCCATCGGCGTGAATGCCATCTACATGGCCTGCGACCTCATCGCCGAGATCCGCCGCATCCAGGACGACATCGCCCAAAACGGTCGCCGCGATGGTGACTATGAAGTGGCCTACACCACACTCCATGTGGGCAAGATGGCGGGCGGCGAAGTCATGAACATCGTTCCCAATCTCGCCAGCTTCGATTTCGAAATCCGCTACCTGCCGGAAGATGACGGCAAGGCCATCATGCAGCGCATCGCGTCCGCGGCAGAGGCGATCGCGGCGCATTTCCGGCCGGTTTACCCCGAGGCGCGCTTTGCCTTTGCCGCTCTGCAGAGCTACCCCGCTCTTGACACCCCGGTGGACAGCGAAGCGGTCAATTTCGTCCGGGCGCTCACCGGCGGGAACTCGACCGGCAAGATCACCTTTGGCACCGAAGGCGGATTGTTCCAGCAGGAACTTGGCGTTCCCGCCGTGGTGTGCGGGCCCGGCAACATCGCCGTGGCGCACAAGCCCGATGAATATGTCAGCGCGGAACAACTGGCATTGTGTGATGCCATACTGGCACGCCTGCTCGACAGGCTGTCGGCTTAAGGATCGCCCGGAACGCCGTAACTTGGCGCTTGTGTTGGATCAATAGCCCGCTGGAGATAGGCGCCCATCTGCGGGCGGTAGTCTGCCCAAAGCTTTCGCAGGAATTTGATGGGATTTTCGTCATCCCAATCGACGCGCAGGCTGACCAGGGGAAAGGCCTCCTTGTGATAGACCAGCAGGGCGGCGGAATGCACCGGCCCCTCCTCGCCACCCGAGGCCAATCCAGCCTCCA
>CAZRZB010000135.1:0-7138 GCA_964604435.1 uncultured Aestuariivirga sp. | reverse complement strand
AGTCGGAGCGTAGCGCAGCCCGGTAGCGCACTATTCTGGGGGGATAGGGGTCGCGGGTTCGAATCCCGCCGCTCCGACCACTATTTCCCGCTTTTTGGAACATCCCGTCCACGTTTCGTCCAATCTTCAATGCGGGCCCCTGCCAAGTAGGCGGTTGAAGCGGCAAACAACCCCCACATCATTCCCAGCATCCAATAAAAATGCCGCCAATGATCCGTGTCAATTTGCACGCCCTGGAAAATGGTGGTGAGAAGGGGGCAGAAAACCACGATGGCCCAGTTCTGCCACGGCGTTCGCATCAAGACTGTCTTGAAGCCGATCACGATTGTGCTGATCATGAGGAGGATATAGGAAATGCCTCCGAGCCATCCGTAGGATGCAAAGCCATTGATGTAGACATTGTGCGGGTCCATTCCGAAGATCTTTTGAAAATACAGGGGACCGAAGCCCAAGGGCTGTTGAAGCAGGAGCGGGATGCTGTTGAGTTGGTTGCCGAAGCGGCCTTTTTCACCCGTGTCATATTGTTTGGCCAGGGTGAAGCGGTCAAGAAACAGGTCCCGCACGCCTTCGACCGACAGCAGGAGGGCAAGCAACAGCGCAAGGCTGATGAGCCCAAACAGGGTGATCAGAATGATCCGGCTTCGTGTGCCGGTAGATGGTGTGAGGATGAAAGTGAGAACGACCATCATAGCGGTGGCAGCCAGAAAACTTATCCATGCGCCGCGGGAAAAGGCCAGAAACAACGCCGCCAGAATCACTAACAGGGCTGCCATGGCCATGAATTTGTGGCGGTGCGTACCCAGCATGAACCCCTGCACCAGCATGATGCCGGGAAAGAGCAGATAGGTCGCAAAGACGTTGGGATCCTTGAATGTGCCGACAGCTCTCGAATAGCGGGAGAACGAATCGCCAAGGCCGGCCACATTGAAGTAGCCGAGAACACCGAGGGCCGACGCCACAACAGCAGCAATTATCAATCCGTTTCTGATGATGGCCATGCGCCGCAAAGGATCGTGGGCCACATAGAATGAAAAGAGGATCGCCGAAATCGCCATATAGAACGATGTGATGACAAACATCATCGCCCGGTGATCGTCGGTGACCTGCAGAAAGCTGAGGAACCCGCCGAGGTTATAGAGCAGCAGGAAGAGCGTGAGCGGGGCAACGGCGGCATTGATCGTCAAGCCTGAAACCAGGAGACTCGCAAACGCTAGAAGCAGAAACAGGTCGCAAGGTGCTGGTTCCGCGATCACATAGAAACTCGAAACAAACATCAGCCAGACAAAGACCGTCTGCAGTTGCCCCAAGGCAATTCCCATGAGCCGCACACCAGCGGAAGGGGGCGGCGCTATGTTGATGGCGGCGGTCAAAACCCTGTTTCCAATTTCAAAAGCATGAGAATCCGCAGGCGCAACACCAAGGGAATCTATGGGTCCAAGATGGTTAATGGGAGCTTAATGTGAGTACGGCGAGTGGTTCAGCAGCTGCTGATAGAACTGCACCGCACTCTTCGCCATGGTTTCCGCATTGAAAGAGGTTTTTACAGTTTCCTGCAATGTCTTTGCGCCGGCAACTGTTGAAGCAGGAACGGTGAGCGCCATTTCAATATGCCTGGCCAGAACCTCGGGATTATTCACAGGGCAAAGATCCTTTTCCGGGAGGATTTCAGGGATTCCACCGACCGAACTGGCAATCATCGGAACCCGCCCCGCCGCCGCCTCAAGCACGACGTAGGGAAAGGATTCGGCCCGGGACGGCATGACCAGCAGGCGCCCGCGCCGCAGGGCTTGGGCTGTCGGCAGGCGGCCGGGAAATGTTACGCAGTCCGCAAGCCCCAGGGATTTCGCCTGGTTTTGAAATTCAGCCAGGTCGGGTCCGTCGCCCACCAGGCAGGCCGTAACAGCCCTTTTGCGCCTGACAAGGGCAAACGCCTTTAGCAGGACATCCACACCCTTCAGATGGCGCATGTCGCCGAGGAAAAGAACATCGGCTGCGTTGCCGTCGGGCACAATGGTGGCGAATTCCTCGGGCCACAGCCCATTGTGGATGACTGTATTTGGCATGTTCCCAAGCCCGATCTTCTTGGCGAAATTCTGTCGTTCAAATTCACAGACAAAGATCATGCCGGAACCGGGGCGGGCGAGGGCCCACTCCGTTGCCAGGAAAACAAAACCCGGAAAGGCCAGCCAGCGATAGTGCAGGCTGCCCCCATGGGGTGTGTAAATCGAGGGAATTCCAAGAGACCTCGCCGCCAGCCGGCCATAGAGCCCGCCCTTGGCGCCATGGCCGTGAATGACATTTATGGCGAGCTTTTGAGCATGCTCCCGTGTGACCTTGGCTGCCGAAAGATCGCCGAGACCAGGCAGCCTGGAAATGCTGATTCGCTCTATCCCCAGGGAACAGAACGGCAGAGTCCGTTCGAGCAATTCAGCCGCAACCTTGCCGCCCGTGGTTGAGTCGCAGATGATGCCAACGTCGTGGCCGAGTTCGCACTGGCCGCGCGCGAGGTCGCGCACATGGCGGAACAATCCGCCCACCGGAGTCCGGAACACATGCAGGATTTTCATGGGCGCGCTTCCCGGTTAAAACCAGCGCTCACGCACATAAATGATATCGCCTGGATAGACCTGGGTGGTTACGGGAACCCGGTGTGTTTCTGTACCGGCCACGTTCTTGCGCGTGACCAGCACGGCTCCCTGGTCGGCACGCGCACTATAGCCGCCGGCGATTGCAATGGCGTTTTGCACGGTAATCCCGCTTTGATAGGCGAAACTGCCGGATGTTGTGACCTCTCCCAGAATGTAGAACGGCCGCAGCGCTGTTGCCTGAACTGAGACTTTTGGATCCCTCAAATAGCCGTTGCGCAACCGTGACGTTACCAGTTTTTCGATCTGCGGGGTTGTCATCCCGGCAATATGGATGGTTTGAATGTAGGGCAACGAGATGTTGCCGGAGCCGTCTACCAGAAAGTCTGCCGTGAGATCGCTTTCGCCGGCCACCCGAATGGTGAGGCGGTCGCCGGCGCCCACCTTGTAGCCAGTGAGATATTCATAGGCCGCTGCCGTTCCCTGCGTGCCGAACGGGGCAACGACGCCGGCAGAATCGTGGGAAGGCAATTGGGAAATGCTTGAGACAGCCGAGGGTCCCTCGGCGATGCTGCCATCCGCCATCAGCCCGGTGCCGCCGGCTGGCGAGACGGGGCCCGATTGTTCCCAGGTTTGGGCGCAACCGCCGAGCGCAAGCGCCACCAGGAAGAGAATACAACTACGCTTACGCACCGGGTTCCGTCCAACTTGCCAAAACGCGAGCCTTCGATCGCCCGCGTAGGAAACATAGTGGGTTTATGGTTAGCAATGACTTAATGAGCGTTCTTCATATCTTAAGGATTTGGTTACCATAATTGTCGAAAACAGGCCGCTCCTGCAGCCCGATCAGAGTGCTTGTCATAACCATGAACAACCAGCCGCAATTGGCATCGACGATCAGTCTTCTCGACGTTGCGCGCGGCGTCTGGCGGCGAAAGCTGCTCATTCTGGTTTTCACCCTGCTGGCCTTTTCGGTCGGTCTCGGGCTGGTAAAGTTTTTCAAGCCGGTCTATTCGACCGAAGCCCTGGTGCTGATCGAAAACCTGTCATCGCCCTATGACCGGACGCAAACCGCCGACGAACTGCGCCCTGATCCCGTCGACGACCGCATCATCAAAAGTCAGATGTCAGTGCTGAGATCCCAAGATCTGGCGTTGCGCGTGGTTGCGAATCTGAAACTTCAGGAGCGCCCGGAGTTTGATTCCTTGAGGGAAAAAGGCCTCGGCAAAATCAAGCAGTACCTCCTTGCCTTTGGATTTGGCGAAGATCCGCGGCTGCAAACGCCCCAGCAGAGGGCTTTGAAACGCGTGATGGAAGAACTCACCGTCTATCAGGTGCCCGAGTCGAATGTGGTTGCCATAAAATATTCCGCTTCAGTGCCGGCAACGGCTGCCGAGGTGGCCAACACGCTTGTCAGCACCTATGTTGCCTCGACGGCGGAAAGCAACTCCCGGCCAACGGCGCGCGCTCGCGACTGGATTGCCAAGCAAATCGAAGATTTGCGCGAGAAAGTTGTTGCCTCCGAGGCCAGGATTGAAGAGTTCCGTTCCCAAGCCGGCCTGTTACAGGGCGAAACCTCGACCCTCGGGGCCCAGGAGCTTTCCGAACTCAACACGCAGATGACCCTTGCGCAGGCAACGCGCACCGAGGCCGAGGAACGGGCCAAATCAATAAAGAATCTTCTGGCCTCGAAGGGCTCGGTTGCAGCTTCAACCGAGGTCTTGAATTCGCCGCTGATTCAAAGCTTGCGTGAGCAGCAGGTGGCATCGGCACGGCGTGCCGCCGAGTTGTCAGCGACTTACCTTCCCAGCCACCCAAAGATGATTGCCGCGCAGAATGATTTGAGAAACATTGACAGGCAGATCCGCAGTGAAGCCTTGAAGCTTGTTGACAGCCTGGACCAGCAGGCGAAGATCGCCGAGGCCAGGGAAAAAGCATTGCGGGCATATCTTGAAGAAATGAAGGGCCGCAAGTCGAGCGAGAATTTGAGTGAGGTCAAACTGAAGGCCCTTGAACGTGAGTCGGCCGCCGACAAGGCGCTGCTTGAGTCGCTTCTCTTGCGCTATGCTGACGCAAGCGCACGCCAGGATCTGTCCACTCAGCCGGGCATGGCAAGAATAATCCAGCAGGCAGGAGTGCCGGCGTCCCCATCATTTCCAAAATCCGGGCCGCTGGTATTGCTCATCACGCTGGCCGGGCTGGCCCTGGCGCTGGGGCTTTCCTTCCTGATGGAAATCATGGCGGCCGCTAACCGCTTGGGAATGCCGGATGTGGCTGCTGCCCATTCGCCCGCTGAGTCTGCTCCACGCGCGGCAGGCAGCGTGGCACAAGTGCACGAACTGCCGCCACGAAGGCCGATTGTTGAACCCCCGCCCGCGCCGGCAGGTGTCGCGCAACCTCTCGCCGTCTTCCCGTCAGCGTCTTCGCTGCCGGGAAACCAGGAACTCCTGAAGAATGCCAATTCCGGGGACCTTCGCGGACTGCGAGTTGCTTCACAGAAAGTGGCCGAGTGGGCCTTGAGACTCCAAAGAACCACCGGGCTCCGACGCTTTGCCATAGCCAGTCTGGGGGGCGGGTTTACGGACTCTTCAATGGTTTCGGTTGTTCTTGCCCGGGCCGTTGCATCGCATGGTGCACGCGTGATTGTGGTCGACCTGGCTCCAGATGGCTCAGGTGTTGAGGCTCTATTTGGCCTGTCGCCTGGGCCGGGGTTCACCGATCTCCTGGCAGGGACGACAGACTTTACCAAGGTGGTCGCCCGTGACCCGCTCTCGAATGTCCATCTCCTGCGCTTCGGCGTTGAAAGAACTGAGGCAACCGTGTCTCGCATGGAGCAGCGCATTGACGCCGTTCTGGGCACCTTGGGAAGCATTTATGACGTTATCCTGCTTCACGCAGGGGAGGAGTCGAAAAAGACACCTGAATTGATCGGCAAGTGCCAAGCAGCACTTCTTCTGGCATCAGGGCTTCGGCAAACCGATGTGGCGAGCACGGCAAAGACTCTTCGCGAGTCTGGATTGGTCGACGTACAGTTTGCCAGGCTCGAGCCGTTGCCGGTGGATGAATTGCGCCTGGCCGCATCTGGCTAGTCGGATTTCTGGGAATCACTTCCTATCTGTTAACCAGTTTTCAGGTTTCTTCGGTTTGGATCCCGCCCAATCAAGTGGTTGGCAAGAATTGTGCTTTACTCATGGCATGAAACCACAAGTCTTTCAGTTGATCAGAAATGCAATGACATGGCAAAAACCGCCATACTGAAATCCGGTCTGGAACTGCTTTATTTTTCCGGGGCTTCCCAAGCCCTTCGGTCAGTATTTGGCGGCATGGGTGCAATTTTTATGCTGCACCATGTGCGTCCTGGCGGCGGCCTGCAGACGGGCTTTGCCCCGAACGCAGGACTTGAAGTGACCCCCGAATTTCTTGATAGTGTCATCAGTTTTGTAAAATCCCGCGGCTATGATCCGGTAAGCTTGGATGAGGCGGTGCGGCGTATTCGGGTCAATAGTCCGGAAACAAGACCCTTCGTGGTTTTCACCCTTGATGACGCCTACCGCGACAATCTCGTTCATGCGAGGCCGATTTTCAGAAAACATCAGTGTCCGTTTACCATATTCGCAAGCCCCGCCATCCAGGACGGAACCTGCGAAATGTGGTGGCGCGGACTGGAGGCAGTCATTGCTGGAAACAACAGGGTAAATGCCAAAATCGGGAAAACGGAGTTGCACTTCGACACCGTCAGCGATGTGAAGAAGAAAGCGGCCTGGGCGCAACTCTATTGGCCTGTGCGCCAGTTAGGGCAAAAGCAACAGCGCACCTGGATCAAGGAGTTCTGCAACGCCAACCGTGTTGATCTCGGAGCCATCTGCCGCGCTGCTGCCATGACATGGGATGAACTGCGCGAAATTTCAAGAGATCCGCTGTGCACCATTGGAGCCCATTCGGTCAATCATTATGCCGTGGCCCAACTGGACGAAACCGATGCGCGGTTCGAGCTTGTGGAATCCCGGCGCCGGATTGCGATGGAAATAGGCCGTGAGCCGAAATTCTTTGCCTATCCATATGGTGACGCCAACTCCGCGTCATCCCGGGATTTCAGGCTTGCAGCTGACGTAGGCTATGTGGCTGCAGTAACCAGCCGGAAGGGACTGATTTTTCCCGGCCACCAGGCACATTTGACCGCTCTCCCGCGACTGTCCCTTGCCGGGCAGTTTCAGAAGCTTCGCTATGTGGATGTATTGTTGTCCGGCTCAGTTCTTGCCCTGTGGAACGGCTTCAGACAATTGAACGTGGCCTAATCCGCCCGGTCTGGCCGGGACATCCAGCGAATTAGAAGCATGGCAGCCGGGGTCCATCCTACCCCCAGCAGAATGAAAGCCGGCAGTTCAATGGCCGGCCCGAGCCCAACTACATATTTCCCGCCCAATGCCATGGCAATCAACGCATAGACCGCGAGAAATGCAATGGTGGCAAAAATGCCGATTAACTTGCGTTGACGCATTTTCATGGAATTGCACTAGCTTATTGCCACTTCCGTCGCAATCTGGTTCTTTCGG
>CAZRZB010000134.1:4828-7211 GCA_964604435.1 uncultured Aestuariivirga sp. | reverse complement strand
TCGATCTGCAGGCGCCGCGGCAATTCGATGCCGTGTTCGGTTTCCAGGATATAGGCAATGCCGCCCTTGCCGCTTTGCGAATTGATCCGCACCACGGCCTCGTAGGAGCGCCCGAGGTCCATGGGGTCGATCGGCAGGTAAGGCACCTCCCACAACGGCTTGTTGGAGGCCTTCATCGCCTTGAAGCCCTTGTTGATGGCATCCTGGTGCGAGCCGGAAAACGCCGTGAACACCAGTTCGCCCGCATAGGGGTGGCGCGGATGCACCGGCAACTGGTTGCAATATTCCGCCATGCGCACCAGATCGTTGATGTGGCTGCAATCCAGTTCCGGATCGATGCCTTGCGTGAACAGGTTCATGGCGAGTGTGACGAGGCAGACATTGCCGGTGCGCTCGCCATTGCCGAAGAGCGTGCCCTCGACCCGGTCGGCCCCCGCGAGAAGCGCAAGCTCGGTGGCCGCCACCGCCGAGCCCCGGTCGTTATGGGGGTGAAGCGAGATGGTGAGGCAATCGCGGTTCTTGATCTTGCGGCAGAACCATTCGATCTGGTCGGCATGGATGTTGGGGGTGGACATTTCCACCGTGGCCGGGAGATTGAGGATGAGCTTCTTCTGGGGCGTGGGCTGGTAGACATCCATCACCGCCTCGCAGATCTCCACGGCGTAATCCAGCTCCGTGCCGGTGAAGCTTTCCGGGCTGTATTCATGGCGGATGACGCCTTCCAGGCCGAATTCCTTTTCGAGCTGCATGATGAGCCTGGCGCCCCGCACCGCGATATCGGTGATGCCCGCCTTGTCGAGCTTGAAGACGACGCGGCGCTGCAGTTCCGAGGTGGAGTTGTAGAGATGCACGATGGCTGATTTCACCCCTTTCAGCGATTCAAAGGTGCGGCGGATCAGCTCCTCGCGGCTCTGGGTGAGCACCTGGATGGTGACGCCCTCGGGGATTTTCTTCTGCTCGATGAGGAAGCGGACAAAATCGAAATCCGTCTGCGAGGCGGAGGGGAAGCCCACCTCGATTTCCTTGAAGCCCATGCCGAGCAAGGCGTTGAACATGCGCATCTTGCGCTCGTGGCCCATGGGCTCGATGAGCGACTGGTTGCCGTCGCGCAGGTCCACCGAGCACCAGATGGGGGCGCGGGTGATGCTGCGGTTGGGCCACTGCCGGTCAGGCAGGCTGACCGGCGCATAGGCGCGGTATTTTTCTTTGGGCGAAATCATCATGGAAGGAATCTCTTAGCTGTTGGGTTGGTTTCTAAGGTCTTTTCCCCAAAGAGCCAAGGCGCGCGCCCAACCGGCCCTCAGGGGGAGCTAAGAAGGAGGAGGGTCAGGGTGCGGAGGCTTGCCAACATGGCCCCTGCTTAGGGCAATTGGGCCCCCGGCGCAAGCTGCCGGGAGCCCCCTCCCCCTGAGACCATTTATCATACGAATGGGCCAAATACGCCATTGCGGCCCTCCGCCAATGCGGTTAGATATGAGCGGGGGCCTCGTTTGAGAAGGCCCGGAAACTCATGGGAGAGTTGTATGTTGAAGAAACTGCTGGTTAGCACCGTCGCCGCCGCCGCCATCCTGGCAAGCGGTTCGGCCTTCGCTGACACCAAGGACAAGAAAATCGCCCTGTCCAACAATTACGCCGGAAACTCCTGGCGCCAGGCGATGCTGAAAAGCTGGGACAAGGTGACCAAGCCGGCCGTTGAAGCCGGTATCGTTGCCGCCGCCGATCCGTTCACCACCTCGGAAAACCAGGTGACCGAACAGGCCGCCCAGATCCAGAACCTGATCCTCCAGGGCTATAACGCCATCGTCATCAACGCCGCCTCGCCCGACGCCTTGAACGGCGTGGTCAAGCAGGCCTGCGATGCCGGCATCGTCGTGGTTTCCTTCGACGGCATCGTCACCGAGCCCTGCGCCTACCGCATCGCCGTGGACTTCGCCAAGATGGGCGAGGTGCAGCTCGATTACCTGAACGAAAAGATGAAAGACGGCGGCAACCTGCTGGAAATCCGCGGGCTGGCCGGGGTGTTCGTGGACGATGAAATCTCCAAGGGCATTCACCGCGGCGTCGAAAAATATCCGCAGTTCAAGATCGTAGGTTCGGTCCACGGTGACTGGGCCCAGGAAGTAGCCCAGAAGGCGGTTGCCGGCATCCTGCCGTCGCTGCCTGAGGTGAAGGCCGTGGTCACCCAGGGCGGCGACGGCTATGGCGCGGCCCAGGCCTTCAAGGCCGCCGGCCGGCCAACCCCCCTGATCATCATGGGCAACCGCCAGGACGAACTGCAGTGGTGGAAGGAACAGAAGGACGCCAATGGCTATGAGACCATGTCGGTTTCCATCGCCCCGGGCGTTTCGACGCTCGCCTTCTGGGTGGCCCAGATGATTCTGGA
>CAZRZB010000134.1:0-4728 GCA_964604435.1 uncultured Aestuariivirga sp. | reverse complement strand
TGGCCCGCGCCAAGCTCGATGAAATCTTCCCCGGCCACGGCATCAATCCCAATGACGCCATTTCCGACCTGCCCATCGGCAAGCGCCAGATGGCGGAAATCGCCCGCGCCTTCACCGTGACCGATATCCCCTTGCGCCTCGTCATCCTCGATGAGCCGACCTCCTCGCTCGATGCCGTGACCGCCCGGCAGCTCCTCGCCTTTGTCAGGACACAGGTGGCAAAGGGTACCAGCGTCATCCTGATCTCCCATCTGCTCGGCGACATTCTCGGAACCTGCGACCGCATCGTGGTGATGAAGGACGGCAAGACCGTGACGGAACGCCCCGCCAAGGGTTTTGACCGCCATTCCCTCGTCGCCGCCATGGGCACCGACCTGACCGAGAAGAAATCCGCCGTGGCAAAATCAGCCGAAGCAAAATCCGCCGCCCCCATTGCCGTCCGCGCCAGGCCGCAGACGGCGGACCAGTCGGGCGAACTCCTCGCCCACCAGGGCGAGATCATCGGCCTTGCCGGCCTCGCGGGCCATGGCCAGACCCGCATGCTGCTGCAGATCTATGCCAAGAGCGAGGCCGAAGTGACGGCCCCGCTGGCCTTCATCGCCGGCGACCGCCAGTCCGACGGCATTTTCAATCTCTGGTCCATTGCCGAGAACGTCACGGTGCGTTCGCTCCGCGCCCTGAAGAAACATGGGCTCATCTCCGGCGAGGCCGAGGACGGGCTGGCTGCCGAATGGAAAAAGCGCATGGCCATCCGCACCCCCGACATGCACAACAACATCCTCACCCTGTCGGGCGGCAACCAGCAGAAGGCCCTGTTTGCCCGGGCCCTGGGATCGGAGGCAAGGATCATCCTGATGGACGATCCCATGCGCGGCGTCGATATCGGCACCAAGCTCGAAGTCTATGAAATGATCGCCAAGGAAGCCAGTGCCGGACGCACCTTCATCTGGTACACCACCGAAATGGAAGAACTGCAGTACTGCGACCGGGCCTATGTATTCCGCAACGGCGCCATCTCGGCCACCCTGAGCCGCGAGGACCTGACCGAGGAGAAGATACTGCACGCTTCATTTGCCGAAAGTTCCGCCGCATGAGCCGGAGCCTGCTGCGGTCATTGCTGCCGATCATTTCCCTCATGGTCGTCCTGGGCGCAACCTTCTACGTGCAGCCCCGCACCATGAGCTATTTCGGCCTGAACCTCATGCTGCAATACGCCGTGCCGATCGCCCTTGCCACCATCGCCCAGATGTTTGTCATTACCGTCAACGATCTCGATCTTTCCATCGGCCCCTTCGTCGGCCTCGTCGGCTGCATCTCGGCAACCCTCCTCTACACCAACCCCCTGCTCGGCACCCTGGCGCTGCTCCTTTGCATTGCCGCCTATGCCGCGGTTGGCGCCCTGATCCACAGCCGCAACCTGCCCTCCATCGTGGTAACCCTCGGGCTCTCATTTGTCTGGCTCGGCATCGCTGTGCTCATTCTCCCCTCGCCCGGCGGCAAGGCGCCGGACTGGCTGAAAGCGATCATGGGACTGCAGTCCCCGCTCGTTCCCTTCCCCATCATCGCGGCCATTGTCATCGGCCTGCTGGTCCAACTGGCCCTCATGCATTCCTCCCTCGGGGTGATTGCCCGCGGCGCTGGCGGCAATCCGCGCGCCATGGAAAGGGCCGGCTGGTCGATGCTGAAAACCAAATCGGCAATGTATGCCCTGGCCGGTTTCTTTGGCGTGCTGTCGGGCCTTTCGCTGCTCGGCCTCACGACCTCGGCGGACGCCCATGTGGCCGACCGCTACACGCTCTACTCAATCGCCGGGGTCATCCTGGGCGGCGGCGAATTCATCGGCGGACGGGTCTCGCCCCTCGGCGCGGTGATCGGCGCCCTCACCCTTGCCCTTGCCGGATCATTCCTGATCTTCCTGAAAGTATCCCCCGACTGGCAGATCGGGGCCCAGGGCGCCATCCTCATCCTCGTCCTGGCGCTCAAGGCGCCGTTGACCACAAAGGACGCAAGCCAATGATCAACCTCTGGAACAGGCTGCGGCGCGAACCCTGGATCTGGTCTTTCCTGGCGGCCATCGGCGTGTGGCTCGCGACAATTGCCTACACCGGGGGCCAGGGGGCCGGAGAAATCCTCACCGCGGCCCTCTCCTTTGCCACCTTCAGCATCATCGTCGGCCTCGGCCAGATGATGGTGATTACCACCGGTCCGGGCAATGTTGACCTCTCCATTCCGGCGACCATCACCCTTTCCGGCGTGGTTGCGATGAAAGTGATGGACACCGATTCGGCCCGCCTGCTGCTCGGCATTGGCGCCGCCCTCGGCGCGAGCTTCCTGGTGGGCGTCTTCAACTACGGCCTCATCCGCCTGCTGCGCATCCCGCCCATCATCGCCACCCTCTCCGCAAGTTTTCTGGTGCTTTCGACGGCGATTTCCTACGGCCGGGGTATCCGCATCAAGCCGCCGCTTCCGCTCGACGCCTTCGCCACAACCCGCCTTCTGGGAATTCCCCTGGCCGCCATCCTCGTCGCCGTCCTCAGCGTCATTCTCGCAATCGTGATCAGGCGCACCGTCTATGGGCGGGCCGTGCTGGCCATCGGCCAGAATCCGCGCGCCGCCTGGCTGGCGGGCATCAACGTCAACCGGACACGCTTCATGACCTATGTGCTGAGCGCCCTGCTCTCAGGCGTCTGCGGCATCTTGCTGTCGGGTTTTTCCGGCGGGGCCGCCCTCAACATGGGCGAGGAATTCCTCCTTGCCTCCATCGCCGTGGTGGTTATCGGCGGCACCTCCGTCGCCGGCGGCCGGGCCAGCGTTCCGGGCATCTGGGGGGCCGCTCTGTTCATGTACCTGCTGGTCACCATGCTCAATACCTTCGGCGCCAGCGCCGGCGTGCGGCTGATCCTGACGGGCACCATCATCATCGGCGTCATCGTGCTCGCCGGCGGTGAAAAAGCCGCCAGATAGCGACTGTGGCAATTACGCCGCATTGCTGATGTTTTTTCCAGGCTCCAGAATCAGGCAAAGTTCGGTCATTATTGGTTGCGAGAAGTGCCAACCATCGCTTGGGGACCAGTCCATTATGAAGACCTTCATGCTTGCCGCCTCGTTTCTGCTGGCGGTTTCGACCGTCGCTTTGGCCGGCCAGTGCCAGGACGACATCGAAAAAATCGACGCGGCCCTGGCCAGCCAGGACTTGGATGCAGACAACCGCGCCCAGCTCGAGGACATGCGCAATCAGGCGGTGCAGCTCTGCGGCGCCGGCAACGAAGCCGAGGGCCTCGACGTCACCGCCGAAGCCAAGGCGATGCTTAATATCCAGTAGTCAGGAAGAGCCCTCATCCGGCCTTCGGCCACCTTCTCCCATGGCCAAAGAGCCACGGGAGAAGGCGATAATCTCAAGCAGTTTTGCCTTCTCCCGTTCGAAGAATGGGAGAAGGTGGCCGACAGGCCGGATGAGGGCCTCTTCACCACGTGCTTCAGTGTGCTCTTAGATTTCCAGCGTACCCTGCATGACCCGGACAGCATGGCCGGCCACACGCACGGCCATGAGCTTGCCGCCATGCACGTCTGCCTCGAGGAAGAGATCGGAGGGCCGTCCCATCTCGTAACCCTGCTCCAGTTGCCACTTATGGGTCCCGTCCTTCAGGGACTCCGCTTTCAGCAGTTGCGCCGCCAATAACGCCGTGGCCGAGCCCGTAGCGGGATCCTCTGGAATGCCGCCCGTGGGCGCAAACATGCGGGCGCGGAAGCTTGTGTGCGGACCATCGCCGCCGCGGGTATAGAGATAAGCCGCATCGACCCCGCCCATCGGCCTGATAAGTGCCGACCAGTAGGGCTCGATCACCTGGGATTTTTCCAATGCGGCGCGGTTGTTGACCGGCACATAGAAGAAGCGCGGGCCGCCTTCCAGTGAGGCAAGGCCGTGCCCTTCGAAGCCGATGTCGCCGGGTGCAAGGTTGAGGGCGCGGGCTGTCTCCGCAACGGATGGCAGCGGCACCTCCGCATGGAAAGGAACGACCGGCGCGGTGAACTGCCCGCGCGGCGCGCCGCCGATGCGAGAAACCTTCACCGGCACCAGTCCGGCTTTCTCCTCCAGCCGGATCATCGTCTCGAAATTGCAGGTGGCTTTGTTCTTCATTTCCGCCAGCAGCACGGCGCAGCCGACTGTGGGGTGCCCGGCAAAAGCCATTTCGCCGCCGGGAAAGAAAATCCGCACCCGCGCCGTGTTCGCCGGGTCTTCCGGCTTCATCACGAAGATGGTTTCGGACAGGTTGAATTCCTTGCAGATCGTCTGCATCTGCGCTGTGGACAGATGATCCGCGTCAAGCACCACGGCCAGCGGATTGCCGCCGAACCTGCGGTTGGTGAACACATCGAGGGTATGAAAGACAAGCTGCATGGGCGGAAAGCTAGGTCTCCAGAACCCGGTCGGCAACAATTTTATTGTCCCTATTGTACCGGCCAGAGCGCAAGCGCTTCAGCCGTGGACCAGACCGGAAACGCCGTCATAGATCAGCTTCAAGGAGATGATGAACAGCGCCACCTCCACGATGCGGTAGAAGGTTTTCTCCGGAAGCAGGGTGGTGAGCCTGAAACCAAGATAGGCGCCGACGATGGCGATGGGCGCCAGTTTCACCGCAATTTCCAGGCTGGCCAAATTCACCTGCCCCAGGAACCAGTAGGGCGGCAGCTTGAGAAGATTGACGAAGGCGAAGACGATCGTGGTCG
>CAZRZB010000133.1:0-7224 GCA_964604435.1 uncultured Aestuariivirga sp. | reverse complement strand
CCGGGTGCGTTCCCGCCGCCCGAACGGGCACGCCCCGTACGGCGGACCATGGAGTCTTAGCCTGGCGGCGGGTTCATAACTAACTTGTGCAGCTGCGCCCTCTTCGCGGCGGCTTCGACATCGGCATCGCTAGCATCGGGCCGGCCATAGCGGATGTTGTAGCGGATGGTGTCGTTGAACAGCACGGTGTCCTGGGGCACCATGCCGATCGCCGCGCGCAAGGATTTCTGCGTGACTTGCGCGATGTCCTGCCCGTCGATGGTGATGCAGCCACCGCTGAGCTCGTAGAAACGGTAGAGCAAGCGGGAAATGGTGGATTTTCCCGCTCCCGAGGGGCCGACGATGGCCACCGTATGTCCCGCCGGAACGGTGAACGATATGCCCCTGAGGATCGGCCTTTCCGTGTCGTAGGAAAAACTCACATTCTCGAAGGCAATGGCGCCCTTGGCGGCCTTGAGCGGCAGGGCTCCCGGCCGGTCCTTGATCTCGGCATTCACCGACAGCAGGGCGAACATCCCTTCCACGTCAATCAGGCCCTGCTTGATTTCACGGTAGGACGAACCGATGAAGTTCAAGGGCATGTAAAGCTGCACCATCAGGGCGTTGATCATCACGAAATCACCGATCGTGGCCTGCCCCTTGCTGATGGCGAAGGCCGACATGAGCATGACAATGGTCAGGCCGGTGGCAAAAATAATCGTCTGGCCGGCGTTCAACACCGCCAGCGACACCCAGGTCTTCACCGCGGCCTTTTCAAATTTCAGCATCGAGACATCAAAGCGGGCGGCTTCATGCTCCTCGTTGCCGAAATACTTCACGGTTTCAAAGTTGAGCAGGCTGTCGATGGCTTTCGTATTGGCATCGGTATCGGCTTCATTCATGTTGCGCCGCAGGTTGATGCGCCATTCGGTTGCGGCGTAGGTGAACCAAAGATAGAAGACCACGGTCGCCAGGATGACGGCGGCATACATCCAGCCAAAGGACCATGCCAGGACACCGGCCACCAAGGCAATTTCCAGGGCCGTCGGAAAGGTATTGAACAGCGAAAAGCGCAATACCGTATCGACCCCGGCGGTGCCGCGCGAAATGACCCGCGCCAGGCCGCCGGTGCGGCGCTCAAGGTGGAACTTGAGCGACAGCGCATGGAGGTGGCGGAAGGTGCGGATGGACAGCTCGCGCACGGCGCGCTGGCCAACCTTGGCAAATATCGCATCGCGGATCTGGGCCAGCACCACCATCATGATGCGTCCCACGCCATAAGCCATGACAAAGAAGAACGGAACGCTGAAGGCGATGGCGGCGGGGCCTCCCGCGGCGGTCAGGGCATCGGTGGCATATTTGAAACTGTAGGGGGTGAGCACGGTGATGATCTTGGAGGCGAACAGGGCGATCATCGCCAGGACGACACGAACCTTCAAATCCGTGCGGCCTTCGGGCCACAGGTAGGGCAAGAGGCTCCTGAGGGTTTTCCATTGGTTTCCGTCGCCGCTGGCGAAGTCCGCAGGGCTGGTCGGCAATTTCCGGCTCATTAAGTCTTTGACCTTTATTGCCCAGTCGTTGCCGCGTCAGCTTTGGGCGTAATGAAAACCTGTCCCGGATAGATCAGGTCAGGCTTGCGGATCTGGTCCTTGTTGGCCTCATAGATCACCGTGTAGAGCCTGCCCTTGCCATAGATCTGGCGCGACAGCTTCCACAAGTTGTTTCCGGGCTGGATTACGATCTGCGTCGGGGCTTCGGGCGTTTCCACGGCGGCGGGAGCCTGGGCTGCCTCACCGGCAGGCTGTTCGGCGGGGGGCTCGGCCGTCGCGGCCGCCGGGGCAACCACTTCAGGTGTTGCCGTCAGCGCTGGCGCCGCCGGCGCGGCGGCAGGCGCTGCCGGCGCCTCCTCGGCCTGTGCCACTTCCGCGGGCTTGGGCGCTTCCGCCGTTACAGGCGCACTGGCAACCTTGCTTGGCTCCTCGCGGTAGAACGGCATCTCAATGCGGCTCTTGACGGCGCCGTCGCCGCCGATTTCATCGGCGCGCAGGGCATGTGGGCCGACGGTGAGCGGCGCCAGGCCGGCAAGCGTCCAGGTTCCCTCGCCGCCGATTTCAGCCAGGCCGTAGGCCTGGTTGTCGACGTAGATCTGCACCTTGCTGCCGGCAGGACCGCGGCCGCTGAAGACAATGTTGCCGGCCTGGTCGTAATCAACCGTATCGAGGTTGACAGTCGCGGAGGCGGGCAAGGCGGGAGTCTGGGCCGCCGGCGCCTGGATGACCTTGGTTGGCGCGTCGGGATTCAAGACAGCCACGAGCGGCGTGCTCTCCGGACTTCCCTTGACATCGACGGCAACGGTTTCGACCGAGGCGACGACAACCTCGTTGCTCTTGGCCTCAATCGACAGGGCCCCGGCCCCGGTCGGCAGGGGCTTGCCGGGAATGACCACAAAGGCGCCGTCGGCGTTGGCAACCGCCGTTCCTACCGTCTGGCCATTGAGCTTGACGGTTACTTCGGCCCCGGGCTCGGCCTGCCCGGCGATGACAGCATCACCCGTGGGTTCAACGCGCACCGTGTCAAAACTTGGAATTACTTTCGCTTTTTCAATGGGTTCGGCAGGGGCAACCTCAACCTTGGCGGGCTCCTCGACCTTGGGCGGTTCGACTGCCGGGGCTGGCGCCGGCTCCGGGGTAGCAGCCGGGACTGGCTCGACCTTGGCCTCGGGGGCGGGTTCCACCTTGGCGGGTTCGGCGGGCTTCGGCGGTTCCGGCACCGCCAGAGGCTCTACCTTGGCGGTGGAGGAAGGTCCCTCCTCCACCGATTTGTTCCGCTCCACATAAAAGAGGGCTGCAAGGGTGACCAGAGTGAGGCCAGTGAAGACTGCGAGGGGGTTAATTTTCATCGAAAGCCGTCCGTAATCATGAATACAACACCATAGCCGCAGCTGCGGCGAATAGGCTATTAGATAATAGGAGTCGTCCACATTATTAAGGCCAATGCGGCGAATCAGCAAAGATTAGCTGCTCCCAGCAACATGAGGCGAAACGCTTGAAAAAACCGGATCACAACCTTTGTGTCTACTGCGGCTCGGGCCCCGGCAGGAACCCCGCCTACATGGAGGCGGCCAGGAACCTTGGCACAGCCATGGTGGAGGCCGGCATCGGCCTGGTTTATGGCGGCGGCAGCCTTGGCCTGATGGGGGAAGTGGCCAAGACCGTGCTGGCCACCGGCGGCTATGTGACCGGCATCATACCGGAGTTCCTCGGCACCAAGGAGCGCATGCTTACCGGGGTCAACGAACTGATCGTCACCAAGAGCATGCATGAACGCAAGATGGCCATGTTCGAGCACGCAACGGGTTTCGTAGCCCTGCCCGGCGGCATCGGCACGCTGGAAGAACTCACCGAGATTTCCACCTGGGCCCAATTGGACCAGCACGCAAAGCCCATCATCCTGTGCAACATCGAAGACTATTGGGATCCCTTTCTCACGCTCATCAAGCACATGCGCGAGGAGAAATTCATTCGCGAGGGCATGGAATTCAAGCTGGATGTGGTGGCATCGGCGGCCGATGTGGTGCCGGCCTTCGAGTACCGCCTGGCCAACAGCCACCCAAGGGTTCCGCTGGAACTGCTCCGCGAAATTATCTAGACCAGCGCTTCCGCCTCGGCCCGGCGGTTTTTCTCGTCGCGCAGCGCCGAGAAGGAATAGATCGCAAGGCCGATCCACAGGATGACAAAGGACAGGAGCTTCCACTTGTCCATGGGCTCGCCGAAAATGAATACGGCGGTCATGAACACCAGGGTCGGCGAGATATACTGCAGAAGTCCCGCGGTCGAATAACGCAACAGCTTCACGGACGCCGCGAAGAAGATCAGGGCGGTAGAGGTCATCACCCCGCAGCCCATGAGCAGCAGCGTGTCCTTTGCGGTGCCGCCAAAATGTGCCTGGCCATGCTCCACGAGCCAGTACTGCATCAGCAGCAGGGGAATGGCGATGATGCAGACTTCAATGAAGAAGCCCTGGGTTGGACCCACCGCGACGGTCTTGCGCAGGAAGCCATAGAGGCAAAAAGACGAACCCAGCATCAGGCCGAGCCAGGGGAACACGCCCGCGGCAAAGGTCTGGATAAGGACCGCGATGACCGCAAGGACAAGGGCCACCATCTGCAGGCGGTTGAAGCGTTCGCCCAGAAACAGGTAGCCCATGACCACATTCAGCAGCGGATTGATGTAGTATCCGAGACTGGACTCCAGGGTGCGGCCCGCTTCGATTGACCAGACATAGAAGCCCCAGTTGAAGACAATGATGGAACTGGTGAGGGTGAGAATGGCGAGGTTGCGCTTGGAGGCCAAGGCCTTCCAGACATCGCCGTACTGGCCGAGCCACCAGACCATGAGGGCCGCGCAGGGAATCGACCAGAGGCCCCGGTGCACGGCGATTTCCAGCGGCGAGACATGGCGCAGAAAGCCGAAATAGACCGCCATGGCCCCCCAGGTGAGATGGGCAAAAACGGCGTAAAGAACGCCCTTTTCGGCTGCGGTCAGACCGGTTTTCAAGGGGTTCTCGATGGCTGTCATGCTCCGGGGTTTAGCGGTGCGACTCCGGCGCCGCAATTGGCGAACCGGCATGGGTCACATGAAGCGCCCGCATGTCAACTGTCACCGGTGACGCCTTCGCGCAGCAGCTTGTAGATGATGGAATCCGACAGGGCCTGGAACGAGGCCTCGACGATGTTGGGGGAAACGCCAACGGTGAACCAGCGGTCGCCCTTGCCGTCCCGGCTTTCGATCAGCACGCGGGTTGTGGCTCCCGTTCCGCCATTGAGGATACGCACCTTGTAGTCGGCAAGCTCGAGGTCGTTGATATAAGGCTGGAACTTGCCCAGGTCCTTGCGCAGCGCCACGTCAAGGGCATTCACCGGGCCGTTGCCCTCGCCCGCGTTGATGAAGGTTTCGTCCCCCACCTTCACCTTGACCACCGCCTCGGAGATCATTTCCCTGTCGCGCTGCTCGACGATGACGCGGAAGGACAGCACATCAAAGTAATGGGGCACGCTGCCCAGGGTGCGTCTGGCAAGCAACTCGAAGGAGGCATCGGCGGCGTCATAGGCATAACCCACCGCTTCGCGCTCCTTCACTTCGCGCAGCAGCGCATCGAGGCGCTTGTCGTCTTTTGAGACATTCATGCCGACGCGCTGCAGTTCGGCCAGCAGGTTGGATTTTCCGGCCTGGTCGGAGACCAGCATGCGCCGGCGGTTGCCGACGCTTTCGGGCTTCACATGCTCGTAGGTTTCCGGCTCCTTGACGATGGCCGAGGCATGGATGCCGGCCTTGGTGGCAAAGGCGCTCTTGCCCACATAGGGGGCTTGGGCATTGGGGGCGCGGTTCAGCAATTCATCGAAGGCGCGGGCCACATGGGTGAGGTTCTGCAAGCGTTCGTCATCGACGCTGATCGCAAAGCGGTCGCGGTAGGATTTCTTCAGGCCGAGGGTGGCGATGATCGAGACGAGGTTGGCGTTGCCGCAGCGCTCGCCGATGCCGTTCAGGGTGCCCTGCACATGGCGGCACCCGGCGTCGATCGCCGCCAGTGAATTGGCCACGGCCTGATCCGTGTCGTTATGGGCGTGGATGCCGAGGTGGCTGCCCGGAACCATCTTGGCCACGGCGCCGACGATTTCTGAAATCTCGGCGGGCATGGTGCCGCCATTGGTGTCGCACAGCACCACCCAGCGCGCGCCTGAATCATGAGCCGCCCTGGCGCAGGCCAATGCGTAGTCGGGATTGGCCTTGTAGCCATCGAAGAAGTGTTCGCAATCGACCAGCACTTCCTTGCCCGCGGCTGCGGCGGCTTTCACCGACTGGCGGATCGAGTCGAGGTTTTCCTCGTTGGTGCAGCCCAGGGCCACGCGCACATGATAGTCCCAGGACTTGGCGACAAAGCAGATGGCCTTGGATTTGGCGCGGATCAGATCCTGCAAGCCGGAATCATTGGAGACCGAGCGCCCGGCCCGCTTCACCATGCCGAAGGCGATGAAGGTGGCCCTGGTTTTCCGCTCCTCGCCGAAGAGGGCGGTGTCCGTCGGGTTGGCGCCGGGATAGCCGCCCTCGATGTAATCGACGCCGAGGCTGTCGAGCAGGTCGATCACCACGAGCTTGTCATCGAGTGAAAAATCAACGCCCGGCGTCTGCGCCCCGTCGCGCAGCGTGGTGTCAAAGAGTGAGATATGTTCGCGGGTCATGATTTCATACTCGTTTTTCTTTGCCCTCTCCCCTTGTGGGAGAGGGTGGCGCGAAGCGCCGGGAGAGGGGCCTCTTTCAACGCCGCCAGTATCGAAAGCAAAGCGCCATCCAGATCAAGCAGCAGTTCCCGGTTCCACAGGCGCAGAACCCTGAAACCCTGGCCCGCCAGCCATTGATCGCGGATCACGTCGTGTTCCGACCCCTCATGCTGGCTGCCGTCGACTTCAACAATCAATTTATGGGTGAGACAGGCGAAGTCCGCGATGTATCTTCCAATTGGAACCTGCCGCTTGAATTTATAGTCCTCGAACCGTTTGGCGCGAAGTTCGTGCCAGAGCCGGGTTTCGGCATCCGTCATGTTTTTGCGCAGATGCTTGGCAAGGCGCAAGGTGCGGCCAGCAGGCCCCTCTCCCGTCAACGCGCTGCGCGCGTCGCCACCCTCCCCCACAAGGGGGGAGGGCAAAGATGAAGATGCCGCAGGATTGCTGCCCTCTCCCCTTGTGGGAGAGGGTGCCCGAAGGGCGGGAGAGGGGTGCCGCGCGCTCATCGCTTGACCTCCCAACTCGTCGTGCCGTCCTTGTTGTCTTTAATGGCAATGCCCATGGCGGCGAGTTCATCGCGGATGCGGTCGGACTCTTTCCAGTCCTTGCTCTTGCGGGCTTCAAGGCGGGCGGTGATCAAGTCCAACACCGCGCTCTCATCTACTTTGGAAAGTTGAGGGGGATATCCTTGAAGTCCAAGGAGGTCCAATGAGCCCACAAATGACTGAGCAGCGGCTGCCGAAGTGCGTGCGGCTTCTCCCAAATGGTACAGTCGATCGAGAGCCTTGTAGGTGTTCAAATCATCAAGCAATGCTTCCAGGACTTCAGCGTCGGGCTTCAGCGCAGCGCCTCGCTGGACACCGAAGTTCAAACGAGCGTCATTTTCAATCAACATCCAATCAGTAGTTCTTGTATTTGCAAATGTCAGTTTTTCAACTGTCCAATCAATTGGAGCGCGATAGTGA